>NZ_JACHYW010000002.1:0-358610 GCF_014193145.1 Rhizobium sp. BK060
CACCGTCACAACATCCGATAGGAGCCGTATGCGGTAGTGCCGCACGTACGGATCTGGCCGGGGGGCGATGGGTAACCATCGTCCCTACCGGGACCGTAGTACCGGTGAACCGTACTGTCCGCCTTCCTTCCGTCAAAGCCGACAGCCAAACGTAAGACTGCTCTTAAAGCATCCGCGCGATTGGGCTTGACCTTAGGATGCTTGACCCACTCCGTCGCACCGCAAAGAGCGTTCCACTCGTCATCGTCTTCTTCGACAATGAGACCGGCTCCATACACAACAGCCAGTTTGACAGACAGGGCCTGATCGGTGTTTTGCAGAAGGTCCTCAATTCCTTCCTTGGCCCCGCGCAGTGCGGTCAGCACCCCTTGTCGCTCCAGCACTTTCAGAGCGTCTTTCACATCCTGCGCATTCTCAGGCGGCGACGCGGCATGATCATCGACGGCGGAGTTTCCAGTTGTGCGGGATGGGTTGGCTTCTAGGGTCCGTTGCCGCTTCATTTTATGTCGCATCCTACACCTCCCCGCGCTCAATTTTGGACACGAGTCGGTAACGGTTCGGCGGGGATCCGGAAGGACAAGAACCGTCGGCCAAGCACGGACGGGGGGCGCTGTCTGTCATTGAGCGGGACGTGATCTCGCCGGGCAAGCGATCAACAAGGTCAAGAATGTCCTGAGCCCGCCAACACGTTACTCGAGCAGAAATCCGAACTGGCTGCGGCCACTCTTTGTCACGAACCTTTTGCAGAAATAGGGATCTGCTAACGGGGATGGGGCCAGTTGGACCGAGAATCTGCGAAAGGCGAACAAAGCCAATCTTAGGAAATGTGGTGTCTTTCATGACGCTTCCTTCAGTTGAAATGCGTCATCTTTAATAACTACTTTGAAGCTAAGCGCTACAAGCACTCAATCCGCAAAATTAGGGCCAACTGGGCGCCTTTTTGTGGACTGGTTTTGCGGTCGACGGTCGGGCCTTTGCATAGTGCGTCTTGAGCGCTGACTTTATTTCCGAGTGCCTCAGGTTTGGATTAATGAGACGAATAATTATTTCACAGAGGGCGCAGTCCGGATTGAGAAATGCTGATTTAGCATCGTTCTCCTCAAAGTAGCGCGATAGCGCCCGCCCGAGAAAGTGCTCGACCGCGGTGATGCATTCTGCAGCCGCGATATGCAGTACTAAATCCGCTGCTCTCCCTCGTTGCCCTCGAGACTGTCGCTTAAAAAAGACGATAGCTTCCCAAAGGGAGTTGTATACGTCCGTAGAAAAGAAGCGACCCTCGACGCGGCGCGTGTAGTGCATGAAACGCTCTTGTACGTGCTCAGGTATTTCATCTAGTGACTTTGCTATATTCTCTAGCTGCAGTAATGCGGATTTGGCTTCTGCTCTGACGACTCGCGTGTCATCGCCGTCTACCTGCGCTGTCATGCTGCGCACCATCACAAGAATATTCTTTAAGAGCATTTCTCCGCGATTGACGATTGCTGGATCACTAAGACGCTCCGCGATAGCTTGGTCGCGAGAGGCGTATTCTTTGCGTAAGAAATCGAAAGTGGTTTCGATCAGCGTCGCTTCTAAACTTTGGAACTGTTCATCAGAGTGCAGGGGCCATTTGCGCTGCGGAGGGAGGGCCTCTTGACCTTGCATTCTATCCTCTGTGAGCAATGGTAGTTTTGGGAATATCTGCGGACATCGAGCTGGGCTGTGAGCTTAGGGACCTTATTTAACACCTGCAAGGTTGTCGTCCGTGGGTCATGGATATTGGCGTCCAGGGGCGTTCATTTCGCCACATAGGGGGCGAGAGCGGTATGAATTACGGTATTTGGAAATGACTATTTGTAGTTATCTATATAAATCATCAAGATAACGATCAAAATTGATTCCCTTCACCCGCTCCAGCAACCTTTCAACAAGTTAGATAAGGATTTCGACCGCGGAACAAACCGTGGTTTTACAGGCAGTTTTACAGCGCCTGTTCGTCGTTCGTGCTTTTCGATCCGATTTTTTTATGTTCGCGCGCCTCTTTAAGCTGACGAATTGCCTCGCGTGTCGCCGCCCCGCGGCTGACATAACGGCGAATAATCTTCTCCACTTGGTCTTCTTCCCAGCCCATGATTTCCGCTATGACGCGGATTGACAGTCCGGCGGTGTAGAAGTTGGTCGCAGCTGTGCCGCGCAGGTCATGGAAGTGCAGATCGCGCTCCTGCATCCGCGCCTCGACCTTGGCGGTCCAAAATGAGCTGGCGAGGCCGTCTTGCGTCCAAGGCCGCTTGCGGCTGTTGGTGAGAATGATGGGCGAGCGCTTCGGAATTCGGTCTAGAAGTTCATTGAGGGCATCGTAGCGGGGAATGACCGCTTCTTTGCGGTGCCTGCTTTTGCCCGTAGATATCACAATGGCATCCCGCCCCACGTGCGACCATGCCAATCGGACCAAGTCGCCCGCTCTCAGACCGGTATGTGCCGCAAGGTCAACGGCAAGGGCAACCTCGACAGAGGCTTCGGTTTTAAGCCGCGCGATGTCGTCGGCCGTCCAAATGATTTCCGCCCTGGATTGACTGTATAGGTGTTTAATACCTTCGCACGGATTCGAAGCGATCTTACCCATGGGATCGACGGCATGAGATAGCAGCCGTGAGAGAACCTGCAGCGCGAAATCTGCCGTTCGCGGTGTCTCGGAATACTCTCTGCGCCACCGAATGATGTGAGGGCGGATTTTTTCGGGCCGATTAAACTGCGCGATGCTAAGCCCGCCAAAGCGCTCTGTTATCCGGTCGAGCCATGGTGACCAAACGCGCCTCGTTGAAGCGGCGAGCTTTCCGTACTCGTGGGTCTTGTAGTGAGTGATCACCGACAGGAATTTGCCTTCGTCCGGCGTCCGTCTGTCGGCGATTGCCTCGTTGTAGGATTTCATGAATTCGAAGGAGCCCGGAAAGCCTTTGAGGGCAGGGCGCCTCGCCAGGCATAATAGTAGACACGGCCCTTCGACTTTACCGTATGGATACCCTTAAGCTCGATTTCGACCATGACGCTCTTCGAATTCCCTCAATTCCCGATCGAGCTCGCTCTCATCAGGTTGTCCCGGAGGCGTAAAATGCCACCTCATGCCACCATCTGGCAATGTGTCCATTGCCAGCGGAACAATTCCTGCCGCTTTGAGGGCAGCAAGTGTTGTAGTGATGTCGGTAGACCTGATGACGGCTCGACGTCCCATCGCTTACCTTCCTGTCCATGCATCAAATTCGGCGCGAAGCTCTAACCACCGGTTACGGGCGCCGGCGTCGGTGTTCAATTCGTTGCGACTATCGATTTTCAGAAGGTATCGAACATGGGAGTCCACGCGGACGGCGTCGCTGAATTCGGTCGCGCCCTTCTTTTCGAGCAGGAAGCGCCGGAACACCTGATCGTTCGATCTCATCGCACATTCGGCCGCGTAATTGGCGTTCTTACGCACATGCTCTGCCTGTTGCTGCTGGCGAGGCTTCCAGCGCCGGATCTCACTGAATGCATCCTGGAGCAGTCCAAGGAGAAAACGTATATCGTCATGGGCATGAAGCAGGAAGTCGCGGTCAACGTAGCCACACTCGACGGTCAACTGCGCCACGTGGACCGGCTTTGTGTTCGGCACGATGACGGCGATCAGCTCAGTGCCGGTGCTGCCTAGCTGCCAGTTGGTGCTGGCCTCGGCATAGCGTGCACGTATCGCGGAGAGACGCTTGGCGTCTTCGTTAGAAGCCAAGGATGCCTCCCTGGCGATCGGGCTCATGGGCGGCGGTATACATGGAAACCCAAGGCATCGTGAAACAGCTTGTCGCCGGCCGCATGATCCTGCCGCATCGTCCGGCAGCTTCAGCGCCCAGCCGCGGTAAAGGTCACAGTAGCGACTGTAGCGATATCCATCAGGATGACGGCTGATGTATTCGTCCCAGAGGATCTGCAACGTCACATGCTTGCGCTTCAGCTCGCGATGGACTTGCGCCCAGTCCGGCTCAGGGGCGCGACGGTGCCCCGTCTTTGTCCCGGCCACTTTGTAAAGCGCCGCTTCCAGAACTGCGTCGCTGACGTCGTCACCCAGAGGCCACGTCAGCCCGGCAACTGCCGCACGTCGTAGCGTCTCGCGCACCGTTGAGGGCGCAGCCCCAACCCGCACCGCAATCGACTTGTGGCCAAGTCCTTGCTCGAAGCGATATCTCAATATCTTGCGGACACGCCGCATCTCCAGTCTCTCCGCAGGCATCCCGTTCCTTCCTCGTCACAGTCGAAGGAAGAAACTTCACACCAGCAGAACACCCACGCCAGATGCCGTCCAACGGGGGCGGCATCATCTCGGAATCAGGGGGCGACTAATTCTCGGAACCGGGGGGCGACATCATTTCGGAATCAGGGGGCGGATTGCCTCGGAATTTGCAGCGCACGAATACGGGCCAAAGATGCGCTTTATCTATTTGAAAAGATTGGTGATCCCGACGCGATTCGAACGCGTGACCCTCAGATTAGGAAAGCGAGGGTCAAGTACGCGCCGGCTGGGCCGAAACCCGGGTTGTCCGCAACGCGCCTTCAACCCGGTCGTGGAGCTCTATTTAAACGCCGCCGGAAGCAGTCATGCCGACGGAGACATGATCCGACGCCAGTGGCCGGGCGTCATGTTTTCCCACTCACGGAACGCACGATAGAACGAGTTGGCGTCCTGGTATCCGAGCAGGTAGGCCACTTCTTCCGTGTCAATCGAGGGATCGGAGAGAAGCTGGGCACCGAGTTCCTGTCTAGCTTCGGTCAGAAGCGTACGGAATGTCGTGCCTTCCTCGTTAATTCGCCGCTGCAGGGTGCGTTCGCTCAACCCCAGTGCGTGCGCCACGGCTGCAATATCCGGGCGGCCGCTGGCCATGGCGCGCTTCAATGCTCCTTTCACCAGTTCACCGAGTGTCGCCTGCGCCTCAATCTCGCGCACGGCGTTCGCTAGCGCCGGGGTCAGCATCTTGAGCAGTTCGGGGTTATGCCCGGGAAATGGCAGGTCGAGATCCGCCGCATTCAGCACCATGTGATCGCGTTTTGCAGCGAAATGGATCGGGCAGTCGAAGAAAATGCCATGCCTGTCCGATCCCGGCTTTGGCCGCCGCACCTCCAGCGAGATTGGCCGCAGGTGACGGCCAGTGCCGCGTCGGCCGAGTTCCAGCAAAAGGGCAAAGCTTGCGTCTACCGACAGGGGCGGCTCCGGTTCTGTGCCCGCAGGCCACTCGATCGTCACAAACACTTTGCCGTCGCGCTCCTCGAAACAAAGGCGGTCAGGGCTGCACAGGCGGTTGAAGCGGGCGATCCGCGCCATGCCGTCTCGAAAGTCGGCAGCGTAGGACGCCACCAGAAATGCAAGTTTGTGATTGGCGGTGCCGGTCTCACTCACCATCCTGATGCTGAAGGCCGGGTCTTCGGAGAGCGCCTCGATGGCTTTCCAGATCGCGAAAAGCTGCGGGGTGCTAATGATGGCGGAGCTGTCGAGATGGAGCGTCGCAGGAAGCCTGGCCAGTCGCAGGACCGCCGAAGGCCGCAGTCCCAGTTGTTCTAGCGACTGCCAGAATGGCCTCGGCAATTTGCATCGGTCAGAAGGCACTTTGGTCATGGCTATTTCGTTAGCTTCAGTTGGAGATCACAGATGGCGAAGCGATCCACAGGCACAGCTTGTCGCGCAGGGCATATCGCCACCACCCAGATCGCGCACCGGCAACTACCTCTTTGATGCATGTCTGACTCTCGGGGACGGAGGCAGTGGTCACAGTGTCTGGCGAATACAGCACTGCATTTGGCGCCTTTCACAAGTCTACTGGCGCCGTCTGCTAGTGCATGGGCGCCCTCCGTCCTTATTTTCTGCTCCTGAGGCGCCGATGCAGAACCCGGCATCGCCCATCCATCAGGAGATTGAACATGACACTCAAATTTTACACCAATCCGAACTCGCGCGGGCGTATTGTGCGCTGGATGCTGGAGGAGGTAGGCCAGCCTTACGAGACAGTAGTCATCGACTATCAAAAGACCAGCGCCTTTGATGAGTGGGGTGGTGCGGCTCTTGAACGGCCGGTGTCCAGCGATCCCAATGACGAGCGGGTCCGATTCTTCACTGAGGTCAATCCAATGGGCAAGGTGCCCGCGATCGTGCACGATGGCCGCACCGTGACCGAGAGCGCCGCGATCATCGCATACCTCGCGGAGACCTTTCCGAAAGCCGGCCTTGCGCCTACTCCGGAAGAGCGCGCCGACTATTATCGCTGGATGTTTTTCGCCGCCGGTCCTATCGAACAGGCCGTCACCAATCATCGCGCCAAATTCGTGCCGGCGCCGGAGCAGGAGTTTTTCTTCGGTTATGGCAGCTATGAGCGGACGCTGCGTGAATTGGAGCGCGCGGTCCAGGCACATCCCTTCATTGCGGGAGACAGGTTCACCGCCGCGGATATCTACGTCGGCTCCCATATTGGCTGGGGCCTTGGTCTCCAGACGCTGGAGCCGCGCCAGGCGTTTATCGACTATGTCGGAAAACTGGTAACCAGAGACGCTTTCAAAGGGGGCGTGACCAAGGACGAAGCATTGATAGCGCAAGCTGCGGCCCGTGCCGCATAGCTTTTGCATGTTCACTCTCGGGTGCGGAGAATACCGACTCGCGCAAATCCGCGCCTAGAGTTTCCCATTTGAACGGCCGCTTTCCCACAAGTTTGACCGCAAGACGCTCGTCCGCTCACGGGCCCAGTTCGGTCATCCATTGCAGGCGAGCCTAGGTCCGGTATTGGCGGCGCTCAGCGGTCTAATGATGCTTGGAACTGCCCGCTTGCGGACAGCACGATTTGGTGCGATCCAACTGGAGCCAGTCACCCAGTCACGAGACTCGTGTCACCACCGCCGATTGATCAGGTTCCGGCGGGATGATTGTACATTTGCGCGACGATTTTCAGTCCTTTCTCATACTTGCCTGGGTCCGATCCAATCTTCTCGGCCTGCGCGAGATTGTCCTTGAGATCGGCGACCTTGACCGGACGGGCGAGCGCGTTTCTCAGGGCCCGCATGACGAACTCGTCATCACCTTCCTTGGGTCGTCTGGTCAGTGCGTCGATAGCCTCGATGACCGCCGAACTGAAACCTTCGTCCCGCAAGCGATCCAGAGTCCAACCAGGTCCTTTTTCGACAACGTCATGCAGGAACGCGACAACGCGCTCCTCTTCACCCTCGACAGCATCCGCCACTCGTTTGCAATGTAGGAAATACGGCCCGCCGGCTTTGTCGGTCTGTTCCGCGTGCGCCTTGAACGCGATCTTCACCGCATGCAGGAGGACTGCGGCCGGCTGATCGTCGTGTTCATTGATCCATTCTCGTTGGCCCGCGGTCATGCCTTCTTTCCTCCGAGCTAGCCGGAGCGTCATTTTTCTGACCGCTCCAGCAGAATTCGCGCCTCGTCAAAACGGCGCTTCCGGTCGCCGTCGGCCTCGTTCGGCAAATAGCACGTGCTGGATACGCAGAACCTCACGAGGTGATGCGGCTTGTCGGTCTTGTCGAACTCGCATTCGAATGTGTCGGTCAGGTCGGCGGGCGCAGTAGCTTGTCGAGTGGAATAGGTCATCCTCATGCCCGGCGGCTTCAGTTCCGGAAAGGACTGAACAGTTCCGACGGCAAGCTTCTCCATCATGAAAAGGCCTTTGGCGACTGATCGACAGGTTGCTTCAAGATCCGTCGACTGCCCGAATGCGGCGGCAGGAGACATGAGAAGCGAGGATAGAACCGGGCCGTTTCGCAAGTGCGTCGCCTCCGCCTGTTGATCGGGGAGGCCAGCAGATCGGACTCCTCCGCGCAATTAACGGTCGGAACATCCAAGAGTTCCTGTCGTTCCATTGTTTAGGACCAAAGTCCTTGTATCCTCGGACTGAGGTCCTAGAAGGGAACAGTCCATCTTCGTCGTCGAATGGGTGGCAAGGTTGCCGCGGGGTCAACCAGTCCTTCACTTGCGGGAGAGCTGGCAGGTGCTGTCTGGTTGATTGCTCCAGGAAAAGACACTGCGTGGCAAAGGCGTTACATAGCCCTCACAATGGTTGCGGGGTTCTTTTGATCAAGAAAATTTGCCTTGCGAGCATCGCGCGATCAAGGTAGCCGGGCATTTGCAGGCCCTCCTCCAAGTTTAATGGATCCCCACAAAAATGAGTTCCAATTTACTTTATCGATTCATCGATTTATTTAGCGCGTCCAAATCCAAGTATCGTGATCATATTGTACCGTTCCCGATCGATTCGCAGATCATTATATCCCCGGCCATGCATGGGGAAATTGTCGGCTTCTATACGTCAAATTCGTTCTATGAGCATGAGGCCGCACGGATGGTAGCATCCGCCCAACGCCTTGGGTTGCCCGTTCACACAACTGCGGTGGACAGTACCGGCAGTTGGGTCCGCAACGCAGCGCTGAAGCCCACCTTTCTCCTCGAGGCGCGTAGGAACCATCGCGGCCCATTGCTTTATGTAGACGTGGACGCAGTGTTTCACCGAGATCCTTGGCCGGCTTTGGCGACCTACAACTGCGATCTGGCGGTCTATCGAGAAGCGGACCGGTTGATTTCAGCAACCATCCTGCTGCATGACACTCCGGCGACGCTGCGCCTGTTGGAAGTGTGGAAAGAACGGTGCGACCAGGATCCCGACATATGGGATCAAGTTGTCCTCCAAGAAATTCTTGATGACGATCGCGCAACCGACAGCCCGCAATATCAGGTCGGCGAGCTTCCCTCTTCGTTTTGTTGGATCTTCGACCGGCTTTCAAACACAAAGGCCGATGCCGTTTATATCGAGCAACTGCAGGCAAGCCGGCAGGCCACGGCCCACGAGAAGAGGGGCCGCAACAAAAGGCTCGAGCGGCGCAAGGAACGCATCGCAACGATCGAAACGATCCTCGCGCCTTTGATGGATTCAAAAGTCAACGAACGGCCGAAGCTATAGCGCCGATCCTCGCTACATAAAGCGAGTGGCTCGGGGAGGAGCGTCGTTCCGTTCGTCGTAGCGCATGTGTCGCTGCGGGAGCAGTGGGGCAAACTCACCGACGATGATCTTGATCAGATTGCCGGGAAGCACGATCAGTTGGAGGGCAAAATCCAGGAGCGCTGCGGCATCGCGCGCGGCGTGATATCGACGATTGGTACCGGCCATCAAACCTGGCATTGACGAGAGCAAGCCCGGAGAGACAGCTACTCCGGGCTTCACACAGCTAGCGTCCCTGTGGAAAGTCGATCTTCGTCATGAAGCCGTGATCGATCAGTTGCTGTGGCCCTTCATAGCGAATTGACTGATCGTAGCTGAAATCTATTTCCCCTTCGCGATGAAGCACATCCATCATCTTCTGGTAGTGTTCGGAAGAGTTGTAGTGCTGTTTTCCCTCAGCCGCCTCGGTGATCTTTGTCTTGTAATTGGTGAAGAACTTGAAATGCAAAATAACGCCCCAGACAGACGGGAAGTTGCGCCCATAAGGTAACGGCTGGTGGAGGCTGCTTCCGAAGAGGCATGTTCGGTCCCAGAAGATCAAGGGATACTTGATAAGTTCGTTGCCCTCTCCGAACTTCCGTCCCCGCGGCCCGCCCCTGACACTGACGCCTCGCTTTTTGAGCGTTGAAACATAACTGTCGCCATCGAAGTAGCGCGAGAACTGCCACGGCTTGTCGATGGACGTAGACTTCGCGCCGACTTCACTCAGCTTGGGATACATATCCAACATCGGCGCCGCCATCCGCTTGAGATTTTGCGCTTCCAGCATGCGGATAAGGGCTGGTAATGGTTGGTTGAAACAATCGTCGTAGACGAGGAATTCATCGGAATCGACGTTCACATACCACCGATCGAGGCCATACTTGGAGAACAGGCCTTCCCTCCAATTTCGGCCCCGCCTTGCTTGGCCAAATCTCACGGGCGAGGTCCAAACATCAACGTCCGGTTCATTCAAGAGAGCCTCTCTTGTACCGTCAGTCGAGACGTCGTCAACGCAGATGAACCGTGTCACGCCCAGTTGGCGATAGTGTTGAATGAATGCGTTAAGAAGAACAACATCGTTATGCGTGACGAAAATAAGAGGCACATCTGCTGACGTGAGCGACTTGACCTCGCGAACCGGCTGGATGGTCACATCAGCTCGATTGCGTCTCTCGCGGCGAGTTACCCGAAATGTGTCATAGTCCGTCCGGAGACGATCGAGGAAGGAGCGCGCAAGATCCGGCGCGCCGGAGGGAAATGGGTAGTTCATGAGAAAGACACAGGACTCCTAGAATATCCAAAGCAGCTTATAGCGCGTTTTCCGCCGTGCATCGTTCCAGCACATCCTGAAAAACTTCGCTTTCGTCAAAAGACCCGCCGGTGGCAGTTTGTCGACCAGGCGGTAGCAGCCAAGGGTGTATGTCAGTCGTTGGGAAAGCCTATCACGAAACCCCTTCGCCCCATACTTTTCCTCGGAACCCGATCCTTCCCTGAAGTCCAGGGTGGGGCCAGGGACATAGGCGACCAGATCGCGAACGACAAATTCCGACAGGACGTAGGAGGCGAAGCCCCAAGGATTGCCTAGTTCGTACCAACGCGCCATCAATATATCGACTGACCGCGATCTAAACATGCCGTAGATCCACTCGGACGGAAATGTCAGGTTGCGTGGTACGCGACCCTTTGCATACGACTCCTGAAACCTGAATATGTTGGCTGCTGGATTCTTCAGCTTGAAGCCTTTGGCGTTGAAGCTCTTTGTCGAGCAGGCGGCGAGCAACTTTGCGTCGTCGGCGTCGAGAGCCTCGACCAGCTTTCCCAGGAAATCCCGAGAGGAAAGATCGTCGGCGGCCCGAAGGCAAAAATACTCTGCGGCTTCAGCGCCCAGCTTCACGGCCTTGGCGAAATTGGCCTCGGCACTCAGATGGGTTGCGTTTGATATGACGGAAAAGCGCGCATCTTCCTCGCAGAAGCGCTGCGCCACATGTAATGTCTCATCCGTCGAGCAATTGTTGAGGATCATGGCGCGGAAATCACCGAAGTCCTGATCCGCAACGGACTGCAAACTCTCCCGCAGGGTCGTAGCACCGTTGTAGACTGGAAACATCACCATAACTCTAGCATGCATCGGCATAACACCATGACAGATACAAAAAAGACGCCGACACCGCGAGGGACCGGTTCCTGGGTCTTAAACTGCCGCTGATTTACGCCCTTGCCGCGGAAATGCAACGACCCACGTCGGCAGCCTGCTTGTTTGCCTGGAGCACTAGGAGAGATGTCCCTAAGAGGTAGGCTCGAAGGAAACTGCGTAGTTGACAATTTTCTAATAAACATAGTTAATTTTTAACTATTCTCCGATATCACGGGAACGCAGACGACCCCTTGGTCGTTGTCGGCATGATCAGGAGGCAGCATGCTTTTGAAGATTTTCACGGCAAAGCGCGAAATCCGGGACAATGGCGATACCGGCACCTATGCGGATGGCTACCATGCGCCGGAAGTGGCCCTTACGTCGGCGCGCGATGACGATCGTGCATCCTATGAGCGCGATTATGGTCGCGGCCGCAAGGTAGAACAGATCCCGCTCGGGTTTGCCTGAGCTCTGTTTTTTGAATGGCCGCTCGGCGCGCGTTTGCGCGCCCTGCAGTGAAGCCATGGCCTACTGCTTGAAGTCAGAAGCGATAATTGAAGAAGGGCGGCAATGAGCCGCCCTTGTGTTTTCATCATTTTGGTTGGATCAGAATTCCGTCCAGTCGGGGTCGTCGCTCGCGCCGGACGGCGCACTGCCAGTGCCGAAGGCGCTTGCAAGCTTTTGCCCAAGTGCCCGGGCTGGCGAGTTGGAGGCGCGTGTGACACCCGGAGTGGCGATGCGGACCGGCGCCTTTCTGGCTGCGATCGGCGGCGCGGCCGGGCGCGGCGCTGAATGGATCGGCAGCGGCGCCGCGGCAACGGTCGCGCTGAAGCCGCCGGTGCCGGTGAGCTTGAACTGGTCGAGCAGATTGTTTAGCGTCGCCGCTTCCGCCGCGAGTTTGTGGCTCGCAGCCGTGCTTTCCTCCACCATGGCCGCATTCTTCTGCGTTCCCTGGTCCATCGTGTTCACGGCCGTGTTGATCTCGTGCAAGCCGGTCGATTGCTCGCGAGCCGCCTCCGCGATCGCGTCGACGTGCTGGTTGATCTCCTGGACTTCATAAACGATGGCATCGAGCGCCTTACCGGTTTCGCCGACAAGCGATACGCCCGTCTGGACATGATCGCCCGACGTCGTGATCAGCGACTTGATCTCCCTGGCGGCGTTGGCCGAGCGCTGTGCGAGTTCGCGCACCTCCTGGGCAACGACGGCAAAGCCCTTGCCGGCTTCACCGGCGCGGGCCGCTTCGACCCCGGCGTTAAGTGCGAGAAGGTTCGTCTGGAAGGCGATGTCGTCAATGACGCCGATGATGTTGCCGATCTCCGCGGAGGACTGCTCGATCTGTTGCATGGCGTTGACTGCCTTGCGCACGACCTGACCGGACTTTTCGGCACCCGCGCGCGTGCGTGCCACGAGCCCGCGTGCTTCCTCGGCGCGTCTGGCGGCATCCTTCACCGTGGTGGTGATCTCCTCGAGTGCGGCGGCCGTCTCCTCGACGGAAGCTGCCTGCTGCTCTGTGCGCTTTGAAAGCTCGTCTGCCGAGGCGCGGATTTCGCTGGCGCCAGCGGTGATGGCGCGGGCGTTGGCGCCGACAGTCTGCATGGTGTCGTTCAGCCGCAGGACAGAGTTGTTGAAGTCTTGCCTGAGGGTGTCGAGGTCGCCGACGAAAGCCATATCGATCCGTGATGCGAGGTCGCCGGCGGCCAGCCGGCGCAAGCCGTCGCCAAGTGCGCCGACAGCGCGTGAGAGGTCTGCGGTCTCGGTTGCGCGCTGCGCTTCCCGTTCGCGGCGCTCGCTGTCGCTGAGATTGCGATTCGTTTCGGCCTCGCCCTCGAGCCGGATACGTTCGACGGCGTTGTCGCGGAAGACGGCAACGGCGCCGGCCATCTGGCCGACTTCGTCGCGGCGATCGAGGCCGTCTACGGCGCTCTGCGTATCACCCCGCGCCAGCTGTGTCATCCGGTCACGCAGACGGGCCATCGGGGCAGTGATCCCCGCTTGAGCGACCCATACAGCAAGGCCGAGCGCGCCTAGTATGGCGAGGCTGATCAGCGCGAAGCAGAGAGTGATGCGCTGGTTGACAGTAGCAGACAGCGCGTCGCCGCCATCGTCCAGCAATGCCATCAGCGCATCATTGTTGGCGATCATCTTCGGAGTGACCATGTTCAGCTTGGCGTTGAGCATGCTGGCCGCAAGCTGCGCGCCCGCGCTGTCCTTTGCCTTGGCGAGGTCGACGACCTTGCCGGAAAGCGCCTCCATCTCACCAATGCCGACTAGGATGTCATCGATCGCTTGCTTGCGGCTCGGAACCAAGGCTGCCGCTTGTTCGAGGCGATCGCGCGCCTGCGGCATCTTGCTTGGCGTTGCGACTGCGGTGTCGAAGGCTGGCGTGTCCGGCTTGAGGTCGGCGATCAGCGTCACCTGAAGCACGGCTGCGTTTGCCGAAGCGCTGGCGCGTGATGCCAGCATGGCGGCCAGCGCCTCGTGGTCGATGAAGGCGCTGTAGGTGGCGTCGGCGCCACGGAATTCGGTGATGACGTAAACGAGGCCCCCGAGCGCGATCGCCCCGAGAAGCGCGACGACGGATATGATCTTCGTCCGGATTTTGAGGTTCTTCAGCATGGATATGTCCAGTCGCTTGATCCGGCCGATGGCAGGCCGGCTATGGAAGAATTTTGAGAGGCAGGGCATGTTGCAGGATACGGGATGCCCAAAAGGTTCGACATGCGCATCATGCAATCGGCCCGCGAGCCGGCGTCGTCCCGGCGAATAGAATGGGACATTGCTTAATGCGCTCCTAACGCTTGCGGCCTGTCCCCGGAAAAATATCGGTCCTGCCGCTTAGGGACGAGTAACACTAAGCGCGGCGCAACTTCTCACTGGTGCTGACGGGGACATGAGGCGTCTTGTCCCAGAAGAAAGACTTTCTAGGCAGCTCGAGCAGTGCACGCCATGCTGCGACTGATATCATCAGCCAATAGAGTGGGACATAGATCCAGAGCCAGCCGATGTTGCGCTTTTCCTCACGCAGCATCACGACCCTGCCATGTAGCAGAAAGAGCCCGTAGCTTGCTGCCATATTGCTAAGATCGAGGAGGAAGAGCGCGCCTTCATTGCGCCCGGCGGTGGAAAGCCGAGCGCCAGATAGCCGGCGCTCTTGACCAGAAGCATGATCAGCCAGGGATGGGTGAGCGAGGAAAGCAGCATGCCTGCGATCAGCAACTGGAACATCAGGAAGCCACCCGCACCCATCTCGCGCAGGAGACGCGCTGGCTCGCGCATCATCACCAGCCACGGGTGTCGTGACGATGATGCTGTCGGCCAGTCCTGGCTTCGTCTCGAACGCCTGCGAGCGCGCGGCGTGGTTTCGGGCCTCCGGCACAATCGCCAGCATGCCCTTGCTGATGTAGTTCAGCCGGACGCAGCGAGCCTGCAGGAGCTGGCTGTCGAGTGCCTTGTCGTCGTTGATGAGGGAACTGAAACGGAAGGCGAAGCGCGCGCCAGCGACGCATAGTCGCTGTCGGTATCGATGGAGCCGCTTGCAAGGAGCTCCTGCTCGATGCTCGTGCCATTGTGACGGACGACCTGCATTGCGTGGGCGACTTTCGGCTGCCGAGTTGCAGCAAAACCTCTGCTTCCTGCTGGTAGGGATCCGTGGCCGCGCGCTGTTGGCGGCGCGTCACGGCGAATAGAACGATCATCCAAGAGCGCGCGGCTTTCGACCCCGCCCGGCACATATTCCCCGATACGCATGACTCTGATACACGGTTTCCAGAATGGCAGTGCATGCTTGTCCCCGAGGCCGATCATAATGGTGCAATTTAAACTGGCATCCCCAAATCTTAAGGGGCTAAGCAGCTTTTGGCTGTCTCTGGTTGTGTTTTTTTGCCCGTTCTCGTTGCTTGCCCAACAGGTGACGCCAAACTTGCCGCTGCTTTTCGATTCCAGGGAGCGGCTTGCAAAGCCGGATCTTTCGTCGCTCGTACGGCTGCGGTTCCTGACGACGATCGATTTTCCGCCGTTCAACTTTACGGATCAGAATGGCAAGCTTGGCGGTTTCAACGTCGATCTCGCCCGCGAGATCTGCAACGAACTGGAGATCGCAAGCAAATGCCAGATCCAGGCGCTGCCGTTTGTTGATTTGAATGCTGCGCTCGCCGCCTCGCAAGGCGATGCCGTCATCGCGGGCATTGCGGTCAGCGAAGAGTTGCGGCGGCAATTCGCGTTTTCGCGGCCTTATCTGATGTTGCCCGCTCGCTTTGTTCGAAATCTGAAGGCTCCCATCAAGGGTGGAGATGCGAGCGCTTTGACCGAGCATTCAGTCGGCATCGTCAAGGCGACTGCGCACGAGGCCATGCTGGCGGCCTATTTCCCGAAGGTGAAGGCCGTACCCTTCGACAGCAAGGACGCCCTTCTTGCGGCACTGAAGGACGGCAAGGTGGAGGCCGCCTTCGCGGATTCTCTCCAGCTTTCCTTCTGGGTTTCGTCACAGGCTTCGGCGAAGTGCTGCGCTCTGTTCGACGGGCCCTATCTCTCCGAGCAGTTTCTCGGCGAGGGCATGACGATCATGCTGCGTCAAAAAGACGATGTTCTGACCGCAGCGCTGGACCACGCGCTTGCGGCGTTATCGCGCAATGGCCGCCTGCAGGAAATCTATCTGCGCTATTTCCCGTACGGCTTGTACTAGCGCGCCGCGCTCTTTCAGATTCGCCGCGCTTTAGTTTTTGTTTTTGCGCATGTCTTTATCCCGAAACCGGTTACCACTTTCGGGAGACATGCGTTAGCCCTTGCGAAAGCGCGCGATCGCGCTGCGCTCGATAGCGGCGCAAGTCAGCTTGTCAAGGCCGAGGCGGTCACGCAGCAGGCTGAGCAGGCGCAATTCTTCCGCCTTAACCGAGAGATCGGCGGAGGCGACTTCGACCGCGAGCGCATAGGCTGTGTCGTAGAGGCGCGAGGGCAGCGTGTCCTTAACGGTTTCGAGCACGATGTCGAGGCCCTCGGACCCGGCCAGCAGCGCTGCGCAGTCGCGCGCAACAGAAATCAGCTTCTCGTCATCGAAATCACGAAAAACCGGCAGGAAGCCGATCAGTTGGCCGATGCGCTCCATCTCGCGATCGTTCATTGTGCTGTCGACGGCGGATGCCATCACCATCACGTAGATCAATGCATCATGGGCGGAAAGCGGCTTGTTCATATCTCGATGTTCCCTCTGAAACGAGCCCAGAGTCTAGGAACTGCACGGCGACATTACAAGCCGTCAGGCGGCGGATCGGACGGCAGATTCTCAGGTGTGCCGGTTTCCGCGATGCTGCGAGGGTCATCTCCATAGATGCCTTTGCCTGTCCGCCTTGCCGTCTCGCCGGCGTCGGCAAGCGCTGATCCGCTGTCTGCCTCTGCCCAGCCATTTTCAACGAGCCACTGCGAAATGTCCTGCGTGCCGATCCTGCAGGCGGCGGTGACCGTGCCGGTCCACTCGGCGCTGTCGAGATCGCAGCGCACAGTTCTGAGGCGCAGAAACAGCCGCACATTGGTTTTTGCCAGCATCCCGCATGGCCACTCCCGGCCTTTGCTGTCGGTACATGTCTTGTCCGCCGGTGTGGGATTGATGTCGGCAAGCTGCAGGCGGCGGTCGCCAAACGCGAGGACGCCGGCGCTTTCCGCGACCGGGCGAACGAGGTTCACGCCGTTGTCTTCGGGAATTTTTGCCGGTTGCTCTGGCTCCGCTGCCGCGACGCGCTCAAGCGGCTTGCCGTCGATGGCTGCTGGGTAGAATTGACTGGCGTCGTCGACAGGCCGCGCATGCATGCTGGCTTCGGGATTTGTGATCCATTGAGCAACGGGGGCGGCGGGCGGCGCAGTGAGTGCCGTCGGCGCGGCCGTCTTCTCCGGATCAATGGCCGTACGGAGCCGCTGTCCACCGGCCGCGATCAGGCCCGCGACAATTCCGATCCCTGCAACAGCTGTGAGAATTGCCGCGGGAGGCATGGAATATCTTCCTACTGGCTGGCCCAGATGATGCGGGCGATCCAATCCACATCGGAAAGTTCGATCGTCCGGTTCGGATGCTCGGGGTTGAGCGACATCAATTCGATCGATCGAGGGCTCTGACGCAACAGCAACTTGGCCATCACTTCGCCCTCGCGTGTCTTGACGACGACGCGGTCGTTGCGGCGAACCTGCGCGCCCGGCTCGACGATCAGCACGTCGCCGTCGCGGTAGAGCGGCATCATGCTTTCGCCCTGGACTTCAAGCGCATAGACGCCTGCTTTCTGGGATGGTGCCGCGGGAAACTCCACGACGTCCCAGCCTTGCCCGGCCGGAAAGCCGCCGTCATCGAAGAAGCCGCCGGCGCCGGCCTGCGCAAAGCCGAGCAGCGGGATCGAGCTGCCCTGCGGCGGGAAGGTGCCATCCGGAAGGCTGGAAAAGCTGCCTGTCGGGCGCATGAAGGTCAGAAATTGCTCCATGCTGGCGCCCGTTGCATCCAGCACCTTGGCAATCGATTCCGTCGACGGCCAGCGCAATCGCCCATCGGCAGACAGTCGCTTGGACTTGTTGAAGGAGGTCGGATCGAGCCCCGCGCGTCGGGCAAGGCCCGATGGGGTCAGGTCATGCCGTTCGGCAAGCCTGTCGATCGCTCCCCAGATCTGCTCGTGTGACAGCATGTCGCCTGATTCCTGAGCGCGTGCGCCATCCTTCAACGGCAAAATATTAACCGCAAGCCCAGCGGGAGTAAAGAGAAGAAAGGAATAAAATCCTGTCTCGGTCTCAGGCGACCATGGCCATGTTGATCTTGCCGAGTTGGATCACCGCTTGCGTGCGGCTATCAACATTGAGCTTGAGCAGGATGGCCGAGACATGCGCCTTGATCGTCGCCTCCGAAACGCCGAGCTCATAGGCGATCTGCTTGTTGAGGAGGCCTTCCGCCAGCATCGTCAGCACGCGGCTCTGTTGCGGTGTCAGCGTATGCAACCGGTGGATCAGGTCGGCGACGTCAGGGTCCTGTTCCTGCCCGTCACTGTAGCTCTCCGGTGTGGCGATATCGCCGGCGAGAACGGTCTGGATGCCGCGGCGAATGTCCTCGATCCCCGAGGATTTGGAGATGAAACCGGATGCGCCGAGTTCCAGTGCGCGGCGGATCGTGGTCGTGTCGTCGGTTGCAGAGATGATGACGATCGGCAGTCCGGCAAATTCGGAGCGCAGCGCCATCAGGCCGGAGAAGCCGCTGACGCCAGGCATCGACAGATCGAGCAGCATCAGGTCCGCTTCAGGGTGCTTCCCAGCGGCTATCCGTGCAGCGGCAAAATCGCCGGCTTCGACGATCTCAGGATGGCCTTCCATGCCGATCACCGCCTGGCGAAGCGCATCCCGGAAAAGCGGATGGTCGTCGGCGATGATGATTGTTTGTTCCTGCATCGATGGCTCCCTCCCAAGAGATCGATCGCCGCGTCATGCCTCGTGCTCCCACGATACATGCCGCCATTCTGATATGACTATACCAAATCATGTCTTTTGCGGAAGGGCGTTACGCTCCTCTTCGCTTTGGAATTCCTTGACTATCCCCATGAAGCTGCGCATCCAGCGCTCCATGATGCCGATCGAGCGGTCGATTTCCGCGTCTGAGGGCAGGGCCTTATTGACGATGCTTTTGTTCTCCAGCGCCGTGACGCGGGCCGAAAGCCGGTCAAGCTCCTGTTCATAAGCGGCGCGCTCATCGGCAGCCATTCGGCAGACGAGAGTGCCGTCCTTCTCCTCGCAGAGTGACATGGCGCCGGTCTGTCGGTCGAGGCGTACGAAGTGCTCGCCGCTGCGCTCCAGTTGGAAGCGGGACGTTTCGGCTTCGGTCGCGTGGACGCCGAGCGGCAGAAGAAGCGCGAAAAGGCCGAGTGCGATATGTCTCATGGTTTCCTCCGGAAATTTCGGTGGCCGCCGCATTTTTTACGGCGAGGCGTGGACATCGCCGTCGCTTTGCGGCAAAGCCCGGGAAAGACCAGCCAATCTGAGGCCATCATGACCCTGACACCCACGCTTTACAAGATCGTGACGGAAACGCTCTGGCAGGAGGCGAGGGCAGCCGGCATCTTCCGGGGCGCCGCGATCGACCTCACGGACGGCTATATCCACTTCTCGACGGCCGCCCAGGTCAGGCAGACGGCGGCACTCTATTTCGTCGGCCAGACGGGACTTCTGCTCGTGGCCGTCGATGGCAGAGAGTTGGGCGACAAGCTCGTTTTCGAACCTTCACGCGGCGGCGATCTCTTCCCGCATCTCTATGCAGATCTGCCGCTCTCAGCCGTTCTATGGGAAAAGCCGCTGCCGCTCGATGCCGCCGGCCAGCATATCTTTCCGGACCTTCAGCCATGATCGATCTCTTCAAGCAAGCAGCCCGCAAGGGTCTCTTCCTTTTGGATCCGGAGACCGCGCACGGCATGTCAATTGCCGCGTTGAAGGCAGGTGCCGTTCCAGCCTGCCGGATCGCCCCCGATCCGCGCCTGCGCCAGAGCGTTGCCGGGCTGGATTTCGCCAACCCGATTGGTATGGCCGCCGGCTATGACAAGAATGCCGAGGTGCCGGAAGCGCTGCTGAAGATCGGCTTCGGCTTTACCGAGATCGGCACCGTGACGCCGAAGCCACAGCCCGGCAATCCGCGCCCGCGCATCTTCCGGCTGGTCGAGGATGAAGCAGTCATCAATCGCCTCGGCTTCAACAACGAAGGCCACGACGCAGCCTTCGCGCGCCTGTCGGCCATCCGCGGCAACGGTATGATCGGCGTCAACATAGGCGCCAACAAGGACAGCGAGGACCGCATCGGCGACTATGTCCTCGGTATCCGCCGTTTCTATTCTGTTGCGCGCTATTTTACCGCCAACATTTCCTCGCCGAACACGCCGGGCCTGCGCGATCTGCAGGCGCGCGAAAGCCTTGCCGCGCTGCTGTCGGCGGTGCTTGCCGCCCGCGATGCCGAAGCAGAAAAGGCAGGCAGAAAGATCCCGGTCTTCCTGAAGATTGCTCCCGACCTTACGGCCGAGGGCCTGGACGACATCGCCACAGAGGCGCTGTCGCACGCGCTGGACGGTCTGATCGTTTCGAACACCACGCTTTCCCGCGACGGCCTTAGGGATCAGCGTCAGGCGAAGGAAGCAGGTGGGCTTTCCGGCAAGCCGCTGTTCGACAAATCGACCGTCGTTCTGGCAAAGATGCGCAAGCGCGTCGGCCCGGCTCTGCCGATCATCGGCGTCGGCGGCGTCTCATCGGCCGAAACGGCGCTCGAAAAGATCAAGGCCGGTGCCGATCTCGTGCAGCTCTATTCCTGCATGGTTTACGAAGGGCCGGGCCTGCCGGGCACCATCGTTCGCGGTCTCTCGAAACTGCTCGATCGCGAGCAGGTGAGATCGATCCGCGATCTCAGGGATGCGAGGACGGATTACTGGGCGGCGCGGAACGTTTGATCGGCCCGGGGCCGGACGAGCATCGCCAGGAAGACACCGCGAAACAGCAGGAAGCCGTTCATCGCCAGCCATAGGCCGTGGTTGCTAAACAGCGGCACGAAGACAGCCAGGGCCATGAGATAGCCGGCAAACGACATCAGCATCCGGTTGCGCATGTCGGTCGACCATGTGGCGCCGATGAACACGCCATCCATCAGGAAGGCCAGCGCACCGGTGAGCCCGGTGACAGCGGCCCAGGGCAGGTAGGTTTCGGCCGCCTGCTGCACCTCCGGCGATGTGGTCAGCACGGAGATCAGCCAGGGACCGGCCAGCAGGAAGAACACCGAGATTATACCGGCAAGCCCGAAGGACCAGAGCGCCGTCAGCTTCAGGCCGCGGTCGAAGGCCGGCCGGTAGCGCGCGCCGATCGCTCGCCCGGTGATCTGTTCGGCCGCGTTGGCAAGCCCGTCGAGATAGTATCCGGAGAGCAAAAAGAAGTTCATCAGTACGGCGTTGGCAGCAAGCGTCACCGCCCCGAAGCTCGTGCCGATCCTTGTCATGACAGTGAAAGCGGCAAGCAGCACAAAAGTGCGGATCAGGATGTCGCGGTTCAGCGCGAAGAGTTCGGCCAACCGTTGCCGCGAGAAGATTTCCGCACGCGTCGGCCGGTCCGTGCGATCGAAGCCGCTGAGGACGATCAACAGGCCCACGACGGCACCGGCCGTCTCGCCGACCATCGTGCCCCAGGCGACGCCCGCCACGCCCCAGTCGAGCCAGAGACCAAGGAAGATCGCCAGCACGATGTTGATGCCGTTGATGATGGTCTGCAGCAGAAGACCGACGCTGCCCTGGCCGCGGCCGAGCACGAAGCCGAGGATCGCATAATTGGCGAGTGCCGCCGGCCCGGCAAGGATGCGGATGGAGAAATAGGTGCTTGTCGCGGCGGCGACGGCGCTCTCCGGTCCCATCAGTTTCAGCCCGGCTGCGAGAAGCAGCGGCGAAAGACAGAGAAGCCCCACGCCGCAGCCGAGCGCCGAGATCAGCGCTCGCCAGAAAACGCCTTGTTGAGCATGCCGGTCACGCCTGCCGAAGGCCTGCGCCGTCAGACCGGTAGTAGAGGCACGCAGAAAGTTGAAGCTGCCGAGAATCAGGTCGAAGAGCATGGCGCCGATCGCCAGCCCCGCCAGAGCGTCCGGCTGGCCCATGTGCCCAACGACGCCGGTGCCGACGAGGCCGAGCAGCGGCGTGGTGATGAAGCCGAGCGTCATTGGGATCGCGATCGACAGCACCAGCCGGTGCGTCACGTCGAATGCCAGCCTGTTCTCGTGACCGTGCGTATCCATGTCTGCCTCTGAGAGGCGAGGCAGAATCGCCTCAGCCGGAAAGCACCATGGCCCAGTAGGGGACGTTTCTGGAAGCGGAATTGTGCGCCACTGCAACGCCCAAGCCATTATAGCGACCGAGCATGTTTTCCAAGTGGTGCGGAGAGTTGATCCAGGCGGTTACGACTGATGGCACCGATTGCTGCCCGGCTGCGATGTTTTCCGCGGCCGGCATCTGCACGCCGCTTGCCTTGACGCGCGGTGCGAAGCCGTCGCCGATGCCCATCACGTGTTTCATCCTGCCGGCAGACGCCATGCGCTTTGCCTGAAACATCGCCGCATCCTTAGCCGCGGAATCTGCCGAAAGCGGCGGCAAGCCGCTCTTGGCGCGCAACTGGTTGACGAGCGGCAATGCGTCCGCCGTCTCGTCCTGGCCGTCTGATGGGTTGGAGGATAGCTGGGGCGCGGTGGTACAGCTCGCAACACCGGCAACCAATACGAGGCCGGACATGTGCAGCAGGCCGCGCCGTGAGAGAATGAGAGAGGTCATGTTACCGCCGATAGCTGAAGAGACGGATGAGAAGGAAGACGGGAATGACAACTGTTGCGCCGAGCAGCAGATAGTCGCCAACGCGTCCAAGAGCGGAGAAGCCGCGATGCCAGACTTCCAGAACGAAATTGCGCAAGCCATAGATGAAGTCGAGAGGCGCCCAGCCGAACACGGCCATGATGAAGCCGACGATCAGCGATACGACCAAAAGCTTGACCAATGTACGGCCGACGGAATCGCCGAGAAACTTGTTCACCTGATCGGACATGCGCCATCTCCTGTTTATCCCTGAAATACGGGCGCGAATCGTCGCTCGCAAGCCTTTTTCAGATCTGGCGCCTCCGCCTTTGAAATAGGACTTGAGTTTTTTTGTGGCCGCCGCCAAATGCGGACCGATCCCAACAGGTCTTCACCATGCAGCCCAACCAGCTCACTTCAGGCGACGTCATCGCCGATCGCCGCGCCGATTACGCCAAGATGCTCGACGAAAGCGGCGAGCCGGATGCGGCCGCCGAATTGATGGAGCAGGCGCTGGAGCTTGCGCCGCGCTGGGCGGCCGGCTGGTATCGGCTCGCGGGTTACCGTGAGAAGGCTGGCGACAAGGTCGGCGCGATCGAAGCCTATCGGCAGACCTTGGAGGTCAGTCCGGACGATATCTTCGGCGCCGAACTCAAGCTCGCTCTGTTTGGCGATGTCGAGACGCCGGACCAGCCGCCGAGCAGCTATGTCGAGCGGCTGTTCGACGACTATGCGGATCGTTTCGAGACCTCGCTCGTGGAAAAACTGGATTATAGCGTCCCGGCCAAGCTTGCGGCACTCGTTGCCACAACCGGCAGGCAGTATAAGCTCGCCGTTGATCTCGGTTGCGGCACTGGCTTGCTGGGACCGGAGATCCGCGATCGCGTTGCGCGTCTCGAGGGCTTCGACCTGTCGCAGAACATGCTTGCCAAGGCGGCCGACAAGCATGTCTACGATCACCTGGCACAGGCCGACCTGTCGCTGGTGCCGGAGGCGACGGGTCTCTTTGCCGAAAGCGCGATGCATCGTGCCGACCTCGTCACTGCGGCGGATGTGCTGATGTACCTCGGCAATCTCGAGAGCGTGTTCAAGGTTGTTTCAGCGCTTGTTGTACCGGGCGCCGATTTCGCTTTTTCGGTCGAGGATGCCGCCGGGAGAGATGGCTTCCATCTCGCGCCGTCGCTGCGCTACGCCCATTCCGAAAGCTACGTCCGCGCCCTCTGCGCCCGCTATGGTCTTGATGTCAGCGCCGTCAGCAAGACGGCCATTCGCAAAGATGGCGCAAACGTTATTTCAGGCATTCTGTTCCTTACGCGCAAGGCGGCATAGCGGAACGATTCTTGCGAAGTGATTATAGGTCAGCATTACTTACGTATTTCACTTGATTGCAGTGCAAAATCGCCTGATAATCCTACGCAATTCGCCGCAGCACGGGGGCGCTCGCAAGAGCCCGAAAACGCCCGGCATCATTCATTATCACTTTTGTCCCGCTCTGATCTCTCCAAGTGCGCTGGACTCGTTTGCCGTTTGGGGATCACGATGGCACAACTTTTCAATGCTCTCGGCTTCTGGAACACCAGCGCCACCCGCCATACCCTCATCGAAGATGTTCAAGGCATTTTCTCAGGCAGCCTCATTGCGGCGCTCGGGCTCTATATGCTGGCCAGCGCGGGTCTGCTGACCGGCAGCACGGCCGGCATCGCGTTCCTGCTCCACTATGCCTTCGGGGTAAACTTCGGCCTCGCCTTCTTCCTGCTCAACCTGCCGTTCTTCTATCTGTCCTGGACACGCCTCGGTATGGCCTTCACGGTAAAGACCTTCATTGCCATCGGCCTGACATCCCTCATGACCAGCCTGCAGCCGAAGGTCATGGCCATTTCCGCCATCCACCCGGCCTGGGCAGCCCTTCTCGGT
This sequence comes from Rhizobium sp. BK060, assembly GCF_014193145.1. NCBI lineage: Bacteria > Pseudomonadati > Pseudomonadota > Alphaproteobacteria > Hyphomicrobiales > Rhizobiaceae > Rhizobium > Rhizobium sp. BK060. The sequence continues at coordinate 24,336 of NZ_JACHYW010000002.1, forward strand.
GGTCTTTTGCTGGGGTTCGGCCTTCTGGCGCTCTATCGCCACCGCGCCAGTCTCGGTGGCGTCGGCATTCTCGGCATCTACGTGCAGGAGCGCTTCGGCATCCGCGCCGGCCTCGTACAGATGGCGATCGACCTCTGCGTGCTGGCCGCTGCTTTCTTCGTCGCCACCCCGCCCGTGGTCTTCTATTCGGTTCTCGGCGCGGTGGTGCTGAACCTTTTCGTGGCGATCAACCACCGCGCCGATCGCTATATCGCGCTCTAAACACGCTCCATCTCCCCGTCGGACGGGAAGAGGGGAAACGCGATTGTCATGCAGCCTGTGCTGGCTTGTCGATCGGGTGCTGCGAGCGGAAGCCGACGGCTAGCCGGTTCCACACATTGATCGTGCCGATTGCGAGCGTGATCTTGGTGATCTCTTCTTCGGTGAAGTGGGTCTTCAGGGCTTCGAAGTCGGCGTCCGGTGCACCGGTTTCGGCGATGCGAGTAACGGCGTCGACCCAGCCGAGGAGGGCGCGTTCCTTGGCGTCATAGACCGGCGATTCCCGCCACACGCACATCAGGTTGATCCACTGTTCGCTCAGCCCGTCGTGCCGGGATTCCTTCACATGCATGTCGACGCAGTAGGCGCAGCCGTTGATCTGCGAGGCGCGCAGCTTGATCAGATGGATGAAACGGCGCTCGAGGCCGGATGTCTGAACATACTGCTCGAGGGCGGCAACGGCCTTGTAAGCGTCCGGCGAAGCCTTTGCGAAATTGAAACGTGCTTGCATGCTCATTCTCCTTTTGGGTTGGGCGGCTCAGCGAGCCGCTCTGCGTTCATTCATTTCAAGGAAGGCGCAGCCGCGGGCGGCAATGCCGCCGTCGTCATCAGCAGCGAGCTGCGCCCTGATGTCGGCGATGCTGGTCTTGGCGAGTTCGGCGCGGTAGACGCGCTCGGCCCTCAGCATCGCCGCGCTGATCTGGCATGGCTTCGTGAAGTAGCGCGCCGGCAACTGGTCCGGTCCGCGCTGGCGGATCTCGCTGCAACGGAACGCCGGCTCCGGCCCTTCGACCGCGAGGACGATATCGAGGAGGCTGATCTCTTCCGTCGGCTTCGCCAGCCTGTATCCGCCTTTCGGCCCGGGAACCGTGCTCACGATGCCGGCACCCGAAAGCGCCTGCAGGTGCTTCAGAAGATAGCTCGTCGAGACGCCATGGAATTCCGCCAGCGCGGCGGCTGAAAGCACGCCGCCTTTTGACAGACCGGCCAGCATCGCGACGCTGTGTATCGCCTGCTCGACGCCATCACCCAGTTTCATCGCACCATCCCCTCAATTCGTGGATAAAAAGTATCCATGATTATCAGTGATGTCAAGCAGGCATATGCGAGGGATCGAATAGAAAGGGCGTTGCACACGTCTGGGGTTGTGAAGCGGCAAGGATTCGCTAAAGTCGAAGTTGTTGGGCAAAAACAATTCCAATAAGGGAACAGCAATGAGAAAGACGATTTTCCTGACGGCCGCTGCCTGGCTTGCAGCGACGCACATCGCATCTGCCGAGGATACGATCCGCATCGCAACGGAGGGCGCCTATCCTCCCTTCAACTACGTCGAATCCGACGGCAGCCTGAAGGGTCTCGACGTCGACATGGCCAATGCGCTCTGCGAGGAGATGAAGGCCAAGTGCACGATCGTCGCGCAGGATTGGGACGGCATCATCCCCGGGCTTCTGGCCAAGAAGTATGATGCCATCATCGCGTCGATGAGCATTACTGATGAGCGCAAGAAGCAGATCGACTTCACGAACAAGTACTACACGACGCCGCTCGCGGTCGCCGTGCCGAAGGACAGCGCGCTGAAGGGCGTCAGCGTCGAGGACATGAAGGGCAAGGTCGTCGGTGCGCAGGGGTCGACCACGCAGGCCGACTACGCCAACGACGTCTACGCCAAGGGCGGCGCCGAGGCGAAGATGTACCCGACGCAGGATGAAGCCGTGGCCGACCTGCAGAACGGCCGCATGGATGCGCTGATCTCCGACAAGTTCGTGGTGGTCGACTGGCTGAACAAGGCCGGCAAGGATTGCTGCAAGCTGCTCGGCGACGTGCCGGGCACGGAAACGCAGGCCGGTATCGGCATCCGCCAGGGCGAGACCGAGCTGAAGGAGCGCTTCAACAAGGCGATCGACGCGCTCGTCGCCAGCGGCAAGTACAAGGAAATCACCAAGAAGTACTTCCCCTTCGATATCTACTGATCGCTTGCCGATCCAATCGCGCGGAGGCCGCAAGCCTCCGCGCCCTTTGACCAAGTCCATCCGATGAAAACAGATATCCTCGTTCTCGGTGCCGGCATCGTCGGCGTCAGTGCGGCCATTCATTTGCAGGATCGCGGCCGCTCCGTCGTGCTTGCCGATCGCGGCGAGCCGGGCGGCGGCACCAGCTACGGCAATGCCGGGCTTATCGAGCGCTCCTCCGTCGTTCCCTATGCCTTCCCGCGGCAGCTCGGCGCGATTGCCAAGTATGCGCTGAACGGCTCATCGGACGTCCGTTACGATCCCGCCTTCCTGCCGCGCATAGCCGCATGGCTGGCACGCTACTGGTGGCATTCCTCGCCGACCAATCTAGAGAAGGCGACACGGGCGCTTCTGCCGTTGATCGAGGCCAGCGTTTCCGAGCACGACAAGCTGATTGGCCGTGCCGGCGCTTCAGATCTCATCCGCGAACGCGGCTGGGTGTCGTTCTTCAAGAGTCCTCGCCGCTTCGAGGCTGCTCGTGCGGAGGCCGAAAGCCTCTCCGCACATGGTTTGACGATCCGCATTCTTGATGGAAGCGAGTTTCTGGCGCTGGAGCCTGCCTTCGCCGCGAACAGCACTCGCATCGCCGGCGGCGTGCACTGGCTTGATCCGAAGACGGTGACCGACCCGCAAGCGCTGACGGCGGCCTATGCGAACCTCTTTACGACGGCCGGCGGCAAGATGGTCCGCGCGGATGCCTCCGCACTGCGGGAAGAGAAGAATGGCTGGTCGATCACCACGGCCGAAGGCGAGATCATCGAAGCTGGCGAGGTTGTCGTCGCCCTCGGCCCGCAATCCGGCCTGATCTTCCGCAAGCTCGGCTATCCCTTGCCGCTGGCGGTCAAGCGCGGCTACCACCGCCACTATGCGCAGCGCGAAGGCCAGCCGCTCGGCCACTCCGTCGTCGACGAGGAGGCCGGCTACGTGCTGGCGCCGATGGCGCGCGGCATCCGGCTGACGACAGGCATCGAATTCGCTGCGCCCGATGCGCCGCCAAATACCATCCAGCTAAGCCGCGACGAGGCTCATGCGCGCGCGCTGTTCCCGCTCGGCGAGCCGGTAGAGGCGACGCCTTGGCTCGGCCTGCGCCCCTGCCTGCCTGACATGCGGCCGGTGATCGGTCCGGCGCCACGCCATCGCGGCCTTTGGTTCAATTTCGGCCACGCCCATCACGGCTTGACGCTCGGCCCCGCCAGCGGCCGACTGCTGGCAGAGCAGATGTCAGGCAACGACACCTTCGCCGATCCCAAGCCCTTCCATCCGCATCGCTTCCTCTAGATCAGGATGATCTTGGGATGATCTGGTCTGAGATCTGAATCCTGATTTGCTTCAAAGACATAGAGCGGGTATTTCGGCCGCAAACCACTTACACTTTTCGACATCCTGCTCTAGATCCGCCATTCTATTTCGGCGGTCGGTGCACTACCTTTAGCGCCGTGGACCAGATCGATTCCGAAGCCCGCGCTGCCCTGCCTCCGCCTTTCACCCGCTGGTTCGCGGACAAGGGATGGTGCCCGCGTGCCCATCAGCTGGAGTTGCTGTCCCGCGCCGAGGCCGGGGGAAGCACGCTACTGATCGCGCCAACCGGTGCCGGCAAGACGCTTGCCGGCTTCCTCCCCTCGCTGACCGACCTGACCCGCCGGGGCAGGATCCCGCCCGGTTCCGCCTTCACCGGCGTTCACACGCTCTACATCTCTCCGCTCAAGGCGCTTGCCGTCGATATCGAGCGGAACCTGATGAAGCCGGTAGGGGAGATGGGGCTGCCGGTGACGGTCGAGAACCGCACCGGCGACACACCTGTTGCCAAGCGCCAGCGCCAGAAACTGAACCCGCCCGATATTCTTCTGACGACGCCGGAGCAAGTGGCCTTGCTGCTTGCCAATCGCGAGGCGGAGCGCTTCTTCAAGGACCTGAAATATGTCATCTTCGACGAGCTGCACTCGCTCGTCACGTCCAAGCGCGGCCACATGCTCTCGCTTGGCCTTGCCCGCCTGCGCCGGCTTGCACCCGCTCTGCAGACGATCGGCCTTTCGGCCACGGTCTCCGAGCCGATGGACCTGCAGAAATGGCTGGTCGCGCAGCGGGAAGGCAAGGACCGTCACGCCGGATTGGTGATCGTCGAAGGCGGCGCCAAGCCCGACATTTCAATTCTTTCCACCGAAGAGCACATCCCCTGGTCGGGCCATTCGGCGAAATACGCGATCCCCGATGTCTACCGGCAGCTTCTCGAACACCGCACGACACTGCTCTTCGTCAACACCCGGTCGCAGGCCGAAATGCTGTTTCAGGAGCTCTGGACGGTGAACGAGGAGAACCTGCCGATCGCACTGCATCACGGTTCCCTCGATGTCGCCCAGCGGCGAAGGGTGGAAGCGGCGATGGCGGCCAACCGGCTGCGCGCCGTCGTCGCCACCTCCACGCTCGACCTCGGCATCGACTGGGGCGATGTCGACCTCGTCGTCCATGTCGGCGCGCCGAAGGGCGCCTCGCGGCTTGCCCAGCGCATCGGCCGCGCCAACCACCGCATGGACGAGCCCTCGAAGGCGATCCTCGTTCCCGCCAATCGCTTCGAGGTGATGGAGTGCCAGGCCGCGCTCGACGCGAACTATATCGGCGCGCAGGACACGCCGCCGGTCGGCAAGGGCGCGCTTGACGCACTCGCGCAGCATGTGCTCGGCATGGCCTGCGCCGAGCCGTTCGACATGCTGGAACTCTACGATGAGATCAAGAGCGCTTCGCCATACGCCGATCTTTCCTGGGAGACCTTCGAGCGCGTGGTCGATTTCGTCGCGACTGGCGGCTATGCGCTGCGCACCTATGAGCGCTATGCCCGCATCCGCAAGACGAAGGAAGGCCGCTGGCGTGTTTCCAATCCGCAGGTCGCCCAGCAATACCGGCTGAACCTCGGCACGATCGTCGAAAGCCCGATGCTCAATCTGCGCATGGTCAAGCGTGGCGAAGGCGGTAGGCTCGGCCGCGGCGGCGCGACGCTGGGCAAGGTCGAGGAATACTTCCTCGAGCAGCTCTCGCCCGGCGACACCTTCATCTTCGCCGGCAAGGTGCTCCGCTTCGAGGGCATCCGCGAGAACGAGGCGCTCGCCTCGCAGGCCTTCTCGATGGATCCGAAGATCCCGTCCTATGCCGGCGGCAAGTTTCCGCTTTCCACCTATCTGGCGGACCAGGTGCGCTCGATGATCGCCGACCCGGACCGTTGGCGCCGCCTGCCGGACCAGGTGCGCGACTGGCTGGCGATCCAGCAGGAAAAGTCGATACTGCCGAAGCGCGACGAGTTGCTGATCGAGACGTTCCCGCGCGGCAGCCGATGCTACATGGTCATCTACCCCTTCGAGGGGCGGCTGGCGCACCAGACGCTCGGCATGCTGCTGACGCGGCGGCTCGAGCGGGCCGGCGCCAAGCCTCTCGGCTTCGTTGCAACCGACTATTCGCTCGGCATATGGGGCTTCGAGGATATGGGGGTGATGATCCGCAACGGCCGGCTCAGCCTCGGCGACCTCTTCGACGAAGACATGCTGGGCGACGATCTTGAGAGCTGGCTCGCCGAATCTTTCCTCTTGAAGCGCACCTTCCGCAATTGCGCCGTGATTGCAGGCTTGATCGAGCGCCGTCACCCGGGAAAGGAAAAGACCGGACGGCAGGTGACGGTCTCGGCCGATCTGATCTACGATGTGCTGAGAACCCACGAGCCGGATCACATTCTGCTGCAGGCGACGCGGTATGATGCGGCGAGCGGCCTTTTGGATATTTCTCGGCTTGGCGATATGCTGAGGCGAATCAAGGGCCACATCACGCATCGTGCGCTCGACCATATCTCGCCGCTGGCGGTGCCCGTCATGCTGGAGATCGGCAAGGAACCGGTGCATGGCGAGGCGCACGACGCGGTTCTGGCGGAAGCCGCCGACGACCTGATCGCTGAGGCACTGGGATCCTCCTCCGCTTGAGGAGAAGCATGAGCTGCTTGTGTTGGATCCTCGGGTCAAGCCCGAGGATCCAAACACAAGCAATCAAACATAAGGACGAGTGGGCGACGCCGAGAAGCGCCGCCCACACACTGGAAAGATACGAGACGTGATGAACCGCCTGGCGCTCGCGTGCGAACTGAACGGACTGGCAGCGCTACCGGGCGTCGAGACATCCGTGCATGGCGTTGCTGCGGTTTGTGATCCGCTCGGCGCGCTCTATATGCCCGATGCTGGCATCCTCGTCGTTTCCGACCTGCACCTCGAGAAGGGCGCGGCCTTTGCCCGTCGCGGGATGCTGCTTCCGCCCTATGACACGCTGGCGACGCTGACGGTTCTCTCTGCCGTCATCAGCCGCTACGATCCGAAGCTGGTCGTGTCGCTCGGCGACAATTTCCACGACCGCGTCGGCTCGGCGCATCTGCCCCAGGCGTTCCGCAGCCTGATATCAAAAATGGCGCGCGGCCGCGAATGGATTTGGATCAACGGCAACCATGATCCCGACGGCACCGTCGATTTGCCGGGCACGTCCGCCGATGAAATGCATTACGGCGGCCTCACCTTCCGCCACGAGCCGAAAAGCGGGCTTCAGAACGGCGAGATCGCCGGACACCTGCATCCCGCCGCGACCGTCCGGCGCCGCGAGAAATCGGTCCGCCGCCCGTGTTTCGCCACCGACGGTGCCCGCTTGCTGATGCCCGCCTTCGGCATCATGACCGGCGGCCTCGACCTTCGCCACAAGGCGATGAAAGGGCTGTTCGATCAGACCTCGCTGATTGCCCACCTTCTCGGCCGCGACCGGATCTACTCCGTCAGGTTTGGCAACCTCGTGGGGTGAGCCCCTAGGCGGCACGGGTCGCTCCAACCATCGTCGCTTTAGTCACCGAAATAGTAGAGGGGCTGGCGCGTCAGTTCGCCCTGGCCGACATGGCCATAGACATCTTTTCCCAGGATCCAGAACGAAATGGCCTGGGTTTTCATGGAGAAAATATAGTCGCCTGAGATCCAGTGCTCTGCCTTGTTGCCGGAGAGCGGATAAAGATATTCGCCAACCTCATACATGACGGCCCGATGCGAGCTGTAATCGTATAAGTAGCGCTCCGCCGCCATTTATTCTCCCGATTCTATTTCGGAAAGAATCCCATGGCGGCGAATGTATTGTCAAACAATACTGCCGCTGTATGCCGATCACCCCAATTTTGTTTCGCTCCTTGGCGTTGTATATCATTTTTACTAGGTTTCTTCGTTTCCTTCGAAGCGATCAATTGCACTCCTGCAATTGCCGCTGATACGTGGCCGCCATGTTGGCAAAGCGTTGCGCCGTCTTCTGCAGTTGCGCATTCGAGCGCCAGTCGCCGCGCATGTAGCCTTTCGGGCCGGAATAATAGGCGAGGTACAGGCCGTAGGCATCGTTCTGAGGGATGCCGGTCACCTGGCTGTTTTGCGAGTGATACCAGCCGATGAAGTCAATCGCGTCGGCGAAGTTGGTGCGGCGGGCAGCCCAGCTTCCTGTAGCCGATTGATAGTGGTCCCATGTGCCGTCAAGTGCTTGCGAATAGCCGTAGGCCGTCGATGGCCGTGTCCATGGAATGAAGCCGAACAGCTTGGTGCGCGGCGGTCGCGCATATGGCTGGAAGCCGGATTCGGTATACATCGTCGCCATCAGGATCGGAACCGGAACACCATATTTACGCTCCGTCTTTTCTGCTGCGCGCTGCCAGCTCGTGAACATCCCGTCGCGCTGCTCGAAGACGGCGCAGATGTTTCGGGTCTGTCGGGGAGCCGTGGCGCAGCCGGCTACAAGTGCCAGCAGCACGAGGGCGGGGAGGGCACGGATACGCATTACAGGGAACCTCTCGTTACCGAGAGATTACTAACTCGTAAATATTAACGAGGGGTTTTTAGTCGAATGTGAGTTGCGTGCCAGCGCGTGTCGTGTCTTTTCCGCGGGGCGAGCGCTCCCCGTTGCGCTTGGCCGCAGGGCATTTATTCTAAGAGTGCCAGCGGTTCGTGGGGTATTGAATGTCGGCACTGCCTTTCTCGAAGATCTCTTCGTCGTTCAATGCGCTGCTGACTGCGATTGGGCTTCTGGCGGTGGCCGTGCTCACGACGCCCGATCTCGCTGCAGAGAGCAGGCTCGGGGTCGAAGCCGCGCTCGCTGCAATCTGGGTCGTCTATGTCCTGCAACTGAGCGGCACGCTTTTTGCGCGGCGTCGCAGTCGCGTATCGGGTGGGAACGCCGCCCTCGTGATCGACCTGCTTGCTGTTTTCGTCCCCATGGCGGCCTTCCTATTCGTCGCCTCGCGCGATCGAAGCCTGTATTGCGCCATCTGGCTTCTCAAGCCGCTGCGGGATTCGACCTTCTTCAGGCTAATGGCAAAGGTGGTTGCAAACGAATCCCGCAATCTGCTTGGCGTGACGTCGGTCTTCGGCATCGTTCTCTTCGGCGCGGCGCTGGCCGGATATGTCATAGAGCGCGATGTCCAGCCGGATAGGTTCGGCAGCATTCCGCAGGCGATGTGGTGGGCGGTCGTGACGCTGTCGACGACCGGCTATGGCGACGAGATCCCGCAAAGCCTGGCAGGCCGGATATTGGCTGGATTGGTGATGATGAGCGGCATCGGTATTTTTGCGCTTTGGGCCGGCATCCTCGCCACTGGTTTCTACGAAGAGGTCCGTCGCCAGGACTTCGTTCGCAACTGGCAGCTGGTCGCGGCGGTACCCCTGTTTAAGAAGCTTGGTTCGGCAGCGCTGATCGAAATCGTGCGGGCGCTGCGGCCGCGTATCGTGCCCGCGGGTGCAGTGATCTGCCGCAAGGGCGATGTTGGCGATCAGATGTTCTTCATCGTCGAGGGGCGGGTAAGCGTGGCGACACCCGACCATCCGGTGGAACTTAGTGCCGGAAGCTTTTTCGGCGAGATGGCATTGATCAGTGGCGAACCGCGCTCAGCGACGGTCAGCGCTGCAACCGAAGTGTCGCTGCTGTCGCTCTATGCCGTGGACTTTCAGATGCTGTCGAGCAGCAGTCCGGAGATTGCCGAGACCATCCGCAAGACGGCACTCGAGCGACGAGGCGAGCTGCCGAAGGAATGATCAAGCCTGGTATGGCTGCGGAATTGCCGCAGCCATCGACGGTCACGCCCTGACCGGTTCATAGCGCAGGATCACCGCGCCCCTCTTGGTCGTCGTGCTATCGAGCAGTTTCAGTGGAAGCTGCTGGCTGGCCGGCTTGAAATGCGGATTGCCGCCGCCGAGGATAACGGGGACAAGGCAGATGCGGATCTCATCCACCAGCCCCTCCTTCAGGAGCGAATCCGCGAGCTTGGCACTGCCGAAGATGAAGATCGTCTTGCCCGCTTCACTCTTCAGCTTCTTCAGTTCTGCGACAGGGTCGCTGACGACGCGCGTGTTGTTCCAGTCGGCCGCCGTCATCGTCCTCGATACGGCAATCTTGGCGATGCCGTTCATGTATGCCTTGATTTTCTCCTCGCTATCGGCTGTCGGCCAATAGGCGGCCATACCTTCATATGTCTTGCGGCCGAAGACGAGCAGGTCGCCTTCCTCGCCAAACTGCTCGGCATAGCGCTCCAGCTCCGGACCCCAGGCAAGATTGTGGAAGTCGATATCCCACGGTTTCGTGCCTTCGAAATAGCCATCAAGCGTCATCAGATTCCAAACGATAAGCTTTCTCATCTCTCGTCCTCCTCGAAACTGGTTGCGATTAACAATCGGTTGAAAGCTAGATTGACTGATGGCAAAATGCAAGCAGTTTTTGGGAGAACCTTATGGACGATGCTCACCGCTCCGGCTGCCCGATCAATCTGACGCTGGAGGTGCTCGGCGATCGCTGGAGCCTGATCGTCATCCGCGACATCATGTTCGGCAGTCGGCGCCACTTCCGCGAGCTGCTGCAGAATTCGGAGGAGCGGATTGCCTCGAACATTCTGGCCGACCGCCTGCGCCGCTTGGTCGACAGGGGATTGCTGACGCGTGCGGACGATCCGACGCACAAGCAAAAGGCAATCTACAGTCTGACTGAAATGGCGATCCAGCTGGTGCCGATCTTCGCCCATATGGGGGCCTGGGGCCGCAGATATCTTCCGGTTTCAGAGGAGCTCTCCATTCGCGCCGAGCTTCTGGAGACCGGAGGTGAAAAGCTCTGGGAGGAATTCATGGACGAGTTGCGCGCCAAACATCTCGGCAAGAAGTTGCCTCCGGAAACGCCGTCCGTACTCGCACGCCTGACCCAAGCCTATCTCGATCTTGTCGCCCGAAAGGCGAAATCGGCCTGATCAGTCCTTGCGAAACACCACGCTGGCACCCCAGCCTGTGATGAGCGCGAGGAAGACGGAGAGCAGGCCATAGGCGATCGGCTGCGCATGCGCCGCGTCCGTAATCATCTGCTCGATCCCTGTCTTGATAACGCGCAGCGGAACCGACTTCTCGGTGAGGAAGCTGCCACTCTTGAAGAGATAGGCGCGTACGGTATGCACGCCGTTCGGAATATTTGCCGGCAACCGCAGGCTTGCCTTGAAAAGGCTGGAGCTGACGAAACGCACGCCGCTTGGATCGCGATCGTAGAGGCCGCCGCTTTCCTGCAGCCGGCGAAAGGCTTGCCGGAATTCGCCGAGATTGCTGGCATTGCCGACGAAGCCGACCGGCGTCAGCGGAATGTGATCGATGCCGATCCCCCTGTCCGTGAGGTCAAGCGGCGTGGTGATGTCGTCAAGCATGCGCGAGCTCGACATCGAATAGGAGTGCGGCACCGCTTCGAAGGTCATCGACCGCGTATTGACCCAGATGCCGAACACCCGCTCCTTCCGGCGCACGGTCGCGTCTTCGCGCGGGCCCTCAAGAACGACGACCACATCATACTGGCCGATCGCCAAAAGCAGGCTGTCGGTGTTGGTCACGGCTCCAAAGATCGTCAGGTCTGCGCCGCGAAAATCCGAAGTGATGGCGATTTCGCTGGTGGACGTGCCGATTTCAAGCCCTTCGGCGGTCGCCTGCGTGGCTTGGCCCGGGAGCAGCATTTGCGCGGTCGCGATAGCAGGCAGCGTCGTGGCGCAAAATAGCAGAGCGGCGAGGAAGCGGTGCATCAATTCGCTCCCATGACCACGGAGTAGACATCCGCTGGCGTTACGACCAGCGCAACGGCAAGGCGGAGGCCGACGGCGAGCACGAGAAGCCCGAGCAGCGCACGCAGCTGCTCGCCACGCAGCTTTTGTCCAACGCGCACGCCATACTGGGCGCCGATCACGCCGGCAATCATCAGGATAAAGGCGAGCACGATATCGACCGAGAAGTTGGTGGCGGCCTGCACGACCGTCGTATAGGCGGTCACGAAAATGATCTGGAACAGCGACGTACCGACGACCACATTGGTCGGGATGCGCAGGAGATAGATCATCGCCGGCACCATGATGAAGCCGCCGCCGACGCCCATGACCGACGTCAGGATGCCGATGCCGAAGCCGAGCGTGACGACAGGGATCACGCTCAGAAAGATCTTCGATTTCTTGAACCGCATCTTGAGGGGCAGCTTGTGCACCCAATGGTGATGGCCGGGGCGTCGCGGCGTTGGTGGCACGTTCTTTGCCGCGCGACGCATGGCATTGACGCTCTCGAGCAGCATGAGCCCGCCGACCGTGCCGAGGAAGATGACGTAGAGCAGCGAGATGATGAGATCGAGCTGGCCGATCTGTCTGAGCAGCGAAAAGATCCAGATGCCGACGGTCGCGCCGGAGAGGCCGCCAACGAGTAGCACGGTTCCAAGCTTCACATCGAGCGTTCCACGCCGGAAGTGTGTGATGGCGCCCGAGATGGAGGAGGCGACGACCTGGTTGGCGCCGGTGGCGACGGCAACGACCGGCGGAATGTTATAGAAGATCAGGAGCGGCGTGATCAGGAAGCCGCCGCCGACACCGAACATTCCGGAGAGAAAGCCGACGGCCGCCCCCATACCGAGAATGATGAAGATGTTCACCGACAATTCTGCGATAGGCAGATAGATTGTCACAGCAGACCCCGATCTATGAACTGCCCCCACAGGCAGGCGTTCTTACATCCCGTTCGAATGGCGCATCATACGGTGAAATCGTTGCCAGAGGATTTCGATACGCGACGTGCAATCCGCCCGATAGCGTGATCACTCTCGAATATTCAGGCTTTTTTTGGGTTTTATGGCAGACCGTTAGAGGGCGAGCCTCACAGGATCCATCGTTATGCTCGAGCCGTCGCGGTTGAATGCGACGCACCCGCCGACTAGGGTCGACACGGCATGATCTGGGGGATTCGCGTGAAGGCAGGATTGGTTCGTTGCTTGTTGGCTGCTTGGGTCCTGCAGCCCTTTGCGGCAAAGGCGGAATGGCAGCCGGTTGAACAGGTGCAGACCTATGCGGTGACCGGCAGCTCCGGCGCAGCGCTCTACGATTCGATCGGCGAGCACGCTCCCGAGCTTGGCGGCAGTCGCGCGGTGGCGCATACGACGTTCAAGCTGACCTGGACGAGAAAATACGAGCGCCGTGGCGATGCCTGCGTCCTGGCGGTGGCGCGGCCGAAGCTGATCATCACCTATACGCTGCCGAAGCCCACCACAAAACTTCCTATGGCCACTCAGGCAAGCTGGGCCACCTTCGTTGCCGGCATCGAAACGCATGAGCGGGTGCATGGGGACTACATCAAGGAAATGGTCAGGGATATCGAGGCGATGAGCGTCGGGCTGTCCGCCGACAATGACCCCGACTGCCGCAAGATCCGGGTCGAGCTGACGAAGCGGCTCGGTGAACTCTCCGCGCTGCAGCGACAGCGCGGCCGCGACTTCGACAAGGCCGAGATGAGCGAGGGCGGCAATATCCGCCGCCTCATCTTGCAACTCGTGAACGGCCCCTGAGTTGGGGCGTTGCATACCGGATGGCCCGGCATGCCTGTCATGGATGGGCTTAGCCCAAAGCGGCCCGGGCGACCGGGGCGAGATGCGGCCAGACCTCGAGCGAGCCGCGATAGATCATGCTCAGCGCCACGTAGACGATGATGGCCAGACCGAGGTACGCGATCCAGTGGTAGCGGTTGAGCAGGCGCGCGATGAAGTTCGCCGCGATGCCCATCATGGCGATCGACAGGATCAGGCCGATCACAAGGACCGTCGGATGCTCGCGGGCCGCTCCGGCGACGGCGAGGACGTTGTCGAGCGACATAGACACGTCGGCGATCACGATCTGGCTGGCCGCCTGGTAGAAGGTCTTCTTTGGCGCCGCGCCGCCTTCGGCTCCTTCCGCGTCACTGCCGCTGCCGTTGCGCAGGTCGCGCCACATCTTCCAGCAGACCCAGAGCAGGAGAATACCACCGGCAAGCAGCAGGCCGATGATCTCGAGAAGCTGGACCGTGACGCTGGCAAGCGCAATACGCAGTACAGTGGCGGCAAGAATACCGACGAGGATCGCCTTCTTGCGCTGGTCAGTCGGCAGCCCCGCCGCGGCGAGGCCGATGACAACGGCGTTGTCGCCGGCAAGCACGAGGTCGATGAGGATGACCTGCAGAAGCGCCAGCAAGCCGGCAGATGTGAAAATTTCCATGATGTGACAATCCCTGACATACGAAACGCCTGCCGGCGCGCCGCTAACGCATAAATGATCGTGGATCTCCTTATCAAGAGGCTGAGGGACATTGTGGAAAAGTTCTCAGGCCCGTTGATGTTGCGCCCCGTCGATTGAGCACCCTTCATGCATCGTTGTCAGGGCGCTTTCCGGATGCATCGAACTCTTTGTATGGCCCGGGATTGGCCATGACGTTCTGAACGTGCTAGCGAGAGCCGCAAAAGGCCCCAGCACGCATGACGGAGGGGCACAGCAACGCTTTCGGACTCCACGCAGACATGATTCGTATCGAGAATATCAGCAAGCAGAACAGTCACCGGATCCTCTTTATCGAGGCCTCCGCAGCCCTCAACAAAGGCGAGAAGATCGGTCTCGTCGGCCCGAACGGTGCCGGCAAGACGACGCTCTTTCGTATGATCACCGGGCAGGAACAGCCTGACGAAGGCCAGGTCTCCGCCGAAAAGGGCGTGACGATCGGCTATTTCAATCAGGATGTCGGCGAGATGGCTGGCCGCAGCGCCGTGGCCGAGGTCATGGAAGGCGCCGGGCCCGTCAGTGTCGTCGCGGCTGAACTGCGCGCGCTCGAAGCGGAAATGATCGATCCGGACAAGCTCGACGAGATGGACCGGATCATCGAGCGTTACGGCGAAGTCCAGGCGCGCTACGAGGAGTTGGACGGCTATGCGCTCGAGGGCCGTGCGCGCGAAGTGCTGGCTGGTCTCAGCTTCACCCAGGAAATGATGGACGGCGACGTCGGCGCGCTGTCGGGCGGCTGGAAAATGCGCGTGGCGCTCGCCCGCATTCTCCTCATGCGCCCTGACGTCATGCTGCTCGACGAACCGAGCAACCACCTGGACCTCGAGAGCCTGATCTGGCTGGAAGAATTCCTGAAGACCTACGACGGTGCGCTTTTGATGACCTCGCACGATCGCGAGTTCATGAACCGCATCGTCGGCAAGATCATCGAGATCGACGCCGGCTCGTTGAACAGCTACTCCGGTGATTACGGCTTCTACGAGCAGCAGCGGGCGCAGAACGAGAAACAGCAGCAGGCGCAGTTCGAGCGCCAGCAGGCAATGCTGGCCAAGGAAATCAAGTTCATCGAGCGTTTCAAGGCGCGCGCCTCGCATGCATCGCAGGTGCAGAGCCGCGTCAAGAAGCTGGAGAAGATCGACCGTGTCGAGCCGCCGAAGCGCCGCCAGACAGTCGCCTTTGACTTCCTGCCGGCACCACGGTCCGGCGAAGACGTGATCAACCTGAAGAACGTCCACAAGAAGTACGGCAGCCGCACCATCTATGAAGGCCTGGACTTCATGGTCCGCCGCAAGGAGCGTTGGTGCATCATGGGCATCAACGGCGCCGGCAAGTCGACTCTTTTGAAGCTGGTGGCGGGTTCCACCGAACCGGATCAGGGCAGCGTCGCCCTCGGCGCCAGCGTCAAGATGGGCTACTTCGCCCAGCACGCCATGGATCTGCTCGACGGAGATCGAACGGTGCTGGAATGGCTGGAGGATTCTTTCCCCCAAGCTGGGCAGGCACCGCTGAGAGCGCTCGCGGGATGCTTCGGTTTCTCCGGTGACGACGTAGAGAAGAAGTGCAGGGTTTTGTCGGGTGGCGAGAAAGCCCGGCTCGTGATGGCCAAGATGCTCTTCGATCCACCGAACCTGCTGGTGCTGGACGAGCCGACGAACCATCTGGATCTCGACACCAAGGAAATGCTGATCAAGGCGCTGTCGCAATACGAGGGCACCATGCTGTTCGTCTCGCACGACCGGCATTTCCTCGCAGCCCTTTCCAACCGCGTGCTGGAACTGAAGCCCGATGGTATCCACCAATATGGCGGTGGCTACACCGAATACGTTGCCCGCACCGGCCAGGAAGCGCCCGGCCTGCGCAGCTGACGACACCACAACGAATGCCGGTGGCCGGCCCCTGCTAGCGCCTCGCCCCGGGGTGCTCGGGTTCGCCGGGGCGGCCACCTTCAACGTCAGCATTTCGGTGCGGCCAGCAGGCCAGGAAAGGCGCTGAGCCGTGGCCTGAGTTCCGGCTGGCGCCGTGCCGCCTCCGGAGGGCGTCGTTCCGTCCTCGTCGGCTCGCGTGCAAGGTGGGAAATAGCGGTGATAGCGCCTCGGGCTGCATCTGCGCCGCCGTCAGTCTGCCGCGGCATGCCCGGGCGCGACCGCATTCGCTAGCCGCAAGCTGGGTCATCACGCAGTCGCCCGGCCACGCCTTTTCCTGATCGCCGACAAGCCCTTCCTCCCAGTTCATGGCTTCGACAACGGCAAGCACCTCGGCCAGGGGCAGGGCAAGAAGTCTCTTCAGGAACAGGCCGCTTGCCATGCGTTTCCACGCGGGCTTGCCGCCATGTTTTCTCGCGCCAACCACGCTAGCGGTGATGCGCGGCTTTAACGGTTTTTGCGGATAGGTCTTTTCTATGCTCGGCAGTTGGCTCCGCGTGAAATGGCTTACATGGGGTGGAGAAAGACGGTTTGCTCCTTACTTCAGGGAGGAGATGGGAAATGAAGAGCAAAGGGACCCGCGCAATGGCAAAGAACACGATCTGCCTGTGGTACGACAAAGACGCTGAGGCTGCTGCCCGCTTCTACGCTGAAACCTTTCCCGACAGCGCCGTGGGTGCCGTCATTCGTGCACCGGGGGACTATCCGGACGGTAAGCAAGGAGACGTGTTGGTTGTTGAATTCACTGTCGCGGGTATTCCTTGTATCGGCTTGAACGGCGGTTCCACGTTCAAACACAACGAAGCCTTCTCATTTCAGATCGCAACTGACGATCAGGAAGAAACCGACCGCTACTGGAACGCTATTGTCAGCAATGGCGGCCAGGAGAGTGAGTGTGGCTGGTGCAAAGACCGATGGGGTGTGTCCTGGCAGATCACGCCGCGGGTGCTGATGGAAGCGCTTGCGGCAGGCGGGGAGCAAGCAAAGCGCGCTTTCGATGCGATGATGACCATGAGGAAGATCGACGTCGCGGCGATTGAGGCGGCCCGGCGCGGCTAATCCACTGTGTAGTTACGTAGACTTCTGGCTGCTTCGAGACCTCTATGACGGATGCAGAGACGATCATCATCGGCGCCGGACCGGCAGGATTGGCTTGCGCCGTGGCGCTGCATGCGCGTGGACGCTCGTTTGTCGTGCTTGAGAAGGGCGATACGCTCGCCGCCGCCTGGCACCGCCACTATGATCGCCTTCGGCTGCATACTCACAAGATGCACTCGGCCCTGCCGGGAATGCCGATGCCGCGGCGGTTCCCAAAGTATCCGTCGCGGCTGCAGGTTATCGAGTATCTCGAAACCTATAGCTCTTCGAACGACATCGAGGTCAGGTTTGGCGTGCGCGCGACGACGATCCGCAAGGACAAGGCGTGGACCGTGGAGAGTTCCGAGGGGACATTCCAGGCGAGCAACGTCATTGTCGCGACCGGGCTCGCAAACGCGCCGATAAGGCCGACCTGGGAAGGACAGGAGCTGTTTGCGGGCAAGCTTCTCCATTCCTCGGAGTTCAGGAATGCCGCGGCGCTTGCGGCTGAGCGCGTCCTCGTCGTCGGCTTCGGCAATTCGGCCGGCGAGATCGCCCTTGAATGCGCCGAGGCCGGCCTTGATGTCGGGATGTCCGTTCGCGGCCCGATCAATGTCGTGCCGCTTGAACTGTTCGGACTGACGAGCGCCAGCATCGCCATAGCCCAGCGGTTCCTTCCCTATCGCCTGGTCGATGCGGTGAATGCGCCGATCCTGCGCCTGCGGTTCGGCGACCTCGGGAAATTCGGACTGGAAAGGGCAAAACGGGGACCACTGACCGGCATCGTCGAAAGGGGCCGCATACCTCTGATCAACATCGGAACGATCGAGCGCATCCGGTCGGGGGATATCAAGGTGTTCCCCGCAGTGACGAAATCCGAGGAGCGGCGTGTGCATTTCGCGGACGGCCGATCCGGCATGTTCGACGCGATCGTCCTGGCGACCGGCTACCGGGCGGGGCTCGATGCGCTTCTGCCCGATTTCGAAGGGAGATTTGGCGGCGCCGACGGCCCCGCCCGCGGCGAGCTTCATCCGGCAAATGACGGCCTCTACTTTTGCGGCTTCACCGCCGTACCGACCGGCCTGCTCCGGGAAATCGGGCTCGAGGCGGAGAAGATCGCTGCGTCTATCGCCAAAGAGTGATTTGCGACCGTGCAACAGTTTAGGTCCTGTCGCAATCCGACTGGAACTGGCTGTCTCGGCACAGCGAAGCTGGGTCGCCTTCCGAGACGCCGAGTGCACGTCTTCCAGTTCCCGCGTGGCAGGAGGCAGCGTCTATCCAATGGTCTATTCGACGTGCCTGGATGGGCTGACCCAATCGCGCACCAAAGAGCTGAAGGCCTATCTAAATGCGAGGAAGGCGACATGAGTTGCCCGGTTCCGGCTGCGGACTGACTTAACCGCTTCTATCACCCCTACGGCTGAAGCATTGGCGCATGATCGGGCGGAACGATTGGCGTTTGCCGGCGTCCTAAGCGCGCCTATGGCAAAGGGCAGCGGTACTTGCCTTCGACCAGCGTCATCATCAGGTCGTCGCCCGCGGCATCGCGGACACCCGGGTTCTCCTCAAGGAATGTGCACAGCATGTCGCTTATGGCTGCGGCCGTGGTCCCAACCGGAATACAGAAATTCGCACCGACGGAGTTGGCAAAATAAGCGGAGTTCATCATCGCTTTCGATGTGGGAACGGCATCCACGAAGTTACGGCGGGCCAAGTAATCGTCCCTGTTCCACTTGTCCATCCAGCCGCTGGCGCGAGCCTCTGCAATCAGAGAGAAGAACATCGCCATTGGAAAAGCCAGACGGCACTTTCGCCGAAACCGTTGCCAGTATGATCGCGGTCAGGATACCAGACATTGCGCCTCGGTCGTCGTTTGGCGAAGGGAGCTTTGGCTGGGATCGTGTCGAAAATTAGCCTGGCGTGTCGTTCTGTGGCGCTGCAATCAAAAATAGCGATCGCACAGGGAGAGGCAGCTCACGCCGCCTCCTTCTCCTTCGCATAAGGGTCGAAGCGGCCGTAGAAGGTCTCGCCCTTGGCGGCCATGTCCTTCAGCAGCGCCGTCGGCTTGAAGTGTGCGCCGTAAGTTGCCGCAAGTTTCTCGCAAAGTTCCACGAAGGCCTTCACGCCCATGCCGTCGATGTAGGAGAGCACGCCACCGGTGTAGGGGGCGAAGCCGAAACCGAGGATGGAGCCGACGTCGGCTTCGCGCGGATCGGTGACGATGTCTTCCTCGATGGTGCGCGCTGCTTCCAGCGCGATGGTGACGAGGAAACGCTGCTTCAGCACGTCGACATCGACCTCTTCCGCCTTCTTCTGCGGGTAGAAAGTCCTCAGCTCCGGCCAAAGCGACTTCTTGGCCGGTTTCGCCGGATAGTCGTAGAAGCCCTTGCCGTTCTTGCGGCCGCGGCGATCGAGTTCGTCGACCATCTTGTTGACCAGTGCCATGTGCTTCGGATCGACGGCGGCCTCGCCGAGATCGGCAGCGGTGGCCTTGAGGATCTTCTGCGAGAGATCGATCGCGACCTCGTCGTTCAGCGACAGCGGACCGACCGGCATGCCGGCCATCTTGGCGGCATTCTCGATCATGACGGGCGGGACGCCCTCGATCAGCATGTCGTAGGCTTCGTGAATGTAGCGGAAGACGCAGCGGTTGACGAAGAAGCCGCGCGTGTCGTTGACGACGATAGGCGTCTTCTTGATGGCGGCGACGTAATCGAGCGCAACGGCGAGCGCCTTGTCGCCGGTCTGCTTGCCGAGGATCACTTCCGTCAGCATCATCTTCTCGACCGGCGAGAAGAAATGCACGCCGATGAAATCGAGCGGACGCTTGGAGTTCTTGGCAAGGCCGGTGATCGGCAGCGTCGAAGTGTTGGAGGCAAAGATGGCGCCTTCCGGCAGCACTGCCTCGACGGCCTCGATTACGGCCTTCTTGACCTCGCGATCCTCGAAGACGGCTTCGATGACGAGATCGGCATCCTTCAGATCGGCATAGTCTGCGGAGGGGACGACGCGCGCCAGCAGCGCCGCGCCCTCGTCCTGCGTAAGGCGTCCCTTACCGATTGCATCCCTTACCAGGCCTTCACCGACACCCTTGCCCTTGGTCGCCGCTTCCATGTCGCGGTCGATAAGGGTGACGGGGATGCCGGCGGCGGCGGTCACATAGGCGATCGAGGCTCCCATGAAACCGGCGCCGACGACACCCACCTTCTTCAGCTCCGTCTTTGCAACACCGGCGGGGCGGCGGGCCCCTTTGCCGAGCTCCTGCATGGAGATGAAGAGCGAACGGATCATCGAGAAGGCTTCGTTGGTCTGCAGGATCTCGGTGAAATAGCGCTGCTCGATCTTAAGACCGGTGTCGAAGGGCACCTGCAGGCCTTCATAGACGCATTTCAGGATGGCGAGTGCTGCCGGATAGTTGCCTGATGTCTCGCGGCGCAGGATAGCCGGAGCTGCCGGCCAGAGCTGGGCCGCGGCCGGCGTCCAGATGCCGCCGCCTGGCGCCTTGAAGCCCTTTTCGTCCCAGGGGGCGACCGGCTTCAAGCCATCCTTGATCATCTGTTTCGCGGACGGGATCAGCTGATCCGGCTCGACCACCTGATGGACGAGGTTCATCGCCTTGGCGCGCGCTGCCGTCAGCGACTGGCCTGTCGTCATCATCTGCAGGGCCGACTGGGCGTCCGCCAGGCGCGAGACGCGCTGCGTACCGCCAGCGCCCGGGAAGATGCCGACCTTGACCTCGGGCAGGGCGATCTTCACCGACTTGGCATTGGAGGCGACGCGGCCATGGCAGGCGAGCGACATCTCGAAGGCGCCGCCCATGCAGGTGCCATTGATCGCCGAGACCCACGGCTTGCCCGAGGTTTCGATCTTGCGGAAGAGGCCGGTCATGCGGCCGACGAGATCGAAGAGTTTCTGCGCGGCGCCATCGGGGTTGGCGGCCTTCTCGTGCTGGTAGAGCGAGAACATCGACTTGATCATCGAGAGGTCCGCGCCGCCTGAGAAGCTCGATTTGCCGGAGGTGATGACCGCGCCCTTGACAGCGCTGTCGGCGACGACCGCATCAACGATGGCGTCCATCTCGTCCATCACCTCCTCGGTGAAGACGTTCATGGATTTGCCAGGCATATCCCAGGTGACAAGGGCAATGCCGTCTGCGTCAGTTTCGACGGTGAAATTCTTGTAGGTCATCGTCTCTCTCCCTTAGACGCGTTCGATGATGGTCGCGGTGCCCATGCCGGCGCCGATGCAGAGCGTGACGAGCGCGGTGTTCAGGTCGCGGCGCTCCAGTTCGTCCAGCACCGTGCCCAGGATCATCGCGCCGGTGGCGCCGAGCGGGTGGCCCATGGCGATCGCGCCGCCGTTGACGTTGATCTTGTCGTGCGGGATCTCGAAGGCTTGGCAGTAGCGCAGCACGACGGCGGCGAAGGCCTCGTTGAGTTCGAAGAGATCGATGTCGGCAAGCGTCATGCCCGTGCGCTTCAGAAGCTTTTCGGTGACGTCGACCGGGCCGGTCAGCATCAGCGCCGGGTCGGAGCCGATATTGGCGAAGGCTTTGATGCGGCCACGGGGCTTCACGCCCATGCTTTCGCCTCCGGCCTTGGAGCCGAGCAGCACGGCGGCCGCGCCGTCGACGATGCCAGAGGAGTTGCCGGCGTGGTGGACGTAATTGAGGCGCTCGATCTCCGGATGGGCCTGGATCGCGACGGCTTCGAAGCCACCCATCTCGCCGGGCATCTGGAAGGAGGGGTTCAGGCTTGCCAGCGCCTGCATGTCGGTGCCGGGACGCATGTGCTCGTCATGGGCAAGGATCGTCAGGCCGTTCTGGTCCTTGACCGGGATGACGGAATTCTTGAAGTAGCCCTTCTCCCAGGCGTTTGCCGCCCGCTTCTGGCTTTCGACCGCGTAAGCGTCGACGTCGTCGCGCGAGAAGCCGTATTTGGTGGCAATCAGGTCGGCCGAGACGCCCTGCGGCATGAAGTAGGCCGGGAAGTTCACCGACGGGTCCATGAACCAGGCGCCGCCCGACATGCCGAGACCGACGCGCGACATGCTTTCGACGCCGCCTGCAATGACGATGTCATCGGCGCCTTGCGCGATCTTCGCCGCGCCGAAGTTCACGGCGTCGAGGCCGGAAGCGCAGAAGCGGGATATCTGCATGCCAGGCGCCTTGGTCGAGTAGCCGGCCTCGAAGGCCGCCCCGCGCGGGATGACCGCGCCGGCTTCCATGACAGGATCGACGCAGCCCATGATAATGTCGTCGACC
Source organism: Rhizobium sp. BK060 (assembly GCF_014193145.1). NCBI lineage: Bacteria > Pseudomonadati > Pseudomonadota > Alphaproteobacteria > Hyphomicrobiales > Rhizobiaceae > Rhizobium > Rhizobium sp. BK060. Next base: position 46,473 of record NZ_JACHYW010000002.1, read on the forward strand.
GTTGCTGTATCGAGTCCATTGCGGTCTCGGATCGCTTCCAGCGTCTTGGCGGCAAGGCGCACCGACGGCACCTCGTGCAGCGAACCGTCCTTTTTGCCGCGGCCGCGTGGCGTGCGCACGTGGTCGTAAATGAAAACCTTGGTCATTGTCTCATCTCCCTATCGGCGTCGGGCGCCGTTGAACTCAAAAAGCCTCGGCGGCCAAGGTCATCATCGTTTCTGCGCCGGTCTCGATGCGGGCCTTGCGCAGCGCCGTTTCCGGCATGATCCGCTCCATGAAGAAACGGGCCGTGACGAGCTTGTTGCGAAGGTAGCTTTCGCGGGCGTCGTCGCCGCTTGCAAGGCCATCCTCGGCAGCCTTTGCCATCTTCGCCCACATATAGCCAAGGACGACGAGACCGAAGAGGTGCATGTAGTCGGTCGAGCCCGCGCCGGCATTGTCGGGCTTGGCCATGGCGTGCTGCATGAACCACATGGTCGCCGACTGCACGTCGTTCAACCCCTTCTTCAGGTTCTTGGTGAAGAACGTCATCTTCTCGTCGTCGCGGTTCTCTTCACAGAAATCGCCGATCTCCTTGAAGAGCGCCATGACGGCGCGGCCGCCGTTCAGGCCGAGCTTACGGCCCACCAGATCGAGCGCCTGGATGCCGTTGGCGCCTTCGTAGATCATGGCGATGCGGGCATCGCGCACATACTGGCTCATGCCGTGCTCTTCGATGTAGCCGTGGCCGCCGAACACCTGCTGGGCCATGACGGCGTGGTCGAAGCCCTTGTCGGTCAGGACGCCCTTGAGGATCGGGGTGACGAGACCCAGAATGTCATCGGCAGTCTGGCGCTCCTTCTCGTCCGCCGAGCGGTGGGCGATGTCGGATTTCAGCGCCGTCCAGAGCAGGAAGGCGCGGCCTGCCTCGTTGAAGGCGCGGATCGTCATCAGCGAACGGCGAATGTCGGGATGCACGATGATCGGGTCAGCCTTTTTATCAGGCGCCTTCGGGCCGGAGAGCGAGCGGCCCTGGATGCGCTCGCGGGCATAGTTGACGGCGTTCTGATAGGCGATTTCGGCGATCGCCAGACCCTGTAGACCGACGCCGAGGCGGGCTTCGTTCATCATCACGAACATGGCGTTGAGGCCCTTGTTCTCCGCGCCGATGAGGAAACCGGTCGCCTCGTCATAGTTCATGACACAGGTGGCGTTGCCATGAATGCCCATCTTGTGCTCGATCGCGCCGCAGGAGACCTGATTGCGCTCGCCCGGTGTGCCATCCGATTTGACGAGATGCTTCGGCACGATGAACAGCGAAATGCCCTTGGTGCCATCAGGCGCGCCTTCGATGCGCGCCAGCACCAGATGCACGATGTTGCCGGTCATGTCGTGCTCGCCGGCGGAGATGAAGATCTTCTGGCCCGAGATCTTGTAGCTGCCGTCACCTTGAGGCACGGCCTTGGTGCGCAGGAGGCCGAGATCGGTCCCGCAATGCGGCTCGGTAAGGTTCATGGTGCCGGACCATTCGCCGGAGACCATCTTCGGCAGATAGGTCTGCTTTTGCTCGTCCGAGCCGTGGACGACAATTGCGGCGATCGCGCCCTGGGTCAGCCCCGGATACATCATCAGCGACATGTTGGCGGCCGACGTATATTCACCGACGGCGGCGTGCAACGTATAGGGGAGGCCCTGGCCGCCGAATTCCTCGGGGACCGCAAGTCCCGTCCAGCCGCCCTGGCAGTAGGCGTCGTAGCCTTCCTTGAAGCCTTTGGGCACGGAGACGGAACCGTCTTCGCGGCGGACGCAGCCTTCCTGGTCGCCGGAATAGTTCAGCGGGAAGAGCACTTCTTCGGCAATCTTCGCAGCCTCGCCGAGAATCGCCTCGATCATGTCAGGCGTCGCATCGGCAAACCCCGGGAGATTGTTGTAGCGTTCCAGGCCGAGCACGTCGTTCAGCACGAAGAGCGTGTCGTTAACCGGGGCCTTGTAGACTGGCATTGTTCGAATTCCTCCAATTCGGCACGCCGGTCGAGGCCGGCATTTGAGAGTCTCTTACAAAATATTGACGTTTGCGTAAACGTCAAATTTCGCAGATCCTCGAATTTGTGATGACACGGTGTCGGGAATGGCGGGCGGGGAACGTCCCAGGGCTGTCGAACATTTCGTCAGAGCACCTACGAGGAGGACAAATCCATGCTCAAGGTCAGTTCGAATCTCTGGTTCGAGAAGGACGTCCAGCAAGCCGTCGAATTCTATGTGGCGACCATTCCCAATTCGTCGATGGGGCGCACCACCATCCTGCCGGCGGAAACGCCGAGCGGCCCTCCGGGCAGCGTCAAGATCATCGACTTCAAGCTCGGGAAGCAGGATTTCGTCGCGATGGAAGCCGGCCCGCTCGACGCCTTCAACCACGCTTTCTCGATCTCGGTCGAATGCGAAACGCAGGCGGAGATCGACCGGATATGGAACGCCTTCCTGAAAAAAGGCGGCGTCGAAGAGCAGTGCGGCTGGCTGAAGGATCGCTGGGGCCTTTCCTGGCAGATCGTTCCGCGGGCGCTGATCGAGATGATCGCTGATCCGGATCGGGAGCGCGCCAAGCGCGTCACCGAGGTCATGCTCGGCATGGTGAAACTCGATATCGCGAAGCTCGAACAAGCCTATCGGTAAGACGCGGGTCGCGAGCTGAAAGGCAAATGCGCGGTCACCGCTCTGTCATTCTAGCAATCACCCGCCCTCGTCCTTCGAGGCTCCTGCGGAGCACCTCAGGATGAGGGCTGGTCGTTGGCGCGCCTTTTGAGGGATTAAGGCCGGTCGTTAGTGCGGCGTCAAAAGTCGCCGACGATTTCCTTGCTCTGGGCGTACCGTCTCCAATCCTGCGCCACCGCTGCTCCGCCCTGATCCTGAGGTGCTCCGAAGGAGCCTCGATGGATCAGGGTGGCCACCGGCCTCCTCGCCACGCAACAGCCACGCAACCGGGTTGCGTCCGAACGAAGACGCGCTAGACTTCGCGGGCAGACCGAGGAAAGAGCTTGGAGGAGCGATTTTATGAGACGGATGTGGCCGGAAGAGTTCAATTCCATCCTGGACGGAGCCGAGGAAGTCACGCTGGAGCTGCCGGCGGTGGAGCATGAGGACGGCACGCACAGCGAAGCGGTCAGCCGCAAGGCACTGAAAGTCCGCATTTCAATGGATGACTATGAGCGCATCTGGCCGCTGGCCGAAATGCGCTTCCGGCTCGACGGCAAGAGGGCCGGCAAGGCGATCACGCTGATCACCACCAGTCCGCACTACCATCGCTGGCACCCTGCCGATGGCGGCAGCGTCGACAATATTTCCGACAGCGGCCGCCACTACACGACGAAGTACATCGTCGCGCATTTCCTGCTCGACGATGTGAGGGAAACGGCGGCCGCCTAAGCCGCCGTTAAATTCACGCCGCGTCCAGCGCCTGTTGCAGATCGGCGACGAGATCGTCCGGATGCTCGATGCCGATCGACAGGCGGATGGTTGATTCCAGGACACCGATCCGTTGGCGGACCTCGGCCGGCACGCCGGAATGGGTCATCGTTGCCGGATGGCTGGCGAGCGATTCCGTGCCGCCCAGGCTGACCGCCAGCTTGAATATCTGCAGGGCGTTCAGGAACTTGAAGGATGCCGGCTGGCCGCCCTTGATGTCGAAGGAGAAGGTCGATCCCGCACCGCTGCACTGCGCCGCGAAGGTGCGCCCAACTGGCGAACTGGCGTCGTGATAGGGCAAATAGTGAATCCCGTCGACCTTCGGATGCTCGCGCAGGAAGTCGGCAACGACGCGGGCATTGTTGTTGGCCCGCTCCATACGAATCTGCAGCGTTTCCAGCGAACGGCCGAGCATCCAGCAGGAGTGCGGATCAAGCTGCGTGCCGATGGCGCCGCGCAACGCCTTGACCTGCTTCATGACGGCCTTCGGGCCGAGCGCCGCGCCGGCGATCAGATCCGAATGGCCGCCGACATATTTGGTCAGCGAATAGAGCGAGATATCGGCGCCGTGTTCGATCGGCCGCTGGAAGACAGGGCCAAGCAGTGTGTTGTCACAGGCGACGATCGGCGTGTGGCCCTGTTTTCTGCCGATCGCGTCGGCGACACGGCGGATCATCGCGACCTCGACGAGGCTGTTCGTCGGATTGGCAGGCGTCTCGACGAGGATCACCGACACCCGGCCCTTGGCCATGGCGTCTTCGGCGGCGGCCTGAACCGACGCTTCGCTGACGCCATCGGCGAAGCCGACAGCCGCGACGCCGAGGTTGAGGAACGTCTTTGCCAGCAGCGTCTCGGTTCCGCCGTAGAGTGGCTGGGAATGCAGGATGGCGTCGCCCGGGCGCACGAAGGCAAGCAGCGTCGTCGCGATGGCCGACATGCCGGATGAGAAGAGCGCGCAACTTTCTGTACGCTCATAGACGGCAAGCCGGTCTTCGACGATTTCGCTGTTGGGATGATTGAATCGGGAATAGACGAGCCCCGCACCCTTGCCGGCAGGTGGCTCCTTGCGGCCGGATACGAAATCGAAGAAATCCCGGCCATCCTCGGCGGATTTGAAGACGAATGTCGATGTCAGGAACACCGGCGGCTTCACCGCCCCTTCCGACAGTTCCGGGTCGTAGCCATAGTTCAGCATCTGCGTTTCGGGATGCAGGGCGTGGTTGCCGATATGAGTCTTGGAAGGGTGTGGTGCGGTCATTGTCGTCTCCTCAAGAGATGCGCGTGATGCTCGCAAATTATATCAGAACGCGAGGACTGTTCTTGCTATTTGCAGCGCACCTGTGCTCTCTGATGCAACTTATTGCGGAGAATGAAGAGTTGTGACGCAGAAAATTGCTGACGATATGGACCGGAAGATCCTTAGGGAATTGATGGGCGATGCCCGCCTTCCAAACAACGAGCTCGCCGAGCGTGTCGGGCTCTCCGCATCCGCCTGCCTTCGTCGCCTACGCCGGCTGGAGGACGCGGCGATCATCCAGGGTTACACGACGCTCGTCGATCCAGCCGTCGACGGCTGGACGATGACGGCACTGGCTTCCGTCAGGCTCAGCCGCCAGCACGAGGACGAGATTGAGATGTTCGAGAGCGCCGTTCGCGGATGGGACGAGGTGCTCGAGTGCCATCTGGTCACCGGATCGCGTGACTATGTGCTGAAGGTGATGAGTTCGGGGCTCGAGGATTATGAGCGTTTCATCAAGGAAAAGATTGCCCGGCTGAAATGCGTCGATAGTATCGAGACCAGCTTCGTGATGAATACGATCAAGGCGCGGCGGGTGTAAAATCCGCTGGCGAGCTTGATGCCGTGTTCTGCGGTTTGGATTTCGGCGACATCGATCCGGAGGACGACAGGCATGACTGAGTTTCCTTACAGCTCGGCTCTCATCGTCGGTGCAGGGCCAGGCCTCAGTGCCTCGCTTGCGCGCCAACTGACGGCGCGTGGCGTCAAGGTCGCGCTGGCAGCGCGCAACATCGACAAGCTGAACGAACTGGCCGGTGAGACCGGCGCAAGGACCTTTGCCACGGACGCCGCGCAGCCGGCTTCCGTCGCAGCACTCTTTGACGACGCCGCGGCTGCGATTGGCGATCCTGAGGTCGTCGTCTACAACGCCAGCGGCCGCCTGCGCGGTCCTTTGACCGAGCTCGACCCGGTTGCTGTCGAACAGGCAATTGCAATCAGCGCCTATGGCGGCTTTCTGGTCAGCCAGCAGGCTGCAAAGCGCATGATCCCGCATGGGCATGGCGCGATCCTGTTTACCGGGGCGACGGCGAGCATCAAGGGATATGCCCAGTCCGCCGCGTTTGCCATGGGCAAGTTCGCGCTTCGCGGCCTTGCCCAGAGCGCTGCCCGCGAGCTGGGGCCGAAGGGAATTCACGTCGCCCACTTCATCATCGACGGCGCCATCCGTTCAAGGATGCGTCAGGAAGACCCGGCCAAGCCGGATGCGACGCTCGATCCCGATGCCATTGCGCAAAGCTACATCGATGTCCTGTTGCAGCATAGGAGCGCATGGTCGCAGGAAATCGAGTTGCGGCCATGGACGGAATCGTTCTGATATCGGACTAACATGGCTTTGCCGCCTACGATTGCACGCGAAGCGATGTCGGCCGGTTTCAGCACGGAAACCGGCTCAAAATCCTGAAAAGTTAAAAAAATCTCACGCTGGTTAACGGGTTGTTTACCACGTTTCGTGAAAGGTGCGGTCTGAGCATTGGCGACCTGCATTCCTTTTTCCAGTCTCGCGTTCCATGGAATGCCGCTACGCCGTACAGGTTGCGGAAAGTCTAATTGATTATCCCTTCATGAATGGTGCTCTCGTCCGCATTCCGGTGCGGCGCTGACGGAAAAGCCAATGATCGGCCCTGACGAGGGTTCGGACAGACGAAGCGAGCAAGAAGATGAACGGATCGCGATCAAATTCCCCACGGCATTCCGACAGGGCGTCGCTCGATGCGCTGAACCGCACCATCGAAGGCCTGGAGGCGAGGATCGAGGGGCTGATCGGCACTGGTGCTCGCGACCAGCGCCAGCGTCCAGCGGCGCCGGAGCGCGAGAGCTACGCCGATCTTTATGCCGCCCGCGCGCCTTATGCCGCCGAAGCGCGGCCGGATCCCTTCGCTGAAATTCGCCAGCGCCAGCGCATTCTGGAGGCAAGCCGCGAACGCCCGACGGGGCGCGAGCCCGCACCGTACACGCGGGAGCCGTCGGCCTCTCCGCGTGCGCCGCTCCCGGTTGCCGAACGCGCGCCGCGTTCCGCCGCGCCGCAACCGGCCCACCGCGCCGCCGAAGACACCATGACCGAGATCGCGCAGGCGCTCGTCAATCTTCGCCAGGACCTGAAGCGCGACATCTCCGATGGCGTGACGCGCGAAATGAACGCGCTGCGCGAAGAGATCCGCAGCATCAAGGTCGGGGCGGAAGACCGCCGCTTCGCCGATGACATCCGCGCCGACATGAGCCGCCTTGCGAATAGCATCGATCAGCTTGCCGGTCGCTCCACTGCGCCCGAGGCGCAAGGGTTGCGCGGCGAGTTCGAAGAGCTGCGCTCGCTGATGGACGGGCTCGCACGCGAAGATTCAATCCGCCACATGGAAACCCGCTGGGACGGTTTCGAGCACCAGTTGCATGCACTCGACACGGCCGGTCTGCAGGAAGAGCTGGTGGCGCTTGCCTACCGGCTCGATGATATCAAGCGCCATATCGGCGGCATGGGCGAAAGCCCCGCCGTTCGCGCGCTGGAAGACAAGCTTATCTCCATCGCAACGGCGATGGAGCAGTTCGGCAGCATGATCCAGCCGCACGATCGGGCGATGGCCGAGCAGTTTGCAGCGGTCGATGGCCGGCTCGATGAAATCAGCCGCGCCATCGCGGCAACCGGTCGCGCCGCCGGCAGCGGCGATCCGGCCATGATGCATCGCCTCGAAGGCCGCCTGAACGCCCTGGGCGAACAGATCGATATGATGGGTCATAGCGTCGCGAGCCGCGCGGCGCCGGCCGATGGCCTGGCCGATCGGCTTGAAACCCTGACGCTGCGCGTCGAGGAACTCGCCAATGCCGAGGCGACCTCGCGCCTCGACGAGCGCCTGGAGCACCTGTCCTACCTGCTCGAGCAGAGCCACAAGGCTGCACCGCAGCCGGAGCTGACGGGTGCGCTTGCCGACATCTCGCGTAAGATCGATGCGCTCGAGGTTGGCTCGGTCAACGACGTGCTCGCGCAGCGCCTGGACTATCTTGCGCGCCGTATTGACGAAATGGATTTCCAGCCGCTCCAGCCTGTCGCCGCTCCGGTGGACGACAGCGCGTTCCGCCGCATCGAAAGCAGGCTCAGCGACATCGTCGCGCGCCTGGAGGAAAGCACCGCTGCACCGGCGGCCGATCCATATGCGCTGAAGAATCTTGAGGACCAGATCGCAAACCTGTCGGCGCTGATGAGCGAGCCGCGGCCCGCGGCCGAGCTGCCGGCGGATTTCGACCGCCGCATGGGCGCGATCGAAGACTATATGGCGACTAGCGACGAATATATCATCGAGGCTGCCCGCCAGGCGGCCGAAGCGGTGGTCGAGGCCTATGCGAGAAGCGGCGCCCTGCAAGGCGGCGCGCCGGCTGCGGCCGATATGTCGGCGCTCAATGCGCTTGCCGAAGATCTGCGCCAACTCGAGGATCTCAGCCGCAGCAGCGACGAGCGCACGCACAAGACCTTCCAGGCCCTGCACGAAACCCTGGTCCAGATCGCCGAGCGATTGGACATGATGGAAGACCGCGCTATCGCAAGGCCGGCGCTGAGAATGCCTGCCGCCGATGTCGATTTCGCAGTCGATACCTACGCAATAATGCAGGCTGGCGCCGAAGACGCGCAGAAACCGGCGGTGTTCGGAACCCGCGCCCCGGCAAGCCGTCAGCCCGAAGTCGCCGATGAAGCGCCCGCCGTGCCGGTCATGGCTGCAACCGACACCAGTGCGATCGCGATTGAGGCCGCGACCAAGCCGGCATCTTCCACAGGCCCCTCGAAGGGCAGCCTGCTTTCCAGCCTCGGAAAGCGTCTGCTGCCGAGCAAGAAGGCAAAGGCAGAGACCCCTGCCGCTGAACGCACCCTTATTGATCCCGCTCCTTCCATCGATCCCGTCGACGTGATGCCGCCGGAAGCCGCCAACGAGCCACTGGAGCCGGGCTCGGGTGCGCCTGACATCAAGAAGATCCTGGAGCGTGTACGTGCCAGCCAGAACGCTGCGCGGACGAACGTCAAGCCGGCGACTGAAAACGAGCGCGCCGACTATATTGCGGCTGCCCGCCGCGCCGCGCAGGCTGCAGCGCTGGAAACCGAACCGGCCGCCAAGCCCGTCAAGGCCGAGAAGAAGGCAAAGGACAAGGATGCCGTGAAGGGTAGTGCCTTCTCGCGCTTCCGGCGCCCGATCCTGCTTGCCGTCGGCGCCGTGCTGCTGGCGATCATGGCGTTCCCGCTGGCCCGCACGCTGACAAGCGGCCAACCGGCGCCGTCCGCCAAAGTTGCCCTGCTGACGGATTCGTCCAGCAACGCCCTGCCGCCCGACAGCGAAACGGCACCGGACCAGGCCGAAGCGACCGCTCCGGAAGTCCCGGCCGCAGAAGCCCCGGTCCCGCCGCTTGCAAGCGCCGATCCGGTACGCGCGCCGGCAGCACCCGACCATCTGACCGCAACCGCACCGCTGAGCGGCGACGCGGCCACCCCGCTTGCGCCATCCGGCGCTCTGCAGGACGCGTCCGGATTCGTTGCCAAGGACGCGGCCCCGGTCGCCGCAGGGATGGCGGCTGCGCCCGCCGCCGCGGCCGTGGAAACAGCGGGTATTGCTGTTCCCGATGTCGTGCAGCCGAGGTCGCTCGCCGATGCCGCCAAGAACGGCGATGCGCTGGCGCTCTTTGAGATCGGCGCTCGCTATAGCGAAGGCCGCGCCGGCATCGCCGTCGATCCGAAGGAGGCGGCAAATTGGTATCGGCTCGCTGCGGACAAGGGCTTCGCGCCGGCAGAATACCGTCTCGGCAACATTTACGAGAAGGGCACGGGTGTCGATCGCGATGTCGCGAAGGCGAAGCAGTATTACGAGCAGGCGGCAAACCAGGGCAACGCCAGCGCGATGCACAATCTCGCCGTGCTCTATGCCTCCGGCGCGCTGGGCCAGCAGGACTACAAGACGGCTGCGGACTGGTTCGTCAAGGCAGCCAATCTCGGCATCACCGACAGCCAGTTCAATCTGGCGATCCTTTGCGCCCGCGGCAATGGCGTCGCGCAGGATCTGACCGAGTCCTACAGGTGGTTCGCGATTGCCGCCAAGGGCGGCGACAAGGACGCGTCACAGAAACGTGACGAGGTCGCCAACGCAATGAAGCCGGATCAGCTCGAAAAGGCGCGCGCCAAGGCCGACCTTTGGAAGGCTGCACCGCTCGATAGCAAGGCGAATGGCGTGGACGTCCCGGATGAGTGGGTCGGCAATGCCACGAAGACCTCGACCGTCGACATGAAGAAAGCGATCCGCAACATCCAGGCGATCCTCAACAACAACGGTTTCGACGCCGGCCAGCCGGACGGCGAGATGGGCGCGAAGACGGTCGCGGCGATCAAGAACTTCCAGAAATCGATCGGCCAGGAGCCGAGCGGCAAGATCAACGACGTTACGGTGAAGGCGCTGCTGGAGCGCAACAAGGCGCCCGCCGCCACCAAGGTCTGATTACCGCGCCCTCCGATCTCCCGTGCGCTTACGGGAGATCGATCAAAATGCGCGCCATGGTGTGCAGGTCCGTGCAAGCTTCGCCGAGTATTTGTGGGCAGAGCCTGGATTCAGTTCGTGCAGGCTCAGAGGCGGTGCGGTTGTATCTATCGCAGCTCAAGAAGAAATTTCGCATCCGGCGCCTATTCTTCCGAAAATGTTATTTGCAAAATATTGCAACTATGATTCTTCTTGCTGCGTAAGTGCTCTGCGTATCGTGATTCGGTGAATGTCGTTGATGCTGAATGATTTGGCGGAGATTCCGAATGATAGGTCTTGATATTGAGAGTTGGGCGCTGACGCGAGCTCACCATATAGTCCTCAACGAGGGATTGAATCTTGCGAAGGCGGCGCAGGATCTGGATCGCAAACGGTCACGCACACTGGTCTACGAGCTTCAGAAAGTCATAGCCGCCGCCATCCTTGAAGCGCATGCAGCCAATGTGAATTCCGACGGGCCGCAGCCTGGCCACGGCGCCTAATCTTGCGTTGCTCTATATACGATAGCCGCCGGCTTAGGGGGGAAACCCGGCGACTGCTCGCGTTCTTTCCGGCAGATATCCATAGGTTAATTGCTTCAGGCCGACTAGGCGCCATAGCCGGCCTATGCCTTCCCGGTTTCCGCGTCGAGAGTTTCGATCAGCCTGGTCATGACGGCTCGGGCCGCATCGAGTTCGGCTGATGTGAACGACTGCCCGAGCCTATCGGCCCACTCCGCCTGCGCTATGTCGATCGCGGCGAGGCGGGTTTCGCCTTCATCGGTCAATCTAACCAGTTTGGCGCGCTGATGCTGCGGGTTGTCGACGTAGCTGATCAACCCGTCACCTTCGAGTGTATCCGCCAGCCGTTGCACGCCCTGCCGGGCAATCCCGAGCAGCCGGGCGATCTGCGCCACGGAATGCGCGCCACTTCGCGCGCCTGCAAGCACCTGCCAGCGAGCACTCGTCTGCCCGGTCGGCCTCGCCAAGTCGTCGCCGGCGGCGGTTAGCCGGCCTGCGAGCCGCAATGCGGTGATAGCAAATAGCGAGAAGGCATCGCCTCCGGCAGTCCGCTTCGGGCGATTTTGTTTGACAACATGTTGTCGTTTGTGTATCTCGTCAAGCATGACAACATATTGTCATGATCGGGCGCCATTGCAAAGGGCCGGAGGAGGAATTTCCATGAAAAAGACCTACACGGGCAGCTGTCACTGCGGCAAAATCCGCTACGAGGTCGATGCCGATCTCCAGGCCGGCACCGGCCGCTGCAATTGCTCGGTCTGCGGCAAGCGGCGCTATTGGGGCGCGGTCGTGAAGCCCGAGGATTTCCGTCTGCTATGCGAGGAGACGGCGGCCGCCGACTATCAGTTCGCAACGATGAGCGGCCACCACCGCTTCTGCCCGACATGTGGCCTGCATGCCTACGGGCACGGGCATATCCCCGAGATCGGCGGGGACTATGTTTCGATCAATATCGCCTGCCTCGACAACATATCTCCGGAGGAGCTTGCTGCGCTGCCCATCCGCTACATGGATGGGCGCCACGACAACTGGTGGAACGAGCCAGCGGTGACGAGCTACCTCTAGTTCAAGCCGGCAGCCTTGCAGCCCTGCTGCGTTCGGCGCGGAGGCCGAGCAGTCCGGCTCCCGTCACCAGAATGATCGCCGTTGCATAAAGATCAGTAGTCAGCTGGTAGCCAAGCGATTTGGCCAGAAAGCCGGCGAGGATGGCCGGGAGGCTGAAAGCCAGATAGCTCTGGATATAGAAAGCGGACAGCAGACCGGCGCGTTCGTCGGCCTTGGCGAGCGGCATGATCGTGCCGATCGAACCAAGGAAGTTTGTGCCGAACCCGGCGCCCGCCAGGAGCGTGCCGACGAGCAGCAGCGGTACGTTGCCGAGGTGGACGCCGGCGACGACGGTCAGAATGCCAAGCGTGGTCGCGGTCGTGCCGAAACCGAGGTTGGCCGCACCGGACGTGCCGCGCCTGAGATAGACCGCAACCGCGCCCGAGACCATCAGCGCCGTTACGATCGCTCCGCCCGTCAGCGGCGCCCGGCTGCCGGTTGTGCTGGCGACCAGCGAGGGGACCAGCGAGAGATAGAAGCCGCCGAGCGTCCAATTTGCGATGTTGATCGGCGTGACCAGGGTGAGCGGACGCTTGACCTGCGGTGGGATCGAAATTGTCGGCTTCAGGGAGTTCCAGAATCCCGGCCGCCGGCCGCCGGTCTCGCGGGTCGCCCAGATGGCGCCGGCCTGTCCGATGAAGGCAGCGAGCAGGATGGCGTAGACGAGGTGAAGCGGGAAAGGTCCGTATTGGATCAAGGCGCTGGTGCCGATGGCGCCAACGGCCATGCCTGAGAGCGGTGCGATGGAGTTGACGAGCTGTCCCTTCGCGCGGTCGACGTCGACGAGCGCTGCGCCGATCGACGCGCCGGCGATGCCCGTCGCCAGGCCCTGCACAATCCGCGCAGCAATCAACCAGCCTGGGCCGCTTGCAACGACGAACAGCGCCATGGCGATGATCTCCATGACGAGGGCCGTGAAGATCACCGGCTTGCGGCCAAGGTGGTCGGAGATCGAGCCGGCGATGAGCAATGCGGCAAGAAGCGCGAAGGCATAGACCGCGAAGATTACCGTGATCAGCACCGGAGAGAGCGCGAGGTTTTCCTGATAGATCCGGTAGAGTGGTGTAGGCGCTGCCGAAGCGCCGAAGAAGGTCGCGAGCGTGATCGCGTGGAAAGGGATCGGATTGCGCGAGGTCGTTGTGGAATTGGCGGCGCGGAACATATATAAGCCTCTTAAAGCTAATTCGTTGCGTTAGCCATGTAGGTCGATCCGACACTAAAAGCAAATAATTTGCGTTAATGGATCGGTCAAAGATTTTGAACCATGCGCCGGGCGGGAAGACAGGACGTTAGAAATGGCAACAAAGGAAAATCTCCGGCCGGGTGGCCGCAGTGCCAGGGTGCAGGCTTCGGTGCATCAGGCGGTCCGCGAATTGCTTTCGGGCATGGAGCGCGCGGATGTCACGATCCCGCTGATTGCCGCAAAGGCCGGCGTCACCCCATCGACGATCTACCGTCGCTGGGGCGACCTGCAGGAATTACTGGCTGACGTGGCGGTCGAACGCCTGCGCCCCGATATGCAACCGATCGACACCGGCAGCGGCAGGGGAGACCTCGAAGCCTGGGCGGAACAATATGCCGAAGAAATGTCCTCCGACGTCGGACGCGAGATGATCCGCGACGTGTTGGCCGCGCAAGACAATGCCAATGCCTGCAAGTGCTGCGCCTTCACGCGAGAACAGATGGAACTGCTGAGTGAGCGGGCGCTTGCACGCGGCGAAAGCTTTCCGCCAGTCGACGCCGTGATGGATCAGGTCGTTGCGCCGATTATCTACCGCATTCTGTTCGGCGAGGTGCCGAGCGCGGAACGGGTGCGCAGCCTCGTGACCGACATGATGACGAAGGACATGGATGTCACTCCGCCGCCGTACGCTTCTGAGCGGAAATCTGCGTGATATAGGCCCTCAGCGCTGCCGGGCGCACGGGCTTGTGCTGGATGCCGATACCGTGCCGCTCGGCTTCGGCACGAACCTCGGGTGTGCGGTCTGCCGTCACGATGAGGGCCGGAATGAACGCCGTGAACCGTTCCCGGAGCGTGACGATGGCCGAAATGCCGGTGTCGTCGCCAAGGTGATAATCGGCGATAATCACATCGGGCGGTGCTTGGCGCGTATCAAGCGCGCGGACCGCCCGTAGCGAGTCCAGGCATCGAACCTCGCAGCCCCAGCCGCTGATCAGGAGCTGCATGCCTTCCAGAATATGCGGCTCGTTGTCGACGCACAGGACCTTCAGTCCCTTGAGGCTCTGCGCCGAATGCTCCATCGGTTGGGCAGCGCCGACGCGCTCGGCAAGCCGCGAGGCATCACGCGGCATGACGATCCGGAAATCCGTGCCCTTGCCGTGTGTTGAGTGCAGTTCCACCGGATGGTTGAGGACGCGCGCGATACGATCGACAATCGAGAGGCCGAGCCCCAAGCCGGAGGCCGTTTTGGCGCCTTCGTCGAGCCGGGCGAATTCCTTGAAGACGGTCCGGAACTTCGACGGCGGAATGCCGATCCCAGAATCCATGACCTGGATGACGACCTGACTTCCGCGCCGGCGCGCGCCGACCAGCACCTTGCCGTCGATCGTGTATTTGATCGCGTTGGAGACGAGGTTCTGCACCAGGCGGCGAAGCAGGTTGGGGTCGGAGCGAACCCGCAGCGAGGTGGGCATGACCACCAGCTTCAGCTTCTTTTCGCGGGCGATCGGCGCGAAGTCCGTCTGGATTCGCTCCAGCAGATCGGAAAGCGGCACGGAGGCGAGGCGCGGCCGCATCGCTCCGGTGTCAAGGCGCGAAATGTCAAGCACGGCGCCAAGGATGGTTTCGACCGATTCCAGCGCGGAATCGATGTTGCGAACGATCGCACTGCTTTCGGATTGGCCCATGCGCTCGACCAGCGCCGAGGAATAGAGCCGGGCGGCATTGAGCGGCTGCAGAATGTCGTGGCCGGCGGCGGCGAAAAAGCGGGTCTTCCCGAGGCTGGCTTCATCCGCCGCGGCCCGCGCCTCGCCGAGTTCGTGGTTGACGCGGGTGAGCTCTGCCGTGCGTTCGGCGACGCGCTGTTCCAGGGTTTCGTTCGCCTGCTTCAGGGCCCGGTCGGCGGCGACCCGCTGGCTGATGTCGGTGAAGGTTGCGACGATGCCCTTGTCCGGCATGGCATTGGAGCGGACTTCGATGATGCGCTCGCCGCCGCCAAGCACAAGTGCGAACGGCTTGTCCAGCGTCAGGAAGTGGCGAACGGTCTGGTTGACCTCGCCGGCCGGAACATCGCCGCGCTGGCTGAGGATTGCCACGATGTCGGCAAGCGGGAAACCCACTTGTCCGGCATTCTCCGGCAGGTCGAGCAACTGCCGGAAACGCCGGTTCCAGATCGTCAGGTTGTTCGAGCTGTCGAAGACCGCGATGCCCTGGTCCATCTGCGACAGTGCGGTCTGCAGCATGTCTTGGTTATATTGCAGCGCCTCGCTTGCCTGGTCGAGCAGCCAGGCGGTATCGGCGGAGGCGTCTTCCACCTTCTGAAGGATCAGCGACAGCACGAGTCGGGCCGACGAGGAGCCGATGGCGCTGCCGAGCAGCTGTTCGGTAAAGTGAATGAGCGCCATGTCGGCCGGCTGCTCATCCTCAAGATCGCGGCCCGAATTTTGCTGGTAGGTCTGGAACGACCGCTTCATGCGCTCCTCGCCAAGATAGCGCGAGACGGTTGCCTTCAGATCGCCGACGCTGATGCGGGTCTTCCAGCCGCGCGTCGCAAACTGCGTACGGGACTGCCGCTTGACGAAGATTCCGGCCTGGATGCGTTCGAGCGGTCGCGCATTGCGGGTCACCGAACCGATGACGAAGAAGGCCGTATTGACGAGCAGGCTCATCACCGTGGCGTTGACCAGCGGATCAGCAGCGTTACCCGTGAAGATCGTCGTGCCGGGAAAGATGAAGCCGAGCACGGCGCTTGCAACGCCCGAATAGTCCGGTCCGCCAAGCGAGGGCAGGAACAGCAGGTAGACCCAGATCACGAAGCCCGATGTCAGCCCGAGGATGGCGCCACGCGCGTTGGCCCGCCGCCAGACAAGGCCGCCGAAAAGGGCTGGCGCCATCTGCGCAATTGCGGCGAAGGAAAGGAGGCCGATCGAGGCTAGTCCCGTTGTGCTGTCGGTCGAGCGGTAATAGGCGTAGCCGAGCAGCAGCACCGCGAAGATCGCGCTGCGCCTGACGTTGAGCAGCGTCTTGGCGAAATCGTTGCGCTGTCCTGTACGGTCGGTCAGCTTTCGGTGCAGGAAGATCGGCATGATGATGTCGTTCGACACCATGATTGACAGCGCGACCGACGCGACGATCACCATCGCCGTCGCGGCTGAAAAGCCGCCGATGAACGTGATCAGCGAGACGACCGGCATCTGCCCGGCAAGCGGCAGCGAGAGCATGTAGAGGTCTGCGTTGCCGTTGCCGCCGAACGTCAGCAGGCCACCGATCGCCACTGGCAGCACGAAGAGATTGATGGCGACGAGATAAAGCGGGAACAGCAAGCCGGCGAGTCGAAGCTCACGCGCCGTTCTATTCTCGACAACCGTGACGTGGAATTGCCTTGGTAGCATGATGATGGCGAAGGCCGACAGCAGAATCAGCGTGACCCAGCGGCTGATCGGCGTCTGGTAGTGTAGCGCTGAGAGCGCGAGCTGGTTCTCGGCCGCCTTCTCCCAGAGATCGGAGGGCCCATCGAACAGGAACCAGATGACGCAGACGCCGGCTGTGAGGAAGGCGAAAAGCTTGACGACGGACTCCATGGCGATGGCGAGGATCAATCCGTCCTGGTGCTCCGTCGCATCCGTGTGGCGTGTGCCGAACATGATCGCGAAGCAGGCGAGTACGAGCGTTACGAGCAGCGGCAGGTCAAGAAAATAGAGATTGCCGCTGCCGATGCCGTAATCCGACGGGTTGAGCATCGCCGTTACCGTACTCGATACCGATTTAAGCTGCAGCGCGATGTAGGGAATGGCGCCGACGAGCGAAATCAGTGCCACGATGGTCGCGACGGTCGGGTTCTTGCCATAGCGCGCGGAAATGAAGTCGGCGACCGATGTCAGCTTCTCGCCCTTGGCAAGCTCGATGATCCGTCGCAGCAGCGGCATGCCGAGCGTGAAGACGAGGATTGGCCCGATATAAATGCCAAGGAATTCTAGTCCGCGCTGCGATGCCAGCCCGACGCCGCCGAAATAGGTCCAGGACGTGCAGTAGATCGCAAGACTGAATGCATAGACGACCGGTCGCCCGCCTGGTGGCGTGCCGAACATCCGGCGCCTGCGATCGCCATGGCTCGCCACTGCAAAGAGCAACAGCAGATAGCCGAAAGCAGATGCGACTATGACCCAGCCTGGCAGCATCGAACCTCCACCAGCGCATCGGCGCCGGTCTCCTGAAGTTCCAAGATTAGGGTAATTTCAAAGCTTTGAACATCGGGTGGGCCCTAGGCCTTAAGTCAAAGACCGCTGAGGGCGGTGATAAATTGTAATTGGCAATTGAATAATTGCATCGAAGATGTAGCTAATGAAAACAATGACCTGTCAGTGCGACTGCATCAGAGGGAGACGGATCGAATGCTCAATGAGTTCAAAGCATTTATCGCCCGCGGCAATGTCATGGACCTTGCTGTCGGCGTTATCATCGGCGGTGCCTTTGGCGGCATCGTCAAGTCGCTGGTGGACGATGTCATCATGCCGATCGTCGGTGCCGTGTTTGGTGGGTTCGACTTCTCGAACTACTTCATCGGCCTGTCTTCCAATGTGAACGCACAGACCCTGGGCGCCGCGCGCCAGCAGGGCGCGGTTCTGGCCTATGGCAGCTTCATCACGGTGCTGATCAACTTTCTCATCCTTGCATGGATCATCTTCCTGATGGTCAAGGGCGTGAATACGCTGCAGAAGCAGGTGGACAAGCAGCTGAAGATCAAGGAGGCCAACGAAGAGGCGGCCGCACCGCCGGCCGATGTGGCGCTGCTGACGGAAATCCGCGACCTGCTGGCCAAGCGTCCCGCGTGAGTTTAAGAATTGGTCCTGCCGTTGCGGCGGGACCAATCATCACGAAAATCGATATCGCATCACCGATTGTCATGGGATTTGCCGCCGCGTTTGCTTTATGTAGGCGAAAACCGGAGTGATGCATGTCGATTGTCAGCAGCCTTAGCCCGCGTGCCGTTCTGGCGCCCGAAAGTGGAATCGTCGAAGTCGTCAATTATGCCCGTGGCCGCGATGGCCTTCTGCCGCTTTGGGTCGGCGAGGGAGATCTCTCGACGCCTGATTTCATCAACAAGGCGGCGATTGACGCGCTGTCGGGCGGTGAGACCTTCTATACCTATCAGCGCGGCATTCCGGAGCTGCGCCAATCGCTGTCGGACTACTATGCCAGGCATTTCGACATCACCCTGCCCGTCGAGCATTTCTACGTCACCGGTTCCGGCATGCAGGCGATCCAGATTGCCGTGCAGGCTATGACGTCGCCTGGGGACGAACTCGTTTACCTGACGCCCGCCTGGCCGAACATTGCGGCCGCCTTGGAAATTGCCGGCGCCCGTTCAGTCGGCGTCCAACTGACTTTCGAGGGCGGCAGGTGGGCGGTCGATCTCGACCGTATCGCGGCTGCAATCACGCCGAAGATGAAGGGGCTGTTTATCAACACGCCGTCCAATCCGACCGGCTGGACCGCAACCAGGGACGACCTCGTGGCCATCCTGGCGCTGGCGCGCAAGCATGATCTCTGGATCATGGCCGACGAGATTTATGCGCGCTATTACTTTGCCGGCGGCCGCGCACCGTCCTTCCTCGATGTCATGGAGCCGGACGACAAGGTGATGTTCGTCAACTCCTTCTCGAAGAACTGGTCGATGACCGGCTGGCGTGTCGGCTGGATCGTTGCCCCGCCGCAAACCGGCCAGGTGCTCGAAAACCTCATCCAGTATTCGACCTCCGGCGTGGCGCAGTTCATGCAGCGAGGGGCGGTTGCCGCCCTGAACGATGGCGACGCATTCGTGCGGTCCAACATCGACAAGGCCAAGCGCTCCCGCGACGTCCTTTGCGACGCGCTGATTGCCACGAACCGTGTCGAGACGCTGAAGCCGGATGGCGCGCTCTATGCATTTCTGAAGATCGACGGGGTGAAAGACAGCCGCAAGGCAGCCATCGACATCGTCGACAAAATCGGCGTCGGATTGGCACCGGGAACGGCCTTCGGGCCGGGCGGCGAGCTCTTCCTACGCGCCTGCTTCCTGCGCGATCCGGCGCAGATCCAGATGGCGGCCGACAGACTGTGCGATTACATCCTGAAACTTTGATAGCATCTGCGGCTGGGTTGCCCGCGCCTACGCGGCAGCTCATGAACCGCGGGCGGCCTCGTTTTACGAGGCTTTGTCGCGACCTGCCGCGTTAAGCGCCTGCACGCTGGCGGCGGCGACCAAGCCGGTCAGGACGATGCCGGAAAGTCCGATCAGTATGGCGAGCATCCGCGCCACGGTATGCTTGGGTGCAAGGTCGCCGTAGCCGATCGTGAGACCCGTGATGAAGGTGAAGTAAAAGGTTTCGCCGATCCGCCAACCCTCGATCTGTCCGATGACAATGCCGGATCCGACCATGATGACAAGGATTCCGGAGAAGATAGGCCAGAGTATGGAAACCTGCTGGAACAGCGCGGCAAAGAACAGTCGTCTCATTCGTTTTGCTTGGGACCTGGAGCTTACCGCCATGGCCATTTGCCTCCCGAGTCGTGCGATATGCTTGCCGTGCCTGCAAGCAAGTACGTCCAGCTGCACAGGGCTGCGTTATGGAAAGGGTGGCCGAGAAGGTTTTCAGTCACCAGGACCGCCGTCGCGGCAACGGACCGCCCCTGCCAAATCTCAAGCTCCTGCGGCGACGGTTCCCATAGCCGTATCTGCGAAACGCCGTCCCAACGCGAGCGCCCCTGGTTTTGCAGCACTCGGAGATCTCGAAGGAGTGTCCTGTCGGTGAGCCGGGTTGCCGCGTCGACATCGTTCGCCGCTTCGAAGGCGACGATACGGCGCTCCGAGATTTCGGCCACATAAACGGTCATTTTCGGTCCTTTCGCGAGACTATCGGACGGCATGCGAAGACGGGCAGTGAACGACGACGCGCTCGTAAACCCGCTTGCTGAGGTGATTGCCGCTTTCGGAAGGCAGCGGCATCACGACGGATTCGTGGGAGGCAAGACAAACAACGTGAACGCGAAAATTGCATAAAGCGCCAGAGCCATGACGCCGGCATACCAGGCTCCACGGCCGCCATTGGACAAGAGGGTGGCGGCCAAGGTGGCGACGATCATCATCGTTACTGCGCCCCGCCAAAACTGCAAAGTCATGGGTTCCGGACCGATGAAATAGCTGACGAGCACCAATATCGGCGCGACAAACAAGGCAATTTGGGCCGCGCTGCCCAGCGCAATGCCGACACTGAGGTCCAGGCGATTTGCACGGGCAGCCGAAAACGCGGTGGTCATCTCGGCGGCTGCACCTACCAAGGCTACGACAATGAAACCTACAAATGCCGGCGTCATCCCGAGGTGCTCGGCGGCGGCCTGAACTGAACCGACGAATATCTCGCTGACCAGCGCAACTAGCAGCGTCACGATAACCAATAGCACGATGCTCAGGCCAAGCGGCCAGGGTTTTTCGTCTTCGCCCGCGTGGCTCACGCTTGCGAAAAGCTCGCGGTGTGTCCGCAACGAAAACAACATACCCAGCGCATAGACGGCAATGAGAAGGATTGCCAATCCAAGGCTCAGCTTTTGGGACACGTCGAGTGCGGGAGGCTGGTCCACCTCGCTGATCAGAGATGGGACCAGGACCGCAATCGTCGCAAGGAACAGGAGGCAGGCCTGAAAGCGGGCGTTGACCCTATTGAATTCCTGAACATGATGCTTGAGCCCCCCGAGTAGGAAGGCACCTCCCAGCATGAACAGGGTATTGGTGACGATCGCTCCGGCGAGCGACGCCTTGACCAACAGATATTGACCGGCCTGCAAGGCCGCGAGAGAGATCACCAGTTCGGTCAGGTTCCCGAGAGTAGCATTGAGTAAGCCGCCGACTGCGTCTCCGGTCCTGGCCGCAACCGCTTCGGTTGCGCGGCTCAGGAGTGCGGCCAAAGGTACGATCGCGACGACCGAAGCAAGGAACAACAGGGTGTGGCGATCGGGAAAAATCCGTTCCAGAAGAATGACGACAGGCACGAAAACGATCAACCCGAGAACCGGTGCATGATGGATTTCGTCGATGATGGCCCGTCCCATCGAAGACGGCGCGATGGAAGGTCTTTCGTCAAGAGTGCCCATGTCTTTTCTCCGGAATCGGAGCGACGACCTGTGACGAAGGCTACCACCTTTTATAATTGCTGTCGCGGCAGTCCTGAACTTGCTGGTGCACGCTAATTCAGCTTTACGACGTCATCCGGCTTCGGGATTGTCAGATCAGCTTTGTCGAGCCAGTTGAGGCGCAGGTCTCTCAACCCGTATCCGCCGGCTCGCAGCGCGGTCCGCCGCCCCGTCCGAGGCCAAGAACGAGACCAGTATCTTGGGGCGACGCGATTTCCTAGGGAAGAAGGTGCCATTCGCGTGTTTGGGTTCGTCTCCTTGCTCGGGCCTCCGAACCACGGTCGGATCATAGACGTGCCGGCTATACAGCTTGGGCATGTTTGGTGTAGCAATTCCCTTAGGGGTTTAGCTCGGGGGTGGGTCTTGGTCAGGAAGATAATTTCCCTCGTTCTGGGAACGGTTCTCGTAATCTCAGGGGTCTACGGCCTCCTGTACCTGCTGTTCTTCACCGTCAATCCCGTCAGAATCCTGTATTTCCTGATTCCCGGTGGATTGCTCGCCATTGGGATAGTGATCCTGTGGGAAGACCTTGCGGAATTGCTTCGACGGCGCTGAAGCTCCCCGAAATGGCACATCGATAAAATTCTAGCGGATGTAGAAATCGGGCTCTAACCACGCCATCAAACTTACCGGCGCGGATGCCCCCGAGGGCGCATTCGATAGGAGATTCTGAAAGGAAAAACGGCGTCAGATGCACCCGCGTGTATGAAAACGGGGATGCAGGACATGGCAATTTTGGTCACGGGCGGCGCGGGCTACATCGGCAGCCACATGGTCTGGACATTGCTGGATGCAGGCGAGGACGTCGTCGTGCTGGACAATCTTTCGACCGGCTTTCGCTGGGCGGTCTCTCCGCGCGCGCGCTTCTATCTCGGCGATGTGTCCGATACCCAGGTGTTGAAGACAATCTTCATCGAGAACGACATCGAAGCCATCATCCATTTTGCCGGTTCGGCGATCGTGCCCGTATCCGTTGCCGATCCACTTGCCTATTATGACAATAACTCCGGTAAGACGCGGGCGCTGTTGAGCGCCGCGATCACCGCCGGCATTCGCCATTTCGTCTTCTCCTCCACTGCCGCCGTCTACGGGCCGCAGAAGACATCCGAACCGGTGAAGGAAACCGCGCCGCTCAAGCCGGAAAATCCCTACGGTCAGTCCAAGCTGATGACGGAATTCATGCTGCGGGACGCCGCGGCAGCCTACGATTTCGATTACGTCGCGCTGCGCTACTTCAATGTCGCCGGCGCCGATCCGCTCCGACGCAGCGGCCAATCCACGTCAGGAGCGACACACCTGATCAAGGTCGCTTGCGAGGCCGCGCTTGGCAAACGCGGCGGCGTTCATGTCTACGGCATCGACTATCCGACCCATGACGGCACCGGCGTGCGCGACTACATCCATGTCAGCGATCTCACGGAGGCTCACCTGAGTGCTCTGCAGCATTTGCGCCGTGGCAGCGGCTCGCTGGTCGCCAATTGCGGCTACGGCACCGGCTATTCGGTACTCGACGTCCTCAACATGGTCACGCGCCTGCACGGGCACTCCTTCAAGGTACAGATTGCGCCGAGACGCCCGGGCGATGCCGCAAGCGTCGTCGCGGACTCCGGCCTTGCCCAGCGCGTTCTGGACTGGAAGCCGAAGCACGATTCGCTGGAGACGATCGTTCAAAGCGCGCTCGACTGGGAACAGTTTCTGCTCAACCGCAACGCCGACGACCTCCAGAGTCTCCACCGGGCGCTCGCCGCCGCGTCGTTCTGAGACCCAAAGCAATCCTTGACCTCCGCCGGCGGCCATCGACTATGCCGCCGAGTGCGGTAAGGTGACGTCACGCAGCAATGCCGGTTCGCTCCAAGCGAGGTTCCGGATTGCGGCGAAGCGATGTCTGCGGAAGCGAGGAGGTCAGCATGCGGGACGAGGTTCAGCACAGTGAGGTGATTGTCGAACGGCGTGCATCGGCCGGCATCATCCGCCTCAATCGGCCGCGTGCGCTAAACAGCCTGACACTCGACATGGTCCGCGCCTTTGCCGCTGCAATGGACGACTTCGCGGCGGACGCCAATATCGCCACCGTGATCGTATCGGGAGAAGGAGGGCGTGGCTTCTGCGCCGGTGGCGACATCCGCGCGCTGCACGAAAGCGGCAGCACGGGCACCGATCTGGCCATGACCTTCTGGCGCGAAGAGTTTCGCCTGAACCACCGCATCGCGACCTTTCCGAAGCCCTATGTGGCGCTGATGGACGGCATCACCATGGGCGGCGGCGTCGGTCTGTCATCGCATGGCCGCCACCGCGTCGTGACCGAACGAACCAAGCTTGCCATGCCGGAAACCGGGATCGGCTATTTTCCGGATGTCGGGGCGACGTGGCTGCTGCCGCGCGCGCCGGGTGAGGCCGGCACCTGGATGGGGCTGACGGGACTGACCATCGACGCGGCTGATATCATCTATACCGGTCTGGCCGACCACCACGTCACCTCCTTCCGGCTGCCTGACATCGTCGAGACGCTTGCAGAGCTGCCGCGAAACGTGGGGCCGCGCGATGTCGAGGCGGTGTTGAAGAACCTCTCCAGCGATCCAGGAACGAGCGCCGTCAAAAGCAACAGAGACCTTATCGAGCGCAGCTTTCATTTCGGCACCGTCGAGGAAATCAGCCATGCACTGCAAAAGGAGCCCGGCGACTTTGCAGCCGAAACGCTGCGGATCATCCAGACGCGCTCCCCGACCAGCCTGAAGCTTGCGCTTCGTCTCCTGCGCCAGGGTCGGCAAAGCAGGACCCTTGCCGAATGCCTGAACCGCGAACTCGGCGCCTGCCAGCAGATATTGAAAAGCCCGGATTTCTACGAGGGCATACGCGCCGCCATTATCGACAAGGATCGTAAACCACACTGGATGCCGGCGACACCAGAGGCGGTCGATCAGGCCGCCATCGATGCCTTCTTCCGGCCTCCGGAGCCGCCGCTCGCCCTCTAATACAAGCCTTAGCGCCACATGCCGCGCATGCGTGCACCAACATCGACACGTACCTGTCGCGCCTGATGCGAGGCGCCGCCATCGGTTCTGGCCTGCGGCCAGCCGACCGCCTCGAAGAACTGCAGCAGTGTCGCCGGGATGAAGCGGGTGCGCGACGCATAGACATGCCGGTCGCCCTGGGCGTTCTGGCCGTGCGTGAAGAAGCGCTGCGGCACGACAAGATCGAGATTGTCCTTGGCGCGGGTCATGGCGACGTAGAGCAGTCGCCGCTCCTCCTCGATCTCGGCGCGGGTTCCAACGGCGAGGTCGGATGGGATGCAGCCATCGACGACGTTCAGCATGAACACTCGCGTCCATTCCTGCCCCTTGGCGGAATGGATCGTGGAGAGGATTAGATAGTCGTCATCGAGCAGTGGCACGCCGGCCTGATCGCTGGTCGCATCCGGCGGGTCGAGCGTCAGTTCGGTCAGGAAGCGCTCGCGGGAAGGATAACCGCCGGCGATCTGCTCGAGTTGCAGAAGGTCGGCCTGGCGGGTCGAGGCATCCTCGTGTAGGCGTTCGAGGTGCGGCGAATACCACTCGCGCACGAGGCCGATCTCCGCCGGCCAACCGGCCTTGCCTGTCTTCACCTCCTGCAGCATCGCAACGAAGGCCGTCCAATCCTCGCCGGAACGGGGCGGAGCCGGCAGTTCGGCAAGCACCTGAATCGGGCTCGCATTCGCTGCCATCTGGTCGACGACGCGCTGCGCGGTCGAAGGGCCGACGCCCGGAAGCAGTTGCATCAGCCTGAAGCCGGCGACGCGGTCGCGCGGATTCTGTGCGAAGCGCAGGGCGGCCAGCATGTCCTTCACATGCGCGCTGTCGAGGAACTTCAGCCCGCCGAATTTCACGAAAGGAATGTTGCGGCGGGTAAGCTCCACTTCGAGCGCGCCGCTATGATGGGAGGCGCGGAAAAGCACCGACTGCTGCTTGAGCTTCACGCCTTCTTCGCGATTCTCCAGCACCTTGTCCGCAACATATCGCGCTTGGTCGGCTTCGTCGCGCACGGTGACGAGCCTTGGACGTTGGGCCGACTGGCGCTCCGTCCAGAGGTTCTTGGTGAAGCGTTCCGAGGCAAGATCGATGACTGCGTTGGCCGCTGCGAGGATCGTCTGGGTCGAGCGGTAGTTACGATCGAGCGTGATGATATTGGCCGACGGGCTGAACGCCGAGGGGAAGTCGAGGATGTTGCGCACGGTGGCTGCGCGAAAGGAATAGATCGACTGCGCATCGTCGCCGACGACAGTCAGGCCTTGCCCGCCGGGCTTCAATGCGAGCAGGATCGATGCCTGCAGGCGGTTCGTATCCTGGTACTCGTCGACCAGTACATGATCGAAACGGCTGCCGATATCGTCCGCGATGATCGGCTCGCTGACCATCTGCGCCCAGTAGAGGAGCAGATCGTCATAATCGAGAATGTTCTGGTTCTGCTTGGCTTCGACATAGGCGCCGAAGAGCTCCCGCAACTGATTTTCCCAAGCCGAACACCAGGGAAAGGCGTCGCGCAGCACTAGGCTGAGCTCGCTTTCCGAATTGACCACGCGCGAATAGATCGCAAGGCAGGTGCCCTTCGTCGGAAATCGGCTCTCCATCTTCGAGAAGCCCAGCTCGTGCCGGATGAGGTTCATAAGATCGGCGCTGTCTTCGCGATCGTGGATGGTGAAGGCGGGGTCGATGCCGATCTGCTCGGCATACTCACGCAGGAGCCGAGCCCCAATCCCGTGAAACGTCCCGCTCCAGGCAAGCGCATCCGCCATGATGCCGGAATTGCTGCCCAGCACCTGGGCGCAGATGCGCTCGACGCGGCGCGCCATCTCGGCGGCTGCACGCCGGGAAAACGTCATCAGCAGGATCCGGCGCGGATCGGCGCCCTTGACGATCAGGTGGGCAACGCGGTGCGCCAGCGTGTTCGTCTTTCCCGATCCGGCACCGGCCATGACGAGCAGCGGCCCGGCAACATGGGTGCCATCAGTGATCGTGCCGTATTCGACGGCCGCGCGCTGCTGGGGATTGAGCTTTTCAAGATACATTCAGCCGTCCGGTTGCTTCGGCGGAGAATCGCACCGCGGAAATATTCGACGTTCCTTGAATGTTCTCGAAGGGCGCCGCTGTCAAGAACCGTTTCGTGAGGGGAAATCGGGCACGATAACACGTCGGGTCAGCTTCAGGGTGCGATCCGGCTGCAGGATATAGGTTTCCTTAACCCTGCTGCCGGTCGAATCGTAGAAGGAATTGTAGATGACACTGCCGGGCGGCGATTTCGTCAGCTTCGTGCGCGGTTGTCCGCCATAGGTGATGCTGCCCGGGATCGGCTGTACCTCGGTCGAACTGTCCGTGGTACAGCCCGATAGCATCGCGACCGATAGAATTGTCGGAAGCAGAACTTTCATCGTTGCAACCCCTACCCTAAACCGTTGGTATATATGGCCCTCTAAGTCGAGACGCCAAGTAGCGTGCGATGGCCTCTGCGAGATTCCTCAAAGTATAGCTTGATGCAGTGCAACTAAAACTCCCCTGTGGCGTTGGTCAGTAACTGATTTCGCCACACGGAGGCGATCATGGTGCTTCGATTTCAGGCGACGGAAGATCACGGTGACGCCTGCGGGCAAGGCCACAGCGTCGCATCAACCCGCGCCTCCGTCGAAAGCGCCCTCAGCGCCGCCGATGACATTGATAGCAGCGAAATCGTTGTGTCGATCCTCGGACCTTACGTCGTTCTTGAGGGATTCGTCCGGCACAAAGGCCATGTCGAGCGGGCCGTTGAGATAGCTGAAGACGTCGTGGGGAAGGGCTATGTCCGCAGCCGGATGTTGCGACGTTAGCCGGGCTACCCAGATATAATACTTAAAACTCATCAGTTTTGGCGCACACATACAGCATGCAGCTATGCACATGGAAGCGTTCACCTACCGCCATGTAAAATCATACAATTTAGCTAAATCGAAAATACGACCAGTTAACTGTGCGAAAGTAGTAGCGGCGGCACTGGAACTAAAAACGCTTTTCATTAGTTAATGCTTGTAATCAAAACACGGGAGAAGCGCATGCAAAGACTTCTTCGACTGGGAGTGCCGGCGTTCGCGCTGGCAATAGGGACCTTTATCACGCCAGCTTCGGCTTCGCTCGAGATCACGAGCGACTATTCCGCTCTGCCGCAGGATGAGATGGCGATGAACGAATATACTGGGCCGGTGTCCTGCACCGCGCCCACAACGCATTATGTTCCATCCTTCATTCGGTCTTTTGACGGCACCATTATCGGCGTCGGCTACCTTGAAGTGCAGAGTGACGGTCGCTGTTGATCGTCCCCGTTTCGTTTGGAATTCTATGAAATAGGGTAGCCAAGATCGCTCTCTCCCAGGCAGGGCCGATCAACTTTTCTGGTTGTGCGTTGTGCGTTGCAGCACATTGCGTTAGCTTCCGCGAAGCTGAGCCTCAACCAGAAGGATACCCGATGATCATTGAGAGCAAGCGGATCGGATGCCTCGACGGGCTGCGTGGTCTAGCCGCCCTTTGGGTGCTCGTGGGCCACAGCCTGCAACTGACAGGCTGGCACCTTCCGATCCTTTCGTCGCCGGATTTGGGCGTTGACCTCTTCATTATGCTGTCCGGCTTCCTGATGGTCTTTCACTATCAGCTGCGCGAGACAGCCAATCCCTGGGAGAAACCGTCCACCTGGTTCGGCTTCTGGATGAAGCGCTTCTTCCGCATCGCGCCGCTCTATTATGTGATGCTGTGCATCGCGCTGCTGTTGGGCCCGCAGCTCTATGAGAGCCGCATGGTCATTGACACCTTCCTCGCGCATGGTCCGCAGTTGCCTGAGCGCTATCTGGATGGCAGCCTGCGCAATCTCCTTATCCATGCAAGCTTTCTATTTGGGCTGCATCCGGCCTACGCGTTCCGCACGCCGTTGCCGGATTGGAGCCTTGGCCTGGAGATGCAGTTTTATGCGGCCTTTCCGATTGTGATGCTGCTTTTGCGGAAAACCAGATGGCTGCCGGGCGCCGCCGTCGTTGCGCTTGCTGCCTTCTTCATCGCCAAGGCTATCCAGGCCGCGCATGTCGATTTTCCGATGCCGTCTTTCCTACCGCTGAAAATGCACGTCTTCCTGTGCGGTATGTTGATCGCCAACGGCTTGTTCGTGTCGCAGCGGCAAACCATCATGAATGGCTTGCTTGCTGTCATTCTGGTGATGCTTCCGATTGGCGGGGACATGACCTCGACGAAGGTCGCTATCCGCGTGCTTCTCGTGATCGGCTTCTTCGCGCTGGTGCACTACCATCTGTTGCCTGGTCTTATTGGAAGGCTCGGCGACCGCGTTTCGTCAGTCATGGGAAACCGCTTCTGCCATTGGCTGGGCGAGCTTTCGTTCGGTGTCTACCTGATCCATCTGCTGCTGCTGCAGCCGATTGCCGCATTCATGATCAGGCATTTCGGGGCTGAGATTTCGGCGCCGGTACGCTTTGCGATCGTCGTGGCCGCCCTCCTGCCGCTGGCCTATGCACTGGCTTACCTCGGTTTCACTCGCATCGAAGGGCCGGGCCAGAAGCTCGGGCGCAAAGTGTTGGACAAGATCGGGAAAAGGCGTCTGAAGCCGGCGTGAGACGGCTTATTGCAATCGAGGCTCGTCTGCTTTCGCAGAGGGTGACGAGCCTCTGACCATCATCATGATGGCTGCCGATGTTCTATTGAGAGACGTGCCTGAATGGCAATCAGCTTCCTCGCGGCGGTAACAGCAAGTGCGGCCAAGGGTTAACCAAAAATAAACTGTCGCCCTATTCTGAGACAGGTTGTCGACAATCTGCCGGGGATCGGAGGAGGAACGCCCGATCAATGGACCTTCAGTTTTGCTTCCTCTGCCGCCGCGACGAACTCCGCGCGAGCCTCCTCGACCGTTTTGCGGCCATCAAGAGCGGCTCTGCATGTGCTTCTTGCCTTCAGGTAACGCAATCCGCGAGCACTTGGCCAAAGGTCTGCCAGGCATTTCAGCGCGTCTAGAGGACCAAGGATCGTGCGCGCGCCCGTATTTTCAAATCCCACATGAATAGGATCATTCCATTTCTCTGCGGCCATCGGCGTGCTCCTCCATTGCTTAGGCCAAAAACGTATAGATCAGCCTCCGTGTTCCTCCCGAAGGCCTCATACTGAAGGCATTTTAGCGATATTTTCAGACCCCGCAAATGGGAAAACTCGTGCGCCGTGTGCCGGTCGACCGCTGTGTTCATGGGCCTCCCGTGTCTTCCGATCTTTCGCCCGCAAGGCGTTATCTCCCCTTGAGCGGTGACAGATCAGATGCCTGCACTTTTAACTGGCCGAATGCGGTGCTTTGTGCAACCATGGAGGCTCAACGTCAGTTAGCTCCTGTCAGCGTTGGAGATCGGAGATGCAGGACCTCAAGCATGTGCTGAATGCGGAATGCCAGAAGTATGTGTCTCTGGTCGTATCCATGCGAAGTGGTCAGCATCGATGGCTCGAAGTCGACGACGCCACGGGCAAGAAAGTGGACGTTACCGATGCGAAGCTTGCGACATTTGAGGAGACTGTCCGAACGCTGAGGCAGATGATCCAGGATCTCGATGCGTCGGACTATCTGTCATGCCGTCCGACGAAGGACTGGCACTTCGACGCCTGATGCAGGCATTTCGTCTTCAAGCCAACGACTTCGCGGGGTCCGCGAACCCGAGCGGAAGTTATAAAGCGATTCCGGATCTTAGCCGCCTGTTGATGTGAGTCCGCGCAGCCCGCGCGACGCAAGCTTCACGATGTGCGGTGTTCGCCCTACCGGTTCTGAGGAGCGGTTTCAGCGACTTTCCGGAGTTCGATATCCGCGTTGCTTTCGAGGGCATACGTGACCTCTTGATTGCTGAGCTTGGTATCAGAGCTGATCTTCAACCATGTGATCGCCGTCGTATCGACGTAGTCGGGGATCGGCTCCAATAGGTCTGGCTGTGTCAGAATACGCTTCAAAAGAATAGGACCCTTTGATGCGAGTTTCGGGGTGGCTTGCCAAATAGCGAGCGCTTTGCGGTCAGTCCTTATGATGTACTCAAAAAGGTACATAACCCAAAAGTAATGACGGAGCTTGCCGCGCTTTGAATAGTATCTCACCATCAACTGGAACCACTTGCTCACAAGGTAATTTTGCGGCTCCGCAGCAAGAAAAGAAATGCCCATTGTCCGGCCGGGGTAACTGTCAGGAAATGCGAAGAATCCACTCTCCATCAACGGTGGCAGCCATTCGTCCAACGGTTTGACGCAAAAAGTCGTCGCGTCCACCCAAACCCCGCCATAGTCCCTCAGCAGTGCGACCCTGATTAAGTCTGCCCGCCACTGAATTTTGCGGTTGCTTTTGGGAGGTGGCACGTTGACGAATTCGGCCGCGTTTGCGTCGCTCAGGATTCTCACATCCCAAGATGGATTTTTCCTAATCCAGGTATCCACGGCATAGCGGACAATTGGCGGCGCTTGCTCTAGCGGCTTGTCCCAATACATCCACACTATGCGAGGTAGTTTTTTAGGCATCGTTTCGAATGCATAGCGGGCATTCGCGGAATGGAACTTCTTCTTTCCAACAAAACTGCGCCGTATCGAATGGGCTACTTTCTTCCAGATCAGAAATGCGTCAAATAAAAGCATGGATAATCCCGGGTCTCCTACAAAGGCAGGCTGCCCAGCAAAGCCGGAAAAGGTCGCGCTCTATGATTTCTTTAAGGAAAACTGGTGCTGCCGAGTGGGATTGAACCACCGACCTCACCCTTACCAAGGGTGTGCTCTACCACTGAGCTACGGCAGCGAGGACCAGACGCGCAACCGATGCGGCTGCATTGCGTGAACGGGGGGCCTATTGCCACAGCTTCATGATAAGCGCAAGCCGCAATTTCCATCTTTGTAGAGATTGAGGCCCGGCCACTTTTGAATTGTCGCAAATTCGGATAAGCCTGCGGCATGACCGAGAACACCAAAAAAGGCCAGCACAGCCGCAAAGCGGAGATCGAGCGCCAGGCCAACCTGCGCCGCGAGCGCGCCGCCGAAAAGCTTCGTGAAAATTTGTCCCGCCGCAAACAGCAGACCCGTGCGCGCCGATCGGGGCAAGCGGATGAGACGAATGGGCTGCCTGCCGCAAAAATGGACGAATCGTAATGTTCCGTTCACGGCGAATTGAAGCCCCCGCTAATTTCGTCTAAACACCCGCATCTTTTTACAGACAGCCTTTCAGAAAGGCGGGCATCGCCCGTAAGCGCACATGGATCGTATTAGAATTGTCGGCGGTAATGAGCTTAACGGCATCATTCCGATTTCCGGCGCCAAGAATGCCGCCCTGCCGCTGATGATCGCCTCGCTGCTTACCAGCGATACACTGACGCTTGAGAACGTGCCGCATCTGGCTGATGTCGAGCTTCTGATGCGCATCCTCGGCAATCACGGCGTCGACGTTGCCGTCAACGGCCGCCGCGAGCGCCAGGAAGACGCCTACTCGCGCACCATTCACTTTACCTGCCGCACCATCGTCGATACCACCGCTCCCTACGAGCTGGTATCCAAGATGCGCGCTTCCTTCTGGGTCATCGGCCCGCTTCTGGCGCGCGAAGGCCAGTGCCGCGTCTCGTTGCCGGGTGGCTGCGCCATCGGCACGCGCCCCGTCGATCTGTTCCTCGATGGCCTTGCGGCGCTGGGCGCGAACCTCGAGATCGACAGCGGCTACATCAACGCGACCGCACCGAAGGGTGGCCTGATCGGCGCACGCTACACCTTCCCGAAGGTCTCGGTCGGCG
This sequence comes from Rhizobium sp. BK060, assembly GCF_014193145.1. Lineage (NCBI taxonomy): Bacteria > Pseudomonadati > Pseudomonadota > Alphaproteobacteria > Hyphomicrobiales > Rhizobiaceae > Rhizobium > Rhizobium sp. BK060. The sequence goes on from NZ_JACHYW010000002.1 coordinate 78,439, forward strand.
CGACGCACGTGATGATGATGGCAGCGACGCTTGCCCGCGGCACAACGGTGATTGGCAACGCTGCCCGCGAGCCTGAGGTCGTCGATCTCGCCAACTGCCTGAACGCCATGGGCGCCAAGATCACGGGCGCCGGCACGAGCGCGATCACGATCGAAGGCGTCACTTCGCTCTCCGGCGCGCGCCACCGCGTCCTGCCGGATCGCATCGAGACCGGCACCTACGCCATGGCGGTTGCGATGACCGGCGGCGATGTCACGCTCGAGAACACGGATGCCGCGCTCCTCGACACGGCACTGGAAACGCTCCGCCGCGCCGGCGCTGAGATTTCGCCGACCAACAACGGCATGCGCATCCGCCGCAATGGTGCCGGCATCAAGCCGGTCGATATCGTCACCGATCCGTTCCCGGGCTTCCCGACCGACCTGCAGGCGCAGTTCATGGCGCTGATGACGCGCTCGACCGGCATCTCGCATGTCACCGAGACAATCTTCGAAAACCGCTTCATGCACGTGCAGGAACTGGCGCGTCTCGGCGCGAAGATCTCGCTGTCGGGTCAGACGGCGAAGATCGAGGGCGTGCCGCGGCTGAAGGGTGCGCCCGTCATGGCGACCGATCTGCGCGCTTCCGTTTCGCTCGTGATTGCCGGCCTTGCCGCTGAAGGCGAGACGATGGTTTCCCGCGTCTACCACCTCGATCGCGGCTTCGAGCGCCTGGAAGAAAAGCTCACCCGCTGCGGCGCCATCGTCGAGCGCGTCAGCGAGTAGCTAAAAGGGCGTCACTCACCCTTTGTCCCGGTTGCGCATTGCGTTGCCGCGCCTTATGTCCGTTGTCAGACGCATCGCCATTCCGGCGATGCATTGGCGATGGGGTTTTGCCTGAATGACTGATCTGAGGCTCGTTGCACTTGATAGCGAGGATCTTGCCGTCGTCTCCGCGCATTTGCAGGATAGCGTCTTCAAGGTCGCCGATATCGCCTGGTCGCCGCGCGAGGGTCAGTTCTCGGCTGCGGTCAACCGCTTCGTGTGGGAGGAAGCCGGCAAGAAGCGCAAGGGTTTCGAACGCCGCCGCGCGGCTGTCGTCTTCAAGCGCGTGCTTGCGGTGCGTTCGACCGGCATTGACCGCGAGGACCGCGACGAAGTCCTGTCGCTGCTTGCCATCCGCTTCGAGCAGAAAGGCGAGGGGCCGGAAGGCACGGTCGAGCTGGCGCTGTCAGGCGCGGCAACGATTGCGCTGGATGTCGAATGCATCGAGGTTCAGCTTGCGGATATCGGCGGGGCGTGGGAAACCGCATCCAAGCCGCGTCATCCCGGCGCTTGAGATCTGGTTCGTCTGTTATCAAAGAGGAATATCGCATTGGCAATCTGGCTGGATCAGGCATCGGAAGGCTTCGAGCAACGGTTTGCCGCCTTCCTGACGACCAAGCGCGAAGTCTCCGAGGACGTGAACACGGCAGTCCGCGCCATCATCGATGATGTCAGGGCCCGCGGCGACGTGGCGCTTGCCGAATATTCGAAGAAGTTCGACGGGATCGATTTTGCCGTAACGCCGATGCGCGTGACCGAAGCCGAGATCGACGCGGCTGTCGAAGCGGTTACGGCCGAGGTTCTCGGCGCGCTGAAGGTTGCGGCCCTGCGTATCGAATCGCATCACCGCCGGCAGCTGCCGAAGGACGATATCTACGAGGACGACATTGGCGTCGGCCTCGGTTCCCGATGGACCGCGATCGAGGCGGTCGGCCTTTATGTCCCGGGCGGCACCGCGAGCTATCCGAGTTCCGTGCTGATGAATGCCGTGCCGGCGAAGGTCGCCGGCGTCGATCGCATCGTCATTGCCGTTCCTGCAACAGGAGGTGCCGTCAACCCGGCCGTGCTTGCAGCCGCCAAGCTCGCGGGCGTCACCGAAATCTACCGGGTCGGAGGCGCGCAGGCCATCGCGGCACTTGCCTATGGCACCGAGACCATCGCGCCCGTTGCCAAGATTACCGGCCCCGGCAATGCCTATGTTGCCGCCGCCAAGCGGCAGGTCTTCGGCACTGTCGGTATCGACATGATCGCCGGTCCCTCGGAAGTGCTTGTTATCGCCGACAAGGACAACAATCCGGACTGGATCGCCGCCGATCTGCTTGCGCAGGCCGAGCATGATGCGAGCGCGCAGGCGATCCTCGCGACGGATGATGCCGAGTTCGCGAAGTTGGTGGAAGCAGCCGTCGAGCGGCAGCTGAAGACGCTCAATCGCGCCGAGACCGCTGCCGCAAGCTGGCGGGACTTTGGCGCGATCATTCTCGTGAAGTCCCTGGAGGACGCTATTGCGTTGGCAAACCGGATCGCGCCCGAACACCTAGAACTTGCCGTTGCCGATCCGGATGCACTGTTGCCTCGTATCCGCAATGCCGGCGCGATCTTCCTCGGCGCACATACGCCTGAAGTCATCGGCGACTATGTCGGCGGCTCGAACCACGTTCTGCCGACGGCCCGTTCGGCCCGGTTTTCCTCCGGTCTTTCCGTGCTCGATTTCGTCAAGCGCACTTCGATCCTGCGGCTTGGTGGCGAGCAACTGCGCACGCTCGGTCCTGCTGCCATCGCGCTCGCCGTGTCCGAAGGGCTGGACGCGCATGCGCGATCGGTTGCGATCCGCCTCAATCTGGAAAAGTGAGAGATGGCAGCGGGCGACTTCCGGCTTTGCGACGTCGTCCTTGACGACACCATCGGCCGAGCGACGCCCGACGTCGAGCACGAGCGCGCGGTCGCCATTTTCGATCTTGTCGAGGAAAACAGCTTCACGCCCATCGGTCATTCCGGCGGTCCGTACCGGCTGAATATCTCGCTGGTCGATTCCAAGCTGGTTTTCGCGATCACGACGGAGGACGGAGGTGCCGTCGCGACCCACATCCTGTCGCTGACCCCGTTTCGCCGCATCGTGAAGGATTATTTCCTGATCTGCGAAAGCTACTACGAGGCAATCCGCTCGGCCTCTCCAAGCCGCATCGAGGCGATCGACATGGGCCGGCGCGGCATTCACAACGAGGGCTCGCAGACGTTGAAGGATCGCTTGAACGGCAAGATCGAGGTCGATTTTGATACGGCCCGCCGGCTGTTCACGCTGGTCTGCGTGCTCTACTGGCGCGGCTGACGGCGATGGAACCGGCGGTCGGGGCAGGCGAGGGGGCACGGCCGGGCGCCATCCTGTTCATGTGTGGAATGAATGCCATCCGCTCTCCCATGGCCGAGGTGATCGCCCGTAGCATGTTGCCGGCGAATGTCTATATCAGGTCCGCGGGCGTCCGTGCTGGGGAGCGCGATCCCTTCGTCGACGTCGTACTGGAGGAGATCGGTCTTTCTCTCGGCCGGCATCATCCACACACGCTGGAGGAGCTCGAGGACGACTACTTCGACCTGATCATCTCGCTCTCGCCTCCAGCGCACCATGCCGCGCTGGAGCTGACCCGGTCAAATGCCATCGAAGTCGTCTATTGGCCGACCATGGATCCGACTGTCGTTCAGGGCACACGAGAGCAGATTCTGGATAGCTACCGGGAGGTCCGTGATCATCTGACCGAACTGATCGAGAGCCGGCTGGTTAGAAGAAACACCATCGCCGCGCAATCGGCGTGAAACAAATGACGGAAACGCGATCAATTAGGTTCACAAACCCCCGTTGATTGTGTAGTTTCCGCGCAAATTTGGGGCGGCTACCGCCGTCATCTCAACCGACAGGAAGAAAACCGCTATATGCCTAAAGAAGAAGTCCTCGAATTTCCGGGTATCGTGACCGAGCTTCTGCCGAACGCGACGTTCCGCGTGAAGCTCGAAAACGAACACGAGATCATCGCCCACACGGCCGGCCGCATGCGCAAGAACCGTATCCGCGTTCTGGCAGGCGACAAGGTTCTCGTCGAAATGACTCCCTACGACCTGACTAAGGGCCGCATCACCTACCGCTTCAAGTAGGCCGTTCAAGGCTCGAAAGCTTTAGCTCCCGTCTTCCGGTGGTCGAGGTTCCATGGCGCTGAAATACAAGCTCATTCTGGCTTCCGGCTCGCCCCGCCGTGTCGATCTGCTCAATCAGGCAGGGATCGAGCCCTCGCGCCTGATGCCGATGGATATCGACGAGACGCCGAAGAAGTCGGAACACCCGCGCTCGCTGGCGCGGCGCCTGTCGACGGAAAAGGCAGAGGCAGCACTTGCCGCCATCAAGGGCGACATGACCTGGAAGGGCAGCTACATTCTGTCCGCCGATACCGTCGTCGCCGTCGGCCGCCGTATCCTTGGAAAGGCCGAATTCGCGGACGAGGCATCGGCTGCGCTGTATCTGCTTTCCGGCCGCAGCCACTGGGTCTATACCGGCGTCTGCCTGGTGACGCCAGACCGCAAGATCCGCCAGAAGATCGTCGAGACCAAGGTTCGCTTCAAGCGCCTTTCCGGTTTCGAGATCGAGAACTATCTCGCCTCCGGTCAATGGCGCGGTAAGGCGGGCGCCTACGGCATCCAGGGGCTGGCCGGGACTTTTGTGCAGAAGATGGTCGGTTCCTATTCCAATGTCGTCGGTCTGCCGCTTTATGAAACCATCCTTCTGCTGACCGGTGAAGGCTTTGACGTGCATAGCCGGTGGCCCGAGGGCTGATCCTCGAAGGGACCGCTCCATGCCTGACGAAAAGAAAACAGCCGCCAAGGTCGAACCGCTGCGCAAGACACACCCTTGCCCGGAATGCGGCAAGCCATCCCACCGCGAACACTATCCCTTTTGCTCGAACCGCTGCCGCGAAGTCGATCTTTCGCGCTGGCTCTCCGGCTCTTATGCCATCCCCGTTGCCGACGACGAGGCGAAGGCCGATTACGAAGATGAGGAATAGGCTCGTTTTCCACGGGCGAAGCCCTTAAATTCGTTGATGAATCTGGAAAATTCAAAGGCTTCTCAAAAAACTGTCATTTGGCGCTTGCCATGTCCGGACAAGATGCTATAACCCCGCTCGCTTCCGGGGCGAACCAAGGTCCTCGGTTCTTTCTCAGGAAGGAACATCTGCGAAGCGGGTTGGCCCAGATAGCTCAGTTGGTAGAGCAGCGGATTGAAAATCCGCGTGTCGCTGGTTCGATTCCGGCTCTGGGCACCACTTTTTCAGACTCGTACCAAACTAGCTTCAGATCGATCGCAGGGCATCTTTTTCGCCGACGCGTCGTTTAGCCGAGCGACACGATAACCATCGTACAGAATTTGTGTTGATTGATGCTTAAGCCATCCGTCGCAGCACATCCAGCAGCGTCTGCGTGTCGTCATTGGCGCCGATCCGCCTGAGGCCGTCGTCCGCAAGCGTGATGATGGCTTCGAGCGCTTCGTGCTCGCTCCAGCCCGCTTCGACCGATGCGGCGACGAAGTCGCGGAAGGCGAACTGCAGCGCGTCCTGGCAGCGGATGTCCCGATCGGGGTCGTCGCTGGCGACGAAGGGTTTGTAGATGTCTCTCATCTCGCTCTCCGCGAATGTGCCGACAAGGCAGTATATTCGAGATGAGTTTAAGGAAGTGCTTAAAAATGCGCTACCGTTCAGAGGCTGTGCTGCCTCCGCAACGAACCGGCAATACCGCTCCGCGGTTGGAGTTGCCGGATGGTAACATGATAGTTTGTCGAAGGTTAAATCTTCGAAGGCCGGCCGTTCTCAATTCTATTGAGCAATGATAATACTATCGACGCAAACGGAGGGGGTACTCTATGCCACGCATCTCGCAGCTATACTTTAAGACTGCAGTGATATTTCTGATCGTCGGCATCGTCATGGGTCTGAACATGGCGATTTCACAGGATCATAGCGTCATCGGCGCGCATGCGCACTGTAATCTCCTGGGGTGGGTGACCATGGCGATCTTTGGCGGTTACCATGCGCTCAATCCCCAGAAGGCCGAGAAGCGCATCGCCATGATCCAGTACTACGTGTATACGGCTGGCATCGCCCTGATGGTGCCGGCGCTCTACCTCATGCTTCAGGGCAATACGGCCATGGAGCCGCTTGTCGCTCTAGCGTCGATTATCACCCTTGTCGGCGTACTGCTTTTCGCCTTCATCATTTTCTCCAACGGGAAGGTGGTCGTCACACCATCGGCGCCGTCTTACCGCTGATACCGCCCAATGCAACGTTTGGCAGGGCGTGATCGCCTTGCCGGACGGTCTGTTAGCGCAGATTTCCGTGCTGGGTGCGCTGTCGTCTTCGTGTCGCTCGCCCGCGTCACCGTTGCGCGGACATCGCGCAGAGTTTCAGTGGATGATCTGTATGCGGATCTGTTCCTTGGCCGCATAACTGTGGCAATCGCTGGGCGCATCGCCGACGAAGATCACGTCGCCATCTGAGTCGAACAAGCCCCAGCAGGGCTCGTCGTCGACGTAGACCTTTCTGACATAACCGAAGGGCTCGGCATCGATGATCACGCTGGGTGCAACAGGAACAGCCGCAAGTGCTCGCATGGATAACTCCAATGAGTCGTTTCTGTTTTAGTGCACCCTTATATTGCTCTTTGAAGCTGACGCGGGGCTATCCTCAGAAATCGGGATGGGAAACTGAGGTTGACGAGCGGGCAGATTGGAGCCGGCCGAATCACTTGGGACGGTCTGTTTTCCTCGCGCCGCCAGACCAGAAGCGCGTTGTTGCGGCCATTCAAAATGCCTATCTAGAACGGGCTATCATCACCAAAGGATTTCCCCATGGCCGACCTCAAGGCCCGTCCCCGTCCCGTTGGCGCAACCGCCGTTCTTGGTCGTACCGGTTTTCCGCATATCACCTCGGCCACCAAGGGTGAGCTCGATATCGTTACCGGCGCGTCGCAACCGGGCTTCAATCCGCTGGATCTCCTCTATGCGTCGCTGTCGGCCTGCCTTGTGCTGAGCGCGCGCATCGCTGCGAGCCAGATGGGCCTTCTCGACCGGATCACCGAGATTACGGCCGACGTCACCGGCGAGAAGGCGAGCGAGGGTCCGTCGCGCGTCCAGACATTCAACGTCGCGTTCTCGATCAAGGGCGACCTCGATGAGGAAACGCGCGTGAAGATCGCGCATGCGGCGGAAGAGATCTGTACGGTCAGCAACACCATCGGCGGGACGCCTGAATTCTCGACCGTCATCTCAGGCTGACTTGTACGGTGCTGCAAATTCGCATCGGCAGGCATTTAAGATTGCGCGTTTGTCTGCCCTTGCCGTTCCTCGGCTATCCGCTCGCCACAGCTTCTGATAGGTCCCTTGCTCGCCGCCAGTCTTGAGGCGGTTAGAAAGCATTCGAGAGACATGTGTCGCAAGCCGCTGCCAGTATCGCTGAAACCCCCGCATCCAACCGGTTTGCCCTTGCCGCCCTGATCCTCGGCGGTGCGGCGATCGGCGGCTCGCCGATCTTCGTGCGGCTGTCGGAAGTCGGGCCGATGGCAACGGCCTTCTGGCGGGTGGCGCTGGCCCTGATCACGATCTTCATCTTCTCGCTTGCCAAGGGCAAGGATGCCGGGCCGAAGCCAGAAAAGCTGTCGGATTATGCCCTGCTGATCCTGCCTGGCGTCGTCCTTGCCATGGATCTTGCCGCCTGGCACCTCTCCATCACCATGACATCGGTCGCCAACGCAACGCTGCTCGCCAATCTTGCCCCCGTCTTCGTCACGGTGATCGGCTTTCTGTTTTTCGGCGCAGTCGTTACCCGCGTCTTCGTTCTCGGCCTCATGTTGGCGCTGGCCGGCGTGGTTATCCTAAAGGGCGGCCCCGCAGCGCTTGGCAATGGCGATCTGCGCGGCGATGGCGTGGCGGTGATCGCCGCCGTGTTCTATGCGGGTTACATCCTGGCGATCGGCAAGCTCCGCAGCCGCTTCGATACGGTCCGGATCATGCTCTGGAGCACCGCATCGGCCGCTGTCTGCATCTTTCCGTTAGGCTTCTTCTACGAAGGCCATATGCTGCCGCCGACGGCCTATGGTTGGGCGATCGTCTTCGGTCTCGCCTTCGTCAGTCATGCCGGCGGGCAGATGGCCATCGCTTACGCGCTTGCCTATCTTCCCGCAGCTTTCTCCTCGCTGACACTGCTGCTGCAGCCGGTCGTGGCGGCGATCCTCGCCTGGGTGCTGCTCAGCGAGCCGATCGGCCCAATGCAGGCGATCGGCGGCATTGTGGTGCTCGCCGGGATTTTGGTTGCCCGGCGAGGCTGATTTCAATCAGGCGACCGCGGCCGGGGCGACCCGACGCGCATCGAGAATGGCAAGCGCCTCGTCGACCGTCGAGGCAAGCTCTGCCTTGTCGCTGTTGCAGGTACCCCACGCCTCGATGAAGCTGCTCGTCTTGCCGTAGCTATTGTCGAGAACGCAATGGTCGGCACCCAGAAGCACGCACATGATATGGCCGTGCATGCGGTCGGTGATGACTTGGCGCGCGGAGCTCAGCAGGGCCACGCCGCGGTCGAAGCGCTGTTGCGCCCGCTCGCGATAGGCAAGCTCGGTCATCCGCGCGCGACCGCCGATACGACCGGTCAGCAGCCCCTTCAAGATTGCGGCATGCTTTGTCTGGCGCTGGAAATCGGCAGGCTCATCGGGCCAGTCCGATTTCACCGTGCCCGGACGCAATGTTGCAGCGGTCAGGTCTTGTGCGGCGCCGACCTCCTGGTCTTCACGGAGATTGAGCAGCAGCTCATGCTGCGGCGCCGGGCGAGTGACCGGACCGATGCAGAAAGCCATATCAGGGCAAAGGCGTGTTTCGCATGGGAACCAGCGCTGGGCGAATTCCAGGCTTCGCTGGTCGCGGACGAGAAGCGTGAACTGGCCGTGGCGCTCGATCGCCCGCGCAGTGCTGTCGATGTTGGCCTGCTCCTTGAAGTGGATGGTCTGCGGCATCTGCACGATCGGTCGGCCCTTGTGCTTGTTGAGCAGACCTTCGCGGAACTGGCGGTAGCCGGCCCAGATGTCGCCGAAATTGCCGCCACCGTGGAGAAAGATGCGGCCGCTACCGATTGCGCCAAGCATCCGGCCTTCGTCGTAGGTCGGGATTTCGGTCACATAGGTTGGCCGCGTGCGTTTGCGGTCGAAATAGGCAAGTTCACCGAGCCAGATGGCGCTGTCGCCGATGTTGTAATGATTCGGAAAGTCGAGAAGCGCAAAACGCTCCGACGGATCAAAGAGATCGGAAAGGCAATTGGCGATCACGCCCTGAAGGCGGTTGATGATCGTAATATTGGATTCCATTAAATGCTCCTTGTTTACGGACAAGAGGTCCATGCAAGCGGCTATGCTTCGGCCTGTTTGCGGAATGGGTTGAGGGACATGGCAAGCGCGATGTAGGGGCGGATGACCGAGCGGCCGAAGATCGGCAGGAAGGCAAGGTAAATCGCTCCGCCGAGACCGATGCTAAGGCCGAGCGCCAGCCAGCGGTTGTGAACGTGCGCCAGGATGACGGGATGCGCAAACCAGACGCAGACGGCCATGAGCGCCGCGCCGCAGAAGGGCAGGGCGACGGCCTTCAGCGTGCTCTTTGCGTCGATATGCGCGTATCGCGCCAGCACATATTGCTGATAGGGCATCGTCAGCCAGGCACGCAATGTGTAGCCCGCCGCAACAGCGACAACGCCATAGGGGACGAGCAGCCAGGTGAGGATCAGCGTCGTCACCAGCTGTAGGGCTGCGACGGAAAGGATCGATTCCGCCCGGTTGACCGCAGAAAGCGCCGACGAGGCAAAGAAGTTCATGACGAAGGGAACCGACATCAGCACGAGCACGGTGGCGATATCACCCGCATTGCCCCACTTGTCGCCGAAGAGCAGGGCGATCATGTCGTTCGACAGAGCGCCGAAGCCGAGCAACAGCGGGATGGTTCCGAGCGCCGCTGCGCCGACGATCTTGTTATAGGCGCTGCGGAAGGCGGTGTGATCGTTCTGCAGGCGCGACAGCGTGACGAGCGATACGCTGCCGATCGGCGCAAGCACCGCCTGGCCGATCAGCTCGATCAGCCGCCAGGCAATGCGATAGCGGCCGACTTCAACCGGGCCGAACCAGCGCGAAATGAAGATATCCTGCACGCGGGCAAGCAGCATCCACATCAGCTGGGTGACGACGAGGCTGATGCTGAAGAGGAAGACGGAGCGGAACATCGAGACGTTGAAGCGGAACTTCGGCATCCAGGGATAGTAGAACCACCCAAGCAGGACGGTCACGGCGGCGTTGACCGCGGTCTGCGCGACCAGCGCCCAGACACCCCAGCCGAGAAAGGCGCAGACGACGGCGGTGACGCCGGAGAGCAGGCTGGCGGCGATCGCCTGACCGGCGAGGCTCTTGTGGCCGAATTCACGGGCGAGGCGGGCATTGTGGATAACCGCCAGAGAGGAAATCGGAAGCAGCGGCGCGAGCCAGCGAAGGATGCCTGATACCGACGGGTCGCGCACTAGATCGCCGTAGTAGGGCGCAAAGAAGAACACCAGCGAAGCAACGATGCCGCTGAATGCGATCGTCGCCCAGAAGGCCGTGTCGGCTAGCTCCTCGTCGAGATCGAGCTGGCGCGTGACGGCATCGCCGAGGCCCGCATAGGCAAGCACGCGGCCGATTTCCACGAACAGACTTGCAAGCGCAAAGGTACCGAAGTCGCCGGGGCCGAGAATGCGCGCAAGGATGACGAAGATCACAAAGGTTGCGATCGTGCTCCAGGCCACGCGGATGACCGACCACAGGACGGAGAGCGCGGTTTTCTTCTTAAGCTCGGCGTGGGCAATTGCCGTATCGGCCATGCATTATCCAATCGAATTTGGCTCGCGAAGGTTCGCGCGTTGATTCTGCTGGCGGCGAGGAGAGCGCCTCAGGCGGGCTGCTTTGCCTTTGGAGCCCGCCAGTAGGCGAGCATGCCGGTAAGGTTGTCACGAAGCTGGCTGCGGTAAGTCAGGCCAAGTTCCTCGTTGGGTTTTCGGCGCCCCATGGCTTCCATGACCGCCTGGCGGATTTCCCAGCGCAGCATGCCGCGCATGTTTGAGCGGCGATCGAAGAGATATTTGGCGTATAGCGCTCCGTTGCCGAAGGCATAGCCGGTTTGGAGGCGCTTGATGTCCGCGAGCTCGCGACGCCCATGGAAGTGTTTGACGGCAAAATCCGGCAGATATTCGACACGCACACCGGCATTGAAGGCTCGGTGCACATAATCGGTGTCCTCGCCGGAGCGGAACGGCGACCCGGCCCCGAAGCGAGTATCGAAGAGGCCGATCTTCTCGACCAGCGCATAGGGAAACGCCATGTTGGCGCCATGAACGAAGCCGCCGGCATGCAGGTCGCTGGTCAGTACCGCAGGTTCCATTTCAGGCTTGATCGTCACCGGCAGGTCGCGTGTATCGCCAAGCTCGATCCGCCCGCCGCGCATGACCATCTCCGTATCCGAGCTGAAAAGCGCCGCAAGCGTGCTGAAATAGTCGGGGAAGATCTCGCAATCGTCGTCGGTAAAGGCGAGGATGCGGCCTCTCGCGGCGTTCAGGCCCGTGTTGCGGGCGACAGCAAGGCCCGGCTTCGCTTCATAGATCAAGTTGGTCTTGATTGGAGCGGTCGACGCCCACCGGCGCACGACTTCCGACGTCTCGTCCGTGGATCCATTATCCACGAAGACGAGTTCAAGTCTCAGATAGTCTGCCTGGCGGGTGGCAACAGAAACGGCATCCAGGCAGTTCGTCAGTCCATAGGCTCGATTTCTCGACGAGATGATCAGGCTGATGTCCACGGGTCGAGGAGGCATTCAATTTCCCCTTCTGCGATCGATGTCGAAGCGAGGATAGGGCTGGGACCCCGCTTCGGCAAGGAGCATTTTGCGCTGCAGCAAAATAGAACAGATGGAGCAGTTCGCAGACGAATGTGGTAATTTCTTGCCGTCTGTAGAGAATAAGATAATCTAAATATAGATGTAAAAGATAAATCTTAAAATCGGTGGATATTGCAAGTCGCAATAATTCTCAAAAACTCATAATTGTATGAAAAATAATATACATAGGGTGAGAATAGAGTTTTGTTGTGTAATTGAAGCGACATTTATTGTATAAAATTCTTAGTTTAATTTAACAAATACTTTTCCATATGTGTCTCGCAATAGATGATGCGAGCGGCTCTAGATCCCTGGAGAAACGAGCGTCAGATTTTTCCTGAATTACAAATAACCGAAATGCGCCGGTGCGCCGCGATCACCGTTCAAACGCGGCACGAAGCAGAAAAGTGCAACCGTCGGGAACCAGAGATATTTGTTCGCGATCGTTCAGCGAGAATTGACGGAGGCTTGCTCGCGCTTTCTTTCAGTCGTTGCATTCCGGACAATGCGAGAGGGCGGAATTGCCGGCGGTTCCGCGCGCGACGTACCTGAGGAAAGGGCTCGCCGCGCCTGAGACGGCGTGCCGGCGCTGCGAGCCTGTCCATGTTAGTTGCTCTGCTGTGACAGCCATTTCTGGATGATCGGAATGTCTGCGTCGCCGAGGTCGTGTCCGCCGGAGATGACGTCCGAATCGACGGTCGCTCCCGATTGCTTCAGTCGCGCTTCGAGCTCGCTGGCATACTTGCCGTAAGCATCCGTCTTGCCGCTGATGACCAGAAGATCCGTACCCTTGAGATCGGCGTGCGGAAACGTCTTCAGGACCGGCATGGAGCGCAACAGAACCGCTTTGTGTACCAGATTCGGATGCAGATAGAGAAGCGAGTTGAGCAAGTTCGCACCATTGGAATAGCCGACATAGACGATCTTCTTCGGATCTAGGCCATATGATGACACGGCGCCCTCGATGAAGGCGGCGAAGGCTTCGGCTTCGCTCTTGATGTCGTCCTGGTCGAAGGAGAACGGCGTGATGCGCTTATACCAGCGCGGAATGCCCTCCTCGGTCGCCCGTCCGCGCACGCCAAGCAGTGTGGCTCGCGGGGCCGCCTCGTGCAGCAGGGGCATCAGTGTCGTCTCGTTGCCGCCCGAGCCGTGCAACAGGACGAAGACACTGCCGTCGGGGTCTGGCGGCGTATAGAAGCGGTGGACGAAGGGCAGATCGCGATAATTGATACGGGGCTCGCCGGGCATCGAAAACTGCGGAAGCACGACCTTCAGATCCTTGAGATCGGTGATCGGGTCCTTGGGAACGAAAAGCTTGGTGCCAAGCGTGGCCTGCGGCTCGTCAACCGTCATGCCGGGCTTGTCGGTCGCCAGTTCGATCAGCGTTCCGCCCGGCTCGCGGGCATAGAGCGATTCGAAGTATTTGCGATCGTGCAGGTTCGTCGCCGACGCGCCGCTCTCCTTCAAGGCATCATGCACTTTGTGAAGTTGCTCTTCGCTGGTGGCACGGAACGCGACGTGGTCGGCAGTCCCAGGACCCGGAGCGCCGGACCAGAAGCCCTGCGCATTGCGGATGTCGACGATATCGCCCGATTCTGACACAAGCCGATCGATGTTGCCGCGGTTGGCCTGGAAACGGTAGCCGAAATGGCGCTCCACGAAGTCGCGGCTTTCGGCCGGCGTTTCCGTCAGCATGGTAACGCCGCGCACGCGCTGAACGGCGTGCTCCACCGGCACGCCCGCGCCATCCCAAACGGCCGAAGATTTCAGATCGCGGGCTCCTGCGAGCTTGACGATGATGTTGTCGGGATCCTTCAGGCGCAGGACCGGTTCACCAAACTCATCGGCCGGACCTTGCGAGCGAAGCCCGAAACTCATACAGCGGGTCAGCCAATAACCGATGCTGGCTGGGTCGATGGCAAGCGACAGTTCACCGATCTGGCTGTGGCCGACGCGCCCGGGTGATCCGTCTTCCCATACCAGGAAGGTCACCAGCGAACCGGGACTGCCTTTGGCGTCTCCGTAAAAGAGATGAAGTTGTGTGGCGTCTTCGAAACCGGCTGTCTGCTTGACCAGCCGCATGCCGAGAAATCCCGCGTAGAAATCCACGTTTGCCTGGACCTTTCGGGTGATAAGGGTCACGTGATGAATGCCAGATACCATTGAGCACAGTCCGGATGGCTTGGAGGGCGATGTAAACGCCAGAATCAGTGCGATTATAAACGTCATGGCGTCATAATTGGAGTTTGCCTTGAAGGTTCCGCCTAAAGAATTAGGCTATCTCCACGCGGCTGCAAATCCAAACTGTCCAGTGCGTCCAGAACCTCGGGGAATCGCTGGAGGGTCGGCGGCTTGTTCATGTAGGCGCTTGCACCGAGACTCTTGGCGCGCTGAGGGCGCCGGCTTTGCAACCGGCGCCCTCATTTCGTTTCACTTCAGCACGGTATTTAGCCAACGGTCTTGCGCGGCTGGCCTTCTTCCGGGGGGATGATCTCCGCCGCGGTGTCTGTCGCAGCGACAGCCTTGCCGTGGCGACGGCGCCAGTCGCCGAGGAAAAGCAGGATCGGCGCTGCGATGAAGACCGACGAAGCACCGGCAACAAGAATGCCGAAGACCATCGGAACAGCGAAGCTTTCGACCGCGCTGCCGCCCCAGATCGCCATCGGCAGCAGGGCCAGGAACGCCGTCGCGTTGGTGTAGAGGCTTCGTGCCAGCGTCTCATTGATCGACCGGTCGATCAGCTCGCGCAGCGGCATCGACTTGTAGAGCCGCATGTTTTCGCGCATGCGGTCATAGACCACGACCTTGTCGTTCACCGAATAGCCAACCAGCGTCAGGATGGCGGCGATAGCGGTCAGGTTGAAGTCGAGGCCGGTCAGCGCAAAGAAGCCGATCGCTTTGGTCACGTCGAGGATCAGCGTGACGATGGCGCCCACAGCGAATGGCCATTCGAAGCGCCACCAGATGTAGAACAGCATCGCCAGGCTGGCGATGACGACCGACAGGATGCCGGCCCAGGCCAGCTCGCCGCTGACCTTCGGACCGATGACGTCTGTGCCGGTCACGGTTGCCGACGGGTCGATCTTGATGATCTCGGCCTTCAGCTTCTCGACGGCTGCTGTCTGGGCTTCTTCACCGCCATCCTGCCTCTGCGCGCGCACCGCCATGGTGTTGTTGTCGCCGTAGGATTGGAGCGAGACTTCGCCGAGGCCGAGGCTGTTCAAGCCCTCGCGGAAGCGACCGAGATCACTGGCCTCCTGCGTCTTCACAGACATCTGGATGCCGCCGCGGAAGTCGACGCCGTAGTTGAGGCCGGGATGGATGAAGAGAATGACCGAGGCAATCGACAGAAGCGCCGAGACCGTCACGCCGAAAAAGCGAGCCTTCATGAACTGGATGTGGCGACCGTAAGGGTTGAACATCATCGGTATCAGGGGCCTGATGTTCAGAACCTTCAGCTTACGACGGCGCGTGATCTCGATCATCGTCACCCGAACGAACGCGACTGACGTGAACATCGAGATGATGAGGCCAAGCGCCATGGTCACGGCAAAGCCGCGGACCGGACCAGTGCCGAACCAGAACAGGATCGCCGCTGCGATCAGCGCCGTCATGTTGCCGTCGATAATGGTCGAATAGGCGCGGCGGAAGCCGGTGTCGATCGCGGCGAAGGCGCTCTTGCCCTTGCGCGTTTCTTCGCGGATGCGCTCGTTGATGAGAACGTTCGCGTCAACCGCAAGACCGATACCGAGGACGACACCGGCGATACCGGGCAGCGTCAACGTCGCTCCGACAAGCGTGAGCGCAGAGAAGGTCAAGATGGTGTGGATGAGCAGCGCGAAGTTCGCGAGGAAGCCCCAGGTGCCATACAGGATGAAGATGAAGGCTGCGACCAGCGCAAAGCCGACGATGCCGGAGTAGATACCCATGCGGATAGCGTCCGCACCAAGGTCGGCACCGACGGTGCGTTCCTCGATGACGGTGAGTTTGGCAGGCAGCGCACCGGCGCGCAGCATGGCGGCAAGCGTGGTTGCGCTGTCAGCCGAGAAGTTGCCGGAGATTTGACCGGAGCCGCCGGTGATCGGTTCACGGATGACAGGTGCGCTCAGAACCTTGTCGTCGAGAACGATGGCGAAGGGATTGCCGACGTTCTGGCGGGTGATGTCTGCGAAGCGGGTTGCGCCGGCGCTGTCGAAGCGGAAGCTGACGACCGGCTCATGCGTGTTTGGATCGAAGCTGACGCGGGCATCCGAGAGGCGGTCGCCGGAGATCTCGACGCGATCGAGAACTTGATAGCTGTTGCCCTCCTCGTCCTTCAGCATCGTCACGCCCGGTCCAGGCTGGTTGTTCGGGGCGAGCATGTGGAAGGACATCTTCGCCGTCGAGCCGAGAAGCTGGCGAAGACGGGACGGATCCTGTGCGCCAGGAAGCTGCACCAGCACGCGGTTTCCGCCGATACGCTGGATCGTCGGTTCTGCAACGCCCACTTGGTCGACGCGCTGCCGAATGACTTCAAGGCTCTGCTGGACCGCAGAATCGACGTTGCTGGCGATGCCGGCCGGCGAGAAGGCGACGATGATGCTACCGCCATTTGTCGTCACCGAGAGATCGGACTGGCCGGCGCTGAGGCCGGTGGCAATCGCGTTGCCGAGGGTCTTCAGCTGCGTGACGGCTTCGTCGCTCTGGGCCGGATCGGTCAACGTGACGACGATCTGGTTCTGGTTGCGAACGATCGACTTCGTCTGGATATTCTTCTCACGAAGCACGCGACGGGCGTCCTGCAGGAGCGATTGCAGACGCTCACGGGTCAGGTCCGCTTCGTCGACTTCGAGAACAAGGTGCGAGCCACCGCGAAGGTCGAGACCGAGCGAAACTCGGTTGTGTGGCAACCACGAAGGCAAGCGGTCGAGCGTCGACTGCGGCAGTGCGTTCGGCAAAGCGATGAGAATGCCGAGGAAAATGATCACCGAATAGGTGAACACCAGCCATGGTGAATTACGCATGTTGTTGTTTATCCTTGATAACGCTTGAGCCTGCGCTCCTCGCGCAGGTGGCGTGTCTTTAAAGCAATGGAAAGCGCCGGATTGGCGTGCATTTATGCCGCGGCCGCTGGCGGGCCGTGCGAATCGTAAGCCTTGCCGTCGGCAGCACGAAGCTGCGGGTGGAAGGCGACGGGATATGTGGGCTCCCCGGTTGAGAGGAGCGCGATTCCAGGCGCTGCGCTTACTGCCGCGTTGCCGGAGTCAAAA
Source organism: Rhizobium sp. BK060 (assembly GCF_014193145.1). NCBI lineage: Bacteria > Pseudomonadati > Pseudomonadota > Alphaproteobacteria > Hyphomicrobiales > Rhizobiaceae > Rhizobium > Rhizobium sp. BK060. The sequence continues at coordinate 95,454 of NZ_JACHYW010000002.1, forward strand.
GGAATATATTTGGGGGCCGCCTTGCGCTCGGCGGTTAAGATGCCGCGAACAACGTCTCGCGCACTTACCTGTGGCGGCTGGCTGTCCTTGCTGGACGAAGAAACTGAATTCGGGCCGCGCGTCGAACCGATGACGAGGTTGCCGCCGAGCAGCAGACCGAGATAGGCGAAAATGGCAACGACGAGAGAAATTGCAACGCGGCTGCCTATGCGGCGCGCGTCGAGCCTCATCTCGTAATCGTTGGGATTTTCAACCTCGTACCGGCTCAACGGCGCAAAAGTCTCTCATTCTTTATCGGGAGAAGGCGCTTCCTCAGCTACAATTGTAGCAGTCTCGGCTTCGTCTTCATAGCGCACACTGTCATGATGCACTTGGGCGAGCCGGTCAACCATGCCCATGGCGATTTCCCGTTCGCCCATGATGACGGTGTCTGCACCATATTCCTTCAGCTCGTCGACCTCGGCGTCCGAATGCGCGCGTGCGACGATCAGGATGGAAGGGTTGATGGCGCGGCCCTGCTCGGCGATGCCGCAGGCTTCGAAGGCATTGGGGATGGCGATGACGAGACTGCGGGCGCCGGCGATATTGGCAAGGTCGAGCACCTCACGCGACACCGCATTGCCGCTGATTGCTTCCATTCCCTGGTCCCGCAGTTCACCGATGCGCTTGTCGGAGTCCTCGATCACGAGGAAAGGCGTCCCGGACGATTTCAGGTTTTGGCCAACGATATTGCCCACACGGCCATAGCCGACAAGGATCGCATGCCCCCGAAGCGCCGTCGGGTGCATCTCGTCCTCCTCTGCAGCGGTCTCGTCAGCCGGTTCTGGTAGCTTCTCTGCCGTCTGTTCGGCGACAGGCTCTTCGCGCCTTGTCCGCTCCAGCATGGGACGCAGATGGTCGCAGCCGTAGAAGAGCAGCGGATTGAGGATGATCGAGATGATCGCGCCTGCGAGGATGAGGTCGCGTCCCTCCTCGGGCAGCAGGCCAAGGGAAACGCCCAGGGTTGCCAAGATGAAGGAGAATTCGCCGATCTGCCCGAGACTCGCCGAAATCGTCAGCGCCGTGCCGACGGGCTTGCGGAACAGCAGGACGATCAGGAAGGCGGCGATCGATTTGCCGATGACGATGATGAAGACGGTGGCAAGTAGCGGCAGCGGCTTCTCGATTAGGATGTTTGGATCGAACAACATACCGACCGAGACGAAGAAGAGAACCGCGAAGGCGTCGCGAAGTGGCAGGCTTTCCTGCGCGGCGCGATGGCTAAGCTCGCTTTCGGCCAGAACCATGCCTGCAAAAAAGGCGCCGAGAGCCAGCGATACGCCGAACATCTTGGAGGCGCCGAAGGCAACGCCAAGAGCGATCGCAAGGACGCCAAGGCGGAAGAGTTCACGGGATCCGGTGTGCGCGATGCGGTGCATCGTCCAGGGAATGACACGCCGTCCGAAAACCAGCATCAGCCCGACAAACAGCGCGACTTTGACCAGGGTCATGACAATGATGCCGCCGATGCCGAAATCGAGGCCGAAGAGCCGGCTGAGCGCGGCGGAAAGAGGCTCGGCCGTCGCGTGCTCCCCGCCGCCGATACTGGCAGCCGCCGGAATAAGGACGAGCGCCAGAACCATTGCGAGGTCCTCGACGATCAGCCAACCGACCGCGATCTTGCCGCGATCGGTCTCGACCAGCCGTCGCTCCTGCAGCGCCTTCAAGAGGACGACTGTCGAAGCGACGGAAAGGGCCAGCCCGAAGACGAGACTCCCTCCCGTCGGCCATCCCATAAGTGCGCCCAGTCCCCAGCCGAGCAGCGTGGCAAATCCAATCTGCACGATGGCGCCGGGAACCGCGATGCCGCGAACGGAGAGGAGATCCTTGAGGGAGAAGTGCAGCCCGACGCCGAACATGAGGAGGATGACGCCAATCTCGGCGAGTTCAGGCGCAAGGCTCTGATCGGCAACGTAACCGGGCGTATGCGGACCGACGAGCACGCCGGCGACGAGGTATCCGACCAAGGGGGGCATGCGGAGTCTGTTGGCAAGCGCGCCGAGGATGAACGCAAGCACGAGGCCTCCGACGATCGTCGAAATCAAAGGCGTATCGTGCGGCATCACTTTCTCCCGAACTGGAAATCCCGTCTAAAACATGACATATATGACCTATATCAACCAATATGGGTGGTTTGGCAACATGGGTCAAGGCGCAAAGGAAACAATTCTGACCCCGGCATTGTGTCGGGCCGCTCGCGGATTGCTTGACTGGACGCAGCTCGACCTCGCGGAGCATGCGGCCGTGTCGCGCAGTACCATCCGTGACTATGAAGGAAAACACCACGAAATTCATCGTGCAACCGAGGCGCAGCTGCGTCTCGCGTTCGAAAAAGGCGGCGTCGTGTTTGTGGAGGTCGAGGGGATGGGAACCTGTCTTGGCCTCCTGTCCGCCCCGAGATGACGGTCTACTTGCCGGCGAGGCAGGTCGGCGAAATCCCGTAAGCGAAGATCGTTTTCCCGCGATAGTAGCCTTCCACCGGCAGCCAGCTCTGGATTAGTTCGGGCGTTTGCGCGCAGTCTACCGGATGCGTGGTCACGAAGAGGACGCCGTCCGCAACTTCGCCCGGCAGGGCAAAGGCCTGCTCGTAATAGTTGTCGGGTGCGCCGGCAGGCGGCTTGGCGTAGATGCGAACGGGATCGTTTCGCAGCGTATGGAACATGTCTGCAAGGAGATCGCGGTTATCGCTGACGATGATTGGGATGGCTGACCGCCGCGCCAGCTCACCAGCCTCGCGGCTGATCGCGCTGCGACCGAGATAGCGCTTCATGATCTCGTTTCCGTTCGGCAGAACGAGCTGGTGCGCAAAGACCGCAGCCAGAGGAAACAGGAAGCTGGCCGCACCATTTATCGCAAGCGAAAGGCGTAAGCCTTTCGGCCAGAGGCGGTCAAGCAACCACACGGCAAGGATCGTTCCCGCGATGTAGGCTGTGACGCCCCAATTGGCATAGGCCTTGGCCACCAGCGCCTGAAGCGTGATCAGCAGAACGACGGGGATTGACAGCCAGATCAGCAGCGCTTCTCGCTCATTGTTCTTGCCCTTGAAGGCGCGCGCGACGGCCCAGAGCATCGCGAAGAAAACGATTGGCCCGACGACGCCGAATTGCGCCGCGAAGAATTCGAGGCCGCCGGCGACATCGATACCAAGCTTGCTCCAATGTGCGATGTTCGTGGTGTGACGGACGGTCGTGCCGTCGTGGGCAAGATTCCACCAGAGGTTCGGCGTAGCGACCGCAAGCGCAACGATGACGGACAAGAAAAAATCACGCCAGGCTATGCGCGCGCTTGGAAGCAGAATGAGCGCGATTAGCCCGCCGGGAACGACAAAGAGGATCGCATATTTCGATAGGAAGGCGCAGCCGAATGCAAATCCCATGAGAAGGGCGAGGCCTACGGAGCGCTTCTCGGTCAGGCCGAAATAGGCCCATAGCGCGGCGGTCAGGAAGAAGAGAAGCACAACATCGGTGGAAAAGAACACCGACGACAGCGCAACGCCCGGCACAGTGATGAAGGTGGCGCCGGTCCAGCCTTCGATTTTAGAGCCGACAAAGCGCTTGGCTGTCTTCATCAGCATAATCGCGGTCGCCATATGGATCAGCGGTCCGCTCACCCTGATCCAATAGATCGCGGTCGATCCCGCGAGCTCCGTCATCGCTCGAATGACCCAGGCGATCATCGGCGGCTTAGAATAGTAGCCGAAATCGAGATGCTGCGACCAGAACCAGTATTGCGCCTCATCGACGAACAGATCGGTTGTGTCGAAATGAAGGGTGATCACTCGCCAGAGCGTCACGCCAAGAATGATAAAGAGGCCAAGTCTGGCAGACATGAACGGAAGTTCCGCTGAACGCAAACACAATGGTAGAGGCGAAGTTTAGCGCGCCGGCGTGCCGGGCGCGTGTACTGGCTGGTTATGGAAATTCAAAGGACGCGCAGGGCAACCTGGCCGCGGCTCGCTTCGATCTGGTCAAGCACCGCAACGGCTACGAGAACAGCAAGTGCGAGGAAGCACGACCCCAATCCGAGAACAATCATTGCCCAATCCTTCTGACGTCATGTCACGGTTATTTCTGGGCGTATAACACAAAGCTTGCGTCGAACTTGTAGCAGCGATGCAACGCAAGCCCAGTAATTCGTGGATGGTTATTAGGGCCTGCTGGAAAGTCGACATTCATAAAATACGCATTAACCTTCAGGCAAGGAATTAACCATAAACATTGCATGACACGTCGGAATGGGAAAACTCACTCGTTCCCACCAGGCATGACGCCGCACCGCCGTACCGGTCGATCCGGAATCCATCTCATCAAGCAGCTCCGAAGCAGAATCTACTGATCGGGAGGCTTCAGGCCGCCGGCAGCCCGCCGGAGGCAAGCCACCAATCAGCAGTGCTGCCGCCGGAGCGACAGGTTAATGACGGGCTCGCGCCCGCCATGTGGTTGGGGACAGGCGTTGGGGCAGGAAATGCCATCAGATCAGGCTAGGGGCGCGCAGGCAGGCAGCTTGCGTGACCGACTGCGCTTCGCCGGTCTCGATGCCGAGCATTGCGATTTGGTTCGGCGCCATCGCGTCGATCTTCAGCAACACCTGACCGCCGGACTGCGTGATCTTTTCCAGCGGTTTCAGTCCTTTCCCGACGCTGCACGCAATTTTGAAAGTGAGCGCCAGGTCGAGCGGCTCCACGACCTGCAGTCCTCGCATTGGGATGTTTTGACGGATGCACGCTTCGACAGTCTCTATGCCGAGCGCGTGAAGGTTCTGTCCGATTCCGAAAGCAAGATGGGCCTCGACCCGCGCTGGCATGTCGCAGGCCACGGCGTCGTTCTCGAGCACGTCATCGGTGGCCTTGCGACCGAGCTGGCCGGCCGTTCCTTCCTGCCGAGCAGCCGTCGCCGGGCCAAGGAAATTTCCGACCTTATGTCGGCAATCATTCGCCTCGTGATCGTAGACGTCGAGATTGCTGTATCCCTGCGCTTCAATGCCCTGCGGGCGACCCAGCAACGCGCGCTCGCCGATCAGCGCAACAGTGACAAAGCCGAAATCACTCGCGTTTTCGCCGATGTGATCAATGGCCTTGCCGCCCGTGACCTCACGGTTCGAGCAACCGTCGAGGAAGACGGCACCCACCAGGACATCGCGCTGGCGCTCAACGGCGCGCTCGATGCCGTCCAGTCCGAGTTTCAGGCGATCGCCGAAAAGACCGCGGTTGCTGGAACATCCGTGCAGACGCTCGGCGATGCGTCGAAGCAATTCGCCGGCAATGCGTCGGCTCATGCCCAGCAATTGCTCTTCTCTGCCGCCGCGCTTGCCGATCTCTCGGAAAGCGTCCGCCACGGTGCCGCAGGCAGTCGCGCCGCCGAGCAGGCTTCGGCTTCGACACGCGCGGCAGCCGAGGAAAGCGGCCAAGTCGTCGGACGCGCAATTGCTGCTATGGCGGATATCGAACAGTCCGCCGAGAGAATCGGCCAGATTATCGGTGCAATCGACGAAATCGCCTTCCAGACCAATCTCCTGGCGCTCAATGCCGGCATTGAAGCTGCCCGTGCAGGCGACTCTGGGCGTGGCTTTGCTGTCGTGGCCCAAGAAGTGCGCGCGTTGGCGCAGCGTTCGGCGGACGCCGCGCGCGAGATCAAGACCCTTGTGAGCACAACCAAATCGCAGGTGGATGCCGGCGTCCAGATGGTCGGACGGACTCAAGATTCGATCGGTAGCATCGTTCGTCAGGTCAGTGAGATCAACACGGCGATTGCGGCGGTCGCAAATCAGGCAAGCGAGCACGCCGCTGGCCTCGATGTCGTGACGGATAACGTGAAGGGCCTTGGCGTGCAGATGACCGACAACGCGGCTTGCGCAACGCGTTCCGCTAACGGTGCGGACTACCTGCACACCGTCATCGTCGAACTTGGCCAGGCGATCCGCGAATTTCGCATTGCCCGGCAGAATGCCGAGCCCGCGCGCCCGGCACCGCTGTTATCCCCGGCCGTCGATGTCAGGCGCTCTGCCGATGTCGTGGCTGACGACGAGGACTTCGGATTTGTGCAGCCCGTCGCCTCGGTCGGAGGGCGGATTGTTTACTAACAGACCGGTATATGAGCCCTGCTCGCATTCGTTGAGCGGGAACCAGGAGACAAGGAAGAGCTGATGGCGGCAAGGAAAACTGGGAAGACGCTGAACCTGTCAGCGGTGCTTGATCTAAACGAAGCGACCTCGCTTCGTGACAAGCTTGCTTCGTTGCGCGGCAACGAGCTGGCCATCGACGCCTCTGCAGTCGAACGCGTCGGTGCATTGAGCGCGCAGGTCCTGATGGCCGCGGCAAAGACCTGGGACCAGGACAAGCTCGCCTTCACATTCAGCAAGGTTTCGGACGCATTTCAGAAAACCATGCAGCTGATTGGTGTCGATATCCACCATCTGCTCGCCAAGGAGATCCGGCAATGAAGAAAAAAGTGCTTACCGTGGATGATTCACGGACCATTCGGAACATGCTTCTCGTGACCCTCAACAACGCGGGCTTCGAGACGATCCAGGCCGAAGACGGCGTCGAGGGCCTCGAGGTCCTGGAAGAATCCAATCCTGATGTCATCGTCACCGACATCAACATGCCGCGCCTTGACGGTTTCGGCTTCATCGAGGGCGTACGCCGCAACGACAAGTATCGTGCGATCCCAATTCTGGTCCTGACGACCGAAAGCGATGCGGAAAAGAAGAACCGCGCGCGCCAGGCCGGTGCCACCGGCTGGATCGTCAAGCCTTTCGACCCTGCCAAGCTGATCGACGCCATTGAGCGCGTAACTGCTTAAACCTAGGATTTTCGCCTATGGATATGAACGAAATCAAAGAGATCTTTTTCCAGGAGTGCGAGGAACAGCTCGCCGAACTGGAATCCGGTCTTCTGAAAATGAATGATGGCGATCGCGATCCGGAAACCGTCAACGCGGTGTTCCGTGCTGTCCATTCGATCAAGGGCGGCGCTGGCGCCTTTGGTCTGGATGATCTCGTCGCCTTCGCGCATGTCTTCGAGACCACACTTGATTGCGTTCGTTCCAACAAGCTTGAGCCGACACAGGATGTCCTGAAGGTCATGCTGAAGTCGGCAGACGTCTTGGCCGATCTGACCAACGCTGCCCGCGACGGCGGCAGCGTCGATGAGAGCCGCAGCCGCGGCCTGGTGAAGGAACTGGAAGCGCTCGCCAACGGCGAGCTGCCGACGCCGTCTGCTGCCGTGGAAGCCCCGGCTGCGAAGCTGGCGCCCGTCGCCGCACCTGTTGCCGCTGCTCCGGCGCCGAAGCCGACCGACGATAGCGGCTTCCAGCCGATTCCCTTCTCTTTCGATGATTTTGGCGGCGAGGAAGAAGCCGGCTCCGATCTGCCTGCCTACGAAATCACGTTCAAGCCGCGTTCGGACCTCTATTCCAAAGGCAATGACGCGACCCTGCTGCTGCGTGACCTCTCCCGTCTCGGCGAGATGAGCTGCTACTGCAACATGGATGCGCTGCCCGGTCTCGATGATCTCGATCCGGAAGCGGCCTATTTCTACTGGAACGTGACGCTCAAGACGGAAAAGGGCGAAGACGCGATCCGTACCGTCTTCGAATTCGCCGAGTGGGATTGCGATCTGCAGATCACACCTATCGAGGCAAAGGCCGCCGCCGCCGAGGTCGAAGAATTGCCGATGATCCCGGTTCCCTTCGACCTCTCCATCCTCGATGACGGTGCTGCCGAAGTGCCGGCCGCACAGCCGAAATCCGATACCGCCGCTGCCGTTGCTGCCGCCGAGACGGCTACCAACGTCACGCAGATGGCTGCCGCCGCTGCCCGTGTCGAGAAGAAGGAATCTGCTGCCGCCGCCGCTGCAAGCGCGGCTGCCGCCGCCCAGAACAACAATGCCGCTGCAGCAAGCGCCGGCCAGACGATCCGCGTCGATCTCGACCGCGTCGACCGCCTCATCAACCTCGTCGGCGAGCTCGTCATCAATCAGGCGATGCTCTCACAGAGCGTCATCGAAAACGATACGACCGGGACGTCCTCGATCAACATGGGCCTCGAAGAGCTGCAGCAGCTCACCCGCGAGATCCAGGACTCCGTCATGGCGATCCGCGCGCAACCGGTAAAGCCGGTCTTCCAGCGCATGTCGCGTATCGTCCGCGAAATCGCCGACATGACCGGCAAGACGATCCGCCTGATCACCGAAGGCGAGAACACCGAAGTTGACAAGACGGTCATCGACAAGCTGGCCGAGCCGCTGACGCACATGATCCGCAACGCCGTCGACCACGGCATTGAGACGCCGGAGAAGCGGGCCGCCAACGGTAAGAATGTCGAGGGTACGGTTCGCCTAACGGCAAAGCACCGCTCGGGTCGCATCCTTATCGAGCTTGCCGACGATGGCGCAGGCATCAATCGCGAGAAGGTGAAGCAGAAGGCGATCGCCAACGAGCTGATTCCGGCCGATGCCAACCTAACGGACGAGGAAATCGACAACCTGATCTTCCTGCCGGGCTTCTCCACGGCAGACAAGATCTCCGACATTTCCGGCCGCGGCGTCGGCATGGACGTCGTCAAGCGCTCGATCCAGGCGCTCGGCGGCCGCATCAACATCACCTCCAGGCCGGGGCAGGGCTCCGTCTTCACCATGAGCTTGCCGCTGACGCTTGCGGTTCTCGACGGCATGGTCGTCACCGTTGCTGGCCAGACGCTGGTCGTGCCGCTGACGGCGATCGTCGAAACGCTGCAGCCGGAAGCCTCCGCGATCCACTCCTTCGGCGCCAGCCACCGCCTGATCTCGATCCGCAACAGCTTCTGCCCACTGGTCGATGTCGGTCGCATTCTGAACTTCCGTGCTACCCAGGCCAATCCGGTGGAAGGCGTTGCGCTTCTCGTCGAATCCGAAGGCGGCGGTCAGCGCGCCCTCATGGTCGATGCCATCCAGGGCCAGCGCCAAGTCGTCATCAAGAGCCTCGAAGCGAACTACACGCACGTTCCGGGCATCGCTGCTGCAACTATCCTCGGTGACGGCCGTGTCGCGCTCATCCTGGACGTCGATGCCGTCGTGGGTGCATCCCGCGGCCAAGCATTGAAGCAGGAAGTATCGCTGGCAGCGGTGGGATAAGGTTATGTCGTACGCCGTGAAAAATCTGCACGAGGGGGACCGCGAATTGATCGCGTTCCGCGTCGGGGATCAGGAGTTTTGCGTGAATATCATGTCGGTTCGCGAGATTCGCGGTTGGACGCCGGCAACGGCGATGCCGCACTCGCCATCCTACATGAGGGGCGTGATCAACCTGCGCGGTGCGGTGTTGCCGATCATCGACCTATCCGCCCGTCTCGGCATGAAGCCGGCGGTGCCCACGCAACGCCACGTCATCATCGTTGCGCAGGTTCACCGGAAGGTCGTCGGCCTGCTGGTCGATGCTGTGTCCGACATTCTGACCGTTACCGAAGACAACGTGCGGCCGACACCGGAGATCGCATCGGAACTGCAGCGCCAGTTCGCCCGCGGCATCCTGGCGATCGACAAGCGCATGATCTGCCTGCTCGAACTAGAAGCCATTTTCCCCGAGACGGAAAGCGAAGCTGCATGAATGTCCTGAGTGCAAGAGACACGCGGCAGGGAAGCCCCGACGAGGTGCTGGCGAGCGGCGAATACCCGCTGACCCGCCGCGACCTCATGGAAATTGCCGCGATGATCTACTCGGATGCGGGGATCTACCTGAACGAGACGAAGGCATCGCTCGTCTACTCGCGTCTATCGAAGCACATTCGCAATCTCGGCCTGTCGGGCTTTCGCGAATATTGCGCGCTCGTTTCGTCGCCGGCAGGTGCTGCCCCTCGTCGTGAAATGCTGTCGCATCTGACGACGAACTTCACACGCTTCTTCCGCGAGAACCATCACTTCGAGCACCTGCGCGATCATGTTCTGCCGGACCTGCTGCATCGTGCAAAGATGGGCGGCCGGGTCCGCATCTGGTCGGCAGCCTCCTCGGATGGTCAGGAGCCCTATTCGATCGCGCTGACCGTTCTGTCGATGATGCCGAACGTTGCCGACTACGACTTCAAGATTCTGGCGACCGATATCGATCCGAAGATTCTGGCGATCGCCCGTGCCGGCGCGTATGACGAAAATGCCCTCGAAACCGTCTCGCCTGCCATGCGCAAGCAGTGGTTCAGCGAGGTCGAGGTCCAGGGACGGCGCAAGTTCCAGGTCGATGACCGCGTCAAGCGTCTGATCACCTACAATGAGTTGAACCTGATGGCGCAGTGGCCGTTCAAGGGCAAGTTCGATGTCATCTTCTGTCGGAATGTGGTGATCTACTTCGACGAACCGACGCAGATGAAGATCTGGTCACGCTTTGCCGAATTGCTGCCGGAAGGCGGTCATCTCTATATCGGCCATTCCGAGCGCGTTTCCGGCGACGCCAAGCACGTCTTCGACAACATCGGCATCACCACCTACCGCTACACGACCAAGGGCGTGGGGAGGAAGGCATGAGCGCACCAGCTAAAGTTCTCGTCGTCGACGACTCTGCCACGATGCGCGGCCTGATCACTGCCGTGCTGAGCGCCGATCCGGAGGTTAGCGTCATCGGCCAGGCAGGCGACGCGCTCGAGGCGCGCGAGGCGATCAAGAAGCTCAATCCCGACGTTGTGACGCTCGATATCGAGATGCCGAACATGAACGGCCTCGACTTTCTCGAGAAGATCATGCGGCTGCGTCCGATGCCGGTCATCATGGTCTCGACGCTGACCCATCGCGGCGCCGATGCCTCGCTGGCGGCACTTGAGATCGGCGCGTTCGACTGTGTCGGCAAGCCGCTTCCGGGCGACGCACGCCCTTTCGGCGACCTTGCCGAAAAGGTGAAGGCGGCCGCTCGTTCGCAGCGGCGCCAATACACCCAGCCGGCACCGGCTGCACCGCCGCCTGCTGTTGCCGACTTCCGCGTTGGCCGCAAGATCGTTGCGATCGGTTCGTCGACCGGTGGCGTCGAGGCGTTGATTGCGGTGCTTCAGAAATTCCCGGCGAACTGCCCTCCGACGGTGATCACGCAGCATATGCCGCCAACCTTCACCAAGAGCTTTGCCGAACGCCTCAACCGGCTCTGTGCGCCGGTCGTGCAGGAAGCGACCGACGGCGCGCGTCTGGAGATAGGCAGAATCTACCTCGCACCCGGTGGCGAACGCCACCTGCAGGTTGCCAACGCCCATGCGCCTTGTTGCCGCCTCATCGAACGTGATCCCGTGAACGGCCACAGGCCGTCCGTTGATGTGCTATTCGATTCGGTTGCCGAACTGGCTGGCCGCAATGCTGTCGGCGTGATTCTGACCGGCATGGGACGTGACGGTGCCGCCGGTCTATTGAAGATGCGCCATGCCGGCGCGCGCACGCTCGGTCAGAACGAAAAGACAAGCGTGGTCTACGGCATGCCGAGGGTTGCTTACGAGCTCGGTGCCGTCGAACAACAGTTGCCGCTGAATGGCATCGGCGAAGAAATCTTGAAAATGACAGCCGCCCGAAAGGAAGGAACAGACTAATGTCAATCGCAGAGAAAATCAAAGTTCTGATCGTCGACGATCAGGTCACCAGTCGACTGCTGCTCAGCGACGCGCTGACCCAGCTCGGCTTCAAGCAGATCACCGCTGCCGGCGATGGCGAGCAGGGCTTGAAGATCATGACCCAGCAGCCGCATCATCTTGTCATCTCCGACTTCAATATGCCGAAGATGGATGGCCTCGGCTTCCTGCAGGCTGTTCGCGCCAACCCGGCGACCAAGAAGGCGGCCTTCATCATCCTGACGGCGCAGGGCGATCGTGCGCTGGTCACAAAGGCGGCGCAGCTCGGCGCCAACAACGTTCTCGCCAAGCCCTTCACGATCGAGAAGATGAAGGCGGCGATCGAAGCCGTATTTGGAGCATTGAAATGAATCTCGACGTAGCAGCCCGCCGCGTTAATATCATCCAGGGCGAATGGAAGGTCCTGAATGATCCGAATGCGGTACTGACGACCATCCTTGGATCGTGTGTGGCTGCATGCCTGCGAGATCCCGTGGCAGGCATTGGAGGAATGAATCATTTCCTCCTGCCGGGGACAGGAAACACGCCGATGACGGGCGGAGACGCCACGCGTTACGGTGTCCATCTGATGGAATTGCTGATCAACGGCCTCCTGAAGCAGGGCGCGCGCCGCGACCGCCTGGAGGCCAAGATCTTCGGTGGAGCGAAGACGATCTCGACATTCTCGAATGTCGGCGAACAGAACGCCGCCTTTGCTGTGCAGTTCCTGAAGGATGAAGGCATTCCCGTCATCAGCTCCAGCACTGGTGGTGAGCACGGGCGCAAGCTCGAATACTGGCCGGTCTCCGGGCGGGCTCGACAGTATCCGCTCACCGGTGCGGAAACGCAGAGAACTGTTGCGCTTGAGCAGCGTCCGGCCGCTCCGCAGAAACCTGTCGAAACCAGCATCGAATTCTTCTGAGGGCGAGGACCTATTAATGACTGTGAATGCAATGACAGAGCAGCCGTCGCCCGCTGAAGCCCTGCCTGATGTCCTGATGCGTATCGTCTCGGAATTGCATGACGTCGCCTATCTGATCGAGCGGATCGAGCCGCAGCTCCTCGAAGTCGGGGGCGGTGCCGAACTGCTGAACTCGCCGGAGAGTATGAAGGTCATGCAGGGAATCGATCTTGCCGTGCAGAAGACGCGCGGTCTTGCAGAGTTCATCGACACCATCACCGGCGAAATCCCGCAGGACTGGGCGGTCGATGTCGCGACGGCATTGAGCCTGGTGAAACTCAGCGAAATGCAGCGGGCGCTAGGCGGCTCCATGTATCATGGCAACGTTCAGCCTCTGGCGAAGGCAGCCGGAGACTTCGACTTCTTCTAATCCGGGTTCTACTCCGCACCTCCCCACGAAACGCTCGCACAAGTTTCGGCATTTATCGTCGAGATGAGGCAATAAGCCCGCTTTGTCTGTGACGGTCGTGCGAGAACAGAATGAATCTGTTAAATCAATTAGTTCAAATCTTTAAGAACTTCAGTTCGCTAGGGCGGAATCGCCTGCTGGCGCTGGCCGGCGTGGGCGTCGTTTCAGTCGCGCTGATCCTGGCGGCAGCCTTTTTGGTCAACAAACCCGCCCAGGAAACGCTTTATGTCGGGCTTGATACCCCTGATCTGAATCAGATCAGCATAGCACTCGCCGAAGCGAATATTGGGTTCCAGGTCGGAACCGACGGCTCCAGCATTACGGTTCCCGCCGGCACGACCGGCAAGGCGCGTCTCCTGCTCGCCGAGCGGGGTCTCCCGAACAGCGCCAATGCAGGCTACGAACTCTTCGACAATGTCGGCTCGCTCGGCCTAACCTCATTCATGCAGGAAGTCACGCGGGTTCGCGCGCTCGAAGGTGAAATTGGTCGCACGATCCAGTCGATCTCCGGCATCACAGCTGCTCGTGTTCACATCGTCATGCCCGAGGTCGGCAACTTCCGCAAAGCCGAACAGAAGCCGACAGCGTCCGTCATGATCCGCGCAAGCGCTGCCGCCGGCCGGAATGCAGCAACGTCGATCCGCCACCTTGTTGCGTCAGCCGTTCCCGGCCTCGATGTCGGTGATGTCACGATCCTCGATTCGGCTGGGCAACTGCTCGCTTCCGGTGACGAAGCCAGCAACAGTTCGCTGAACCGTTCGCTGAACATCGTTCAGAACGTCCAGGGCGAAGTTGAAACCAATATCGACAAGGCGCTCGCACCTTTCCTGGGTATGGATAACTTCCGCTCCAGCGTTACGGCCGAACTGAACACCGACAGCCAGCAGATCCAGGAAACGACCTACGATCCGGAATCGAAGGTCGAGCGCTCCATCCGGACGACGAAGGAAGCCTCTCAGTCGCAGCAGAAGCAGTCCGACAACGCGACCACCGTCGAGCAGAACATTCCGCAGGCAGCGCCCGACTCCGGCGGCGCCACCGGTCCGGAATCGCAAGACAAGTCCGACAAGAAAGAAGAACAGACCAACTACGAAATCAACAGCAAGACGACTGCTACGACGCGCAATAGCTACAAGATCGAAAAACTCTCTATCGCCGTCGTCGTCAACAAGGGCCGTATTGCCCAGATGGTCGGTGAGCCCGCGGATCAGGCGAAGGTCGACGCCTATCTCGCAGAGATGCAGAAGATCGTGGCATCGGCTGCCGGCATCAGCGCCAACCGTGGCGATGTCGTGACCGTCACGGCTATGGACTTCCTGGAGAACCAGCTTCTCGAGGAGACCGGCAGCGGCGTCCGGGTCATGGATATGCTGAGCCGCAACCTTGCGGGCATCATCAACTCTCTCGCCTTCGTCGCAGTCGCTTTCCTGGTGATCTGGATGGGCGTCCGCCCGATGATCCGCAGCGTAACGGGCAATGGTACGGCGGTCATCGGCGACACCTCGCCGGAAAGCGCGGGTCTCGAACTTCCGGATTTCGCTCCGGCAGGAGGCGTGGGCACCGGTGGTGCGCTCATGGATGGCTTCGGTTCGGACTTCGGTTTCGACAGCACCGAGGACCTGCTCAGCCTCGGCGACGACGACGGCAACTTCAATCGTCGCGTCAAGGAAGGCCCGGAACGCAAATTGGCGCGTATGGTCGAGATCAACGAGGAACGCGCCGCGAAAATCCTTAGAAAATGGGCGGTCGACAACGCCGCCGCATAAAGAAAGGCCGGGCAACCGGCCTTTTTCTTTTGCCCATGCGCTGCACAGCTATCCAGTCATATTTTACCATCGCTCGAATGCGGGCATGAAGATTTCTGAGGATAGAACTTGACAGAGGGCTGATATGACCACGCGTTTTACGCGAATCGTATTGTCAGAGTTCCCCGAATCACTTTAATTTAATAATTCCTTAACAAGCGGAATTTGTGCGCGAATCAGGGCACGAAATGCAGAAAATGTAAATCCCAAGAACTCGGAGATGGTGAATTGTGCCACCTATCGTAATCTTGGATGATTCGCGGAGAGGTCGTAATTTGTTCGGGAGCATGCGGATCAAGCTTCTGTCGTAGGTGGTTTACAGCCGCGGGGTTTTGCCAATGGACATGCATATATTGCAGGCTCTCAAGAGCGACACGCACAAGGCAAACTTCGTTGGTATAGCAGCGACAAACCTCTCTTCACGCGACGAACTGATCGCACAACTCTGCGAGATATCGAACACGGGACGGTTGCAACCCGGGCTGCGCGCACTGACGGACTATGTTGGCGCGTCGCACTATCTCTTGGCGCGAGCAGACCTGGTGCAGGAGGCTGGCCTCGACTTCGTCGTCTCCTCGGACTGGCCGTTCGATCTCGTCACCAACCTGGCGCATGCCTTCGTCGGCGGCTTCGCCCGTGCGACGGAACTCGAAAAATGCATGCTGCTCTTCCAGCCGCACTTCGCCCTCCTGCCGGATACGGCGGACGCGCCTGATGGCGCCAGCCGCCAATACTGTTCGCTGATGTTCAACATCGGCCGTTCGCGCCTGGTGCTGATGTTCCTGTTTGATGATGGGTTCATTCTGTCGCAGGAGCGGTTGCGGGATGTGGGGCTTTTGACGGCGTATTTTGCAAGCTTCCTGCAATGCGGCGCTACCAAGGCTGACCGGGACTTCGAATTGACCGATCGGGAACTGGAGTGCCTTTTCTGGATCGCCGAAGGCAAGACGAGCGACGAGATCGCGATGATCCTCGGCATCTCCCGCAATACCATCAACAACTACATCACCAGTGTCATGCGAAAAACGGCGACGAAGACTCGTTCAGAGGCCATCGCATTCGCGGTCAGGAACAATCTCGTCTAAGGGGACGGCGTTATGGGGCAGCCATCCGGTCGGTCGATGGGAAATTCGGAAATGATGCGCGGCGTGCGGGTCAATAAGGTTGCGAGTCGGTCTGATCTGTTCCCGCGCCTGATCGGCATGCAGAAGCTTGCCGATGCCCAGAACTTCGCCGTCTACCGTGTCAGTGGGGCAGGCGTTCCGGCGAAGCAACGTCTGGTTTGCGAGCTGGAGAACTGGGGCTCTTCGAACAGTGGCTTCAGCCGGGCATTCATCGACGCCCATGGCGAAGCGCTGCTTGATCATATCGAGAAGTCGCTCCTTCCGGTCGTGTGGGCCGGCGGGCTCGATCGCGCCGCTCCCCGGCCCGCAAGCATTGCTCCCTTCATGACGCGACTGAAGGACGGCCTTCTTCCGTTTTCCGGCATGGCCTTTCCGGTGCGCCTTGGCGCCGTGGGCAATGGCTTCGTTGTCTTCACGGGCGATGATCTCGAGCCGGCGAGCGACATGATTGTCGAATTGCATGCGAGGTCCTGCCAAGTCATGATCGATCTGCTCTCGCTCGACGAGCGCCGTGTGGCGGCGGCCGAAGCTCTCAGCGAACGCGAGATTGCCTGCCTGCAGCTTGCCGGCGACGGGCGCATCAGCGAAGAGATTGCGGAGAAGCTCGGCCTCTCCGTGCATACCGTCAACGCCTATCTTGGCTCGGCAACGATCAAGCTGGATTCGGTCAACCGAATCCAGGCGATCGCAAAAGCGATTCGCCTTGGATACATAAGCTGACAGGAAGGTGCCTAGCGTGCTTTAGCCCGCCAATGCCCGCAATGGCTCGACGTTATAGCGTGCGTCGCGCAGGCTCTGCTCGAGGAAAGCGGTGTTTTCGTCAGGATCCGTCGAGGGATTCTGGAAGGCGATATGGTTGATCTCAATGCCGGCGTGCGCCTCGGCAAGCGTCAGCTGCGCATAGATCGTGACGTCGCGCGGCTTGATTTCGAGGTCGATCACCACTTCCGGCTTGCCGCCCCACTCCAACGTATAGCTGCCGCCATGGCCGAAATTGACCGTGCCGGGATGGAAGAAAAGCTCGGCGGCTGACGATACCAGATCGGAAAGATTGCCGTAGTACTCGAAGCGCAGAAGAGAGATGAGGTCCGAAGCGTCCAGAAGCCGCAATTCCGTGGCCACCGGGCTGATTGCTTCAGCCAGGATTTTTTCACGCTGGGTAGAGTAGGGGCATTTTTTCATTCGGCTATCTTACCCGTTTGTTCTTGGCTTGCGTCGCGTAAACCCGATGGATGAGTTCCGCGACTGCCTTATAGAATACAGACGGTATGACACTATCGACCGAGACTTGCGCAAACATGGAGCGCGCCAGAGGCGGGTCTTCGAAAACGGGAATGCCGTTCCTTTCCGCGGTCTGTCTGATTTTCAACGCAATTAGATCCTGACCCTTGGCGACGACGACAGGCGCATCGTTCTCCTCTCGCACGTAGCGTAGGGCGACGGCAAAGTGCGTCGGGTTGGCAATCACGAGCGTCGCGCGATCGACGTTGGCGATCATGCGGCGGCGGGCGCGGTCGCGCATCACCGAGCGCTGGCGGCTTTTGACGAAAGGATCGCCCTGCGACTGCTTGTTTTCTTCCTTGACTTCGTGCCGCGTCATCTTCAGTTCGGTGAACCAGTGATAGCGCGTCCAAAAGAAATCGGCAATCGCCACGACAGCGGTAGCGATCAGGACAACGATCGTAATCTTCTGCATCGACGTCATCATGCGCGTGAAGATCGTCTGCGGATCGGAGAACATCGCGTCGATTGCGTTGAAGTATTCGCTCTTCAGCACGAAGAACATGACGACGCCGACGATGACGATCTTCGTCAGCGATTTGCCGAACTCGACGAGGCCAGGCAGGCTGAACAGCCGCGACCATCCCTTGGCGAGCGAAATACGCGAGTACTGCGGCCGGATACGTTCGAGCACCGGCGTCGGAAGGTTTTGCGAGATGGACGCGGCGACGCCGAATACCATGAACAGGATGAAGGCCGGCGCAAGCAATGCTGCCGAGACCCAGCCCAGGTGAACGAACAGGGAAAGCGCGTCAGGTCCGGTTTCGAGCTTCCATTGGTCAGGCTGTTCGAAAATGTCCTTCAGCGCCTCGCCAACCTTGCTGAGTCCCTCCGGCAGGAAGAAGATGATGTAGACGAACGTGGCAAGCACGGTGGCAAAAAGCGGCACCTCGCGCGAAAACGGCACATTGCCTTTCTCGGCAGCGTCGCTTTTCTTTTTCGCTGTCGGGTCTTCTGTTTTGCTGTCCTTGTCGTCGTCGGCCAAGGCCGAGGCCCTCCATCAAAAGAAACGGCCGCGCCAGAGCGCGGCCTTTCTGGAAGGGTATCTCCCTTTTGCCGCCGCGATCAACCACGGCGGTAGGGAGAGGGCGCTTCGTACACAACAACAGCGGCTCAGGCTGCAGCCGAACCTTCGCCCTCGGTTTCCTTGAGCTGGATCTGACCGGAATTTGCCAGGCGAATCGCTTCCTGGGCAATGGCGCGCCGCGCGATCGCGATTTCGCGCGGATTGATGCCGACTGTTCCGCTCTGCAGATCCGATTCGATCATGCGGCGCTGGCGCGGGCTGATTGAGGCGAGCACCGCCTCGCGCATTTCGGCCGCCGAGCCGCGCAATGCCATCGTGAGGATGTCGGACGAGATATCGTTCAGCAGCATCACGCGGCTGCGCTGCGGCATGAGCATGAGGTCGTCGAAGAGGAAGATCTTCGGCCGGACCTTGTTGACCGATTCGCGGCTGATCGATTCAAGCGAGGTGAGCAGGGTATCGACCTGCGGCTTGTCCATCTCGTTCATCAACTCTGCAACCTTCGTCGAGCCGATCGAATTCTTCTCGGCGTCGATCTCGGCCAACAGGGTCATGACCTGCTTCTCGATGATCTGTGCGGCCTTGGGGCTGACGGACTTGAGATTGACGGTACGGTTCATGATGTCCGCGCGGCGCCCGTCCGGAATCTGCATCAGGACCTTGGCGCCGAACGAGGAGGGCATCATGGAGAGAATGTAGGCAACTGTCTGCGGATGCTCGCGCAGGAGGAACTTGCCGATGAAGGCCGGGTCGCCTTCGCCGAGGCGGTCCCAGATCGACGTCTCGTAGGCCTGGAAGGTCGTGCGACGGCCGAGGAGGCTGTCGACTTCGTCAGGCGTCAGGCCCTCTTCAAGGATGCTTTCGATCGCCTTGGCGTTGTCCATAAGACCGGCGCCTTCGGTGAACAGATCCTCGAATTCGGCGACAAGTCCGAGCAGTTCATCCGGCGGAATGGCGCGTAGCGTTTGCGCCGAGCCGATGATCGTCTGCAGCTCGGCCTGCGTGAAATACTTCAGCAGCCTGCCGGCGACCCCTTTCCCCATAGCGAGGAGAACGGCCGCCGCCTTTTCAGCCTGGGTCAACGGTTTCTCGGCAAGAGCGCCGCCGAAATCGTCAAAGTCCATCATGGTCTAACCTCTCCGTCCCTGCACCGGGATCAGGCTTTTTTCGTACTCAAAACTTCTATCAGCTTCACGCCGAAACGCGTGTCGTCGTTTTCCAGAACGGTGATCTCACCGCGCGCGATCTTGCGGCCGTTCACCATGATTTCGACCGGCTCGCCGATCTTCTTGTCGAGCGCGATGGTCGCGCCTTCGTTCAGGTTCATCAGGCCGGCGACCTGCATGCGGCTGCTGCCGAGCATGATCTGAACGTCGATCGGGATGTCCATGATCAGGTCAAGGTTCGACTGCATGGCGCTGCCAAGCGGCGCCGGTTCGGAAGCGACCGCACCGAAGGAGGTGTCGCCGAAATCGGCAGAGCCGCCAAAGTCGGACGTTGCACCGAAATCGCTGCCACCGAACGCAGGCTCCTCGGCCGCGTCTTCGAAATCGCCGCCAAAGGTGGACAGGTCAGTGCTGCCGCTGAAGGCGTCGCTCTCGTCGGCGAAGTCGGGCAGGCCGCCTTCCGCGTCAGTCTTCAGGACGCCGCGCAGGTCATCGATGGCCTGATCGAGCTCGGCCTCGTTGCCCGGGAGCTCCATTGAAAGGTCGCTGGTCTTGGGTGTCTTCTTCGTCGCCATGAAATCACTATTCCAGTTGAAACTTGCCTCAAGCTGCCGTGCGGCAGCCCGGTTGGAAAATGGGCTAATTCATCAAGTGGCGGATGAGCTCGTCATCCGAGTTAATCGTATCCTTTACCCGGACGGTATAATTCTCGCCCGAGCGCCCAAACTCGCAGACGTACAATTCCTTGCTGTTGGCACTGACTTCGACACGGACGTCGCCGCGATCGTAGAAGGGAATGACGTCACCAGCCGCAAGCTTCGAAATGGTCCTGAGCGTCAGGTCCTGCAGACGGATCTTGGCGTTAAGCGTTACCTGCGAACGGCGCACCTGCTCGCTGAGCTGATCGGTCCATTCGGACGACTTGGCAGGCTGCCCCTTGGCCTTTGGAGCCGCCACGCTCGTCTTCAGCAGAGCAGCCTGGGGAACGATCAGCGAGAAATCCGAGGTAATGCCGGAAAGCGTGATCGACATGTTGATCGCGGCCGCAAACTCGTCGGGCTTGTCTTCGGCCGGCTTGGCACGCGTTTCGAACGCATAGGGGAGCTCTAGGGCCGGCTCGAAGCCGCCAGGCGCGTTCACCGCCGAGCGAAGAACATTGGCGATCTTGTCGAAAACCATGACCGCAAGCTCGAGTTCGATCACGGACAGCAGGCGGTCGGCCGGCTGCTCGACGGTCTCGGCTGCCGCCCCCAGCAGGTGCTCCATCAGCGTGATGACGAAGCTGTTGCCGCAGGCCAGCGTAATATTCTGCGACCAGTTGCGGAGTGTTGCGTTAACGAGCGTCACGTTGCCGCCGAGATCGGCGACGAGGTCGTTCTTATGTCCGCTGTCGCAGCCGAGATAGGCGACCTCGACATCGAGATTGGTCTCGCTTTTGATGATGTCGGGCAGGAAGACAGTGTAGACATCGCCGAAGGCGCCGCAGATCTTCTCGATGGTGGCCTTGTCGCCGAGCCTGCCGGTCAGCTTGGCAAGCAGGGCTTCGTCCATAAGGGGGGTCTTGAGGGTAGCGTTCATGATCCTTTACGCCGCCTTGTTCTCGCCGCCGGGGTTCATCATTTCCTGCTCGACCGCGTCGATCGAAGGACGCTCATAGGCCGAGATTGTCTTGCGACCATACTCGAGAGCAACCTGCGGCACGGAGCCGTTCATGTAGGCAAGCAGCGTCTGCTTGACGATGACGTAAAGGCGATGCTG
Organism: Rhizobium sp. BK060; assembly: GCF_014193145.1. NCBI lineage: Bacteria > Pseudomonadati > Pseudomonadota > Alphaproteobacteria > Hyphomicrobiales > Rhizobiaceae > Rhizobium > Rhizobium sp. BK060. The sequence goes on from NZ_JACHYW010000002.1 coordinate 116,571, forward strand.
CTTGTTGCGGACGATTTTGATCTGGGAAACGATCGGTGAACATACGCAATAGGACAAGAGAATGCCGAGGAAGGTGCCGACGAGCGCCGAGCCGATCAGGTGGCCGAGAACCTCAGGCGAATCGTTAATGTGTGCCATCGCCTTGATGACGCCGAGAACGGCGGCGACGATACCGATGGCGGGGAAGGCGTCGCCCATCGTCTGGATGGCGTGATAGGGCTTCATCTTGTCGTGAAGGATCGTGTTGATCTCTTCGTCCATCAAAGCCTCGATTTCATGCGAGCGGGCATTGCCGATGATGATCAGGCGAACGTAGTCACAGATGAATGCCGTCAGTTCCTTGTTCTTGAGGATCGTCGGAGCGGACTGGAAGATCGATGATTCGGCCGGATTGTCGATATGCGCCTCGATCTCGTTGCGGGACTTCGTACGAAGGTCGCGCATCAGGGAATATAGAACACCAAGCGTATCGAGATAATTCCGTTCCTTCGGGACGGTGTGCTTGAACGCTTCACCAAGCGCCTTGCCGGAATCCTTCACCACCTTCATCGGGTTGCCCATGACGAAGCTGCCCAGGCCGGCGCCGCCGATGATGACGAGCTCGAAAGGCTGCCAAAGCGCCTCCACATGGCCGCCCATCGCCATGAAGCTGCCGATGATGCAGCCGCAGGTAATCACAAATCCGATAATGATATTCATCGTCAGTCCAAACCTGATCGTTATTTTCAACCCAAGGGATAGGGCTGCTGGCTTGCGTGAGGCTGATGATTGGCCCTGCAAACCCGAGCTTTCCATGCCAGCTTCGCGCAAGCATTTGCTGTCAGCTTATTGGTGACGAATGGGCATCCGTGCCTGTTTCTGAGATGCCGCCTCAGCGAGATCCGTGGTCCAACCGACTGCAAACACCCGGATTTCGTACCGTTCATCGCCAATGCAGGAGCCTATCGGGATGCAATCCGGTCTTTATGTTTCGTTGTCGTCGCAGATCGCACTCGAACGTCGCCTCACCACCATCGCCGACAACATGGCGAACGTGAACACGACAGGCTTCCGCGCGACGGAGGTGAAGTTCGACGAGATGCTCGGTGAGACCGGCAATAAGATCAACGCCAAGATTGCCTATGTTTCACAGGGCAACGACTATCTCTCGGGTGACAGCGGTGAGCTCCAGCACACCGGAAACATGCTCGACTTCGCGATCAAGGGCGATGCCTGGTTCTCTGTGGAAACGCCGGCCGGCAAGGTTCTGACCAAGGATGGCCGCTTCACGATGAAGGAAAACGGCGAGCTGATTTCGGTCCGCGGTTATCCGGTTCTCGATGCCGGTGGTGCGCCGATCACGCTCAACACGGCCGCTGGCGAACCGAAAGTCGGCGCTGACGGATTGATCTATCAGGACGGCAGACAGGTCGGCTCGCTGGGTCTCTTCGAGGCCGATATCAGCAAGGGCTATCTGCGCTACGAGAACAGCGGCATCATGACGACCGAGCAGCCGCGTGCCGTCACCGATCGCTTCAATGTCGGTGTTCAGCAGGGCTACCTGGAAAATTCCAACGTCAACGCCATGCGCGAAATCACGCAGCTGATCGAAGTCAATCGCGCCTTCGAGAGCATGACGTCGCTCTCGAAGGACAGCGAGGCCTCGTTCAGCGAAGCGATCAAGACGCTCGGCGGCAGCCGCTAGCCGAGGTCTGACGCATGAGCCAAACGCCGCTCACTGAAGCCGATCTCTCGCCGAAGCTCGCGCACCTTGCCGGGCTCGTCTCGCGCTATTCGAATCCCGAACTCTTGGTCGCGCCCGGCGGCCATGTCCAGACAATAGCCGCCGGCCACTACACGGTCACGGGGCTGTCGCGTCAGGTGCGCCTGGGCGAATTCGTGGCGCACAAATCGTCGACCGGCATCCACCTCGGTGAGGTCGTCCGCGTCGAGCCTGAACTGACCTACGTCTGCCCAATTGAGCCGGGCGAGCCGATCGGCATCCACGACACGGTGATCCGCAAGGGTGCGTTCCGCATCTCGCCATCCGAAAGCTGGTGCGGCCGCACGATCAACTCGCTGTGCGAGCCGATCGATGGGCTGGGTCCGATCGTCGAAGGGCTCGGCCGCCGCTCCATTTCGAACACCGCTCCACCATCCATGACGCGAAAGCGCGTGGAGAAAGGCTTCAAAACAGGCGTTCGCGCCATCGACATTTTCTCGCCGCTCTGCCTTGGGCAGCGCCTCGGCATTTTCGCCGGCTCGGGCGTCGGCAAGTCGACACTGCTCTCCATGCTGGCGCGCGCCGATGCCTTCGACAAGGTCGTGATCGCGCTGGTCGGCGAACGTGGCCGCGAAGTGCGCGAGTTCATCGAGGATACGCTTGGCGCCAACATGAGGAAGGCGATCGCCGTCGTCGCGACGAGCGACGAGAGCCCGATGCTGCGCAAGATGGCACCGCTGACGGCCGTCACCGTCGCCGAGCATTTCCGCGACCAGGGCGACAACGTGCTGCTGATCGTTGACAGCGTCACACGGTTTGCCCATGCCATACGAGAAGTCGCGACCGCATCCGGCGAGCCGCCGATCGCGCGCGGCTATCCAGCTTCGGTTTTTACCGAGCTGCCGCGCCTGCTGGAGCGCGCAGGTCCCGGCCCCCAAGGCACGGGGACCATCACGGCGATCATTTCGATCCTGGTTGATGGCGACAATCACAACGACCCGATCGCGGATTCGACGCGCGGCATCTTGGACGGCCACATCGTCTTGCAGCGCAGCCTCGCGGAGGAGGGGCGCTATCCACCGATCGATCCGCTTGCCTCGATCTCGCGTTTGGCGCGCAAGGCCTGGACTCCGGATCAGGAGAAGCTCGTGTCTCGCCTGAAAACGCTCATCCACCGCTTCGAGGAGACACGCGACCTTCGCCTGATCGGCGGCTATCGTCCAGGCGCCGACCCTGATCTCGACATGGCGGTCAAGCAGGTACCGATTATTTACGATGTTTTGAAACAGTCGCCTGGCGACGTCGATTCGCAGGATGCCTTTGCCGATTTGGCCGGCGCCCTGAAGGCGGCGGCCGGCATCGGCGGCCAGCCGAATATCCGCAGATAGAAAGGCGCGACGTGAACGATTTCGATGACGATGAGAAGATCGCCCCGCTGAAGCCTCTCCGGCGCAAAACCATCTTTCTCGACCGTGCCCTGACAATTGCCGGCCTCGTCCTGGCAGGAGCGTCCGCGTTCTTTCCGTGGTACGTCTTCTTCAACGAGGACAAGTTCGGCATCAATGTCGCGCAGGGCGACCGGACGCGCGACCTTCCGGACTGGCCGGCGCGGAACGTCTTCAGTGTCTCGCCGCTGGCGATGGCCAACAAGAACCAACACGAAAAGAAGCCCGAGATCCCAGTCGATCCGCTGACGACGGCGACGGTCTCCACCATCGGCAAGGAAGACGACAACGGGCCGCCGGCCGAAGAGCAGCCGTTTCCCGGCAAATCGGGTTTTCGCCTCCTCCATGTGGCAAACGGTCGTGCCCTGATCGAAGACACATCAGGGATGTACGTCGTGCGTGTCGGATCCATTCTACCGGACGAAAGTCGGCTGGCGACACTGGAGGAACGCGATGGCAAATGGGTCATCATCACCTCCAAGGGCGATGTCTACCAGCACAATTGAGTGCCTGCCGCCACGCAGCGAATCAGCCGAAGGCTCCACCGGATACGGTCGGAGCCTTCTTCGCATTCTGGAGGCAGTGGCCAACAAGGTCCGGATTTTCGCACCGCATTCTCCGTAAGTCTGACGCAAGATTACCGCCGTAGGTTCGCCTCAGCAAAAACGGAGAGTTCCCATGCAACCGATTCAACTTTTCGACTTGGCCTCGCGGCAGGCCGAATGGCTGACGATCCGTCAGGAGGTTGTTGCCGGCAACATCGCGAACGCGAACACGCCGAAATATCGCGCCAAGGATATCACGCCCTTCCAGGCTGCCCTCGATAGGTCGGATATCACGATGGCGCGCACCAATGCTGCGCACCTGACCGGCAACGATCTGGGTACGAAGAGTGACATCGACGTCAAGGATGCGGCTCTCGATCAGGAGATCGGCGTCCAGGAATCCGGCAACACGGTCGGCCTCGCCGAGGAGCTTTCCAAGTCCGGTGAAATCAAGCGTCAATACGATTTGAACACCTCGCTGGTGAGCTCGTTCAATCGGATGATGCTGATGACGGTGAAGAGCTAAGGTCATGGATCCTTTATCAGCAGCACTCAAAATCGCAGGATCGGGACTGGAGGCGCAATCGACGCGCCTGCGCATCGTGTCCGAAAACATTGCCAACGCCCGCTCGACCGGCGACACGCCCGGCGCCGATCCCTATCGCCGCAAGACGATTACCTTCGGGGAAGCCGTGGATCGCGCCAATGGCGTCACCACGGTCAACGTCAAGAAGCTTGGGGAAGATGAATCGAAGTTCATTACCGAATACGACCCCAGCAATCCGGCTGCGGACGAAAAGGGCGTCGTCAAGCTACCGAACGTCAACGTGCTGGTCGAGATGGCCGACATGCGGGAAGCGAACCGCTCCTACGACGCCAACTTGCAGACCATCAAGCAATCCCGCGACCTGATCTCGGCAACGATCGATCTACTGAAGAGCCAATAATGATCAACAACGTCAATAGTGTCAGCTCCCTGTCGATGACCCGCGGCCTTGCTGCCATCGACCAAGACAACTCCACGGCCTCCTCCGCTGCAGAAAGCGCGGCAAACGACGGCGGTTTCGGCGCGGTTCTCAGCAATGTTGCGACCGGAGCAGTGAGCACCCTGAAGAACGCGGAAAGTATGTCTTTCGCCGGCATCAAGGGCACCGCCACGACACGTGAAGTCGTCGATGCCGTCATGCAGGCGCAGCAGACCCTTCAGACCGCGATCGCCATTCGCGACAAGGTTGTTTCGGCCTTTCTCGACGTCACCCGGATGCAGATGTAATTGATTTAAGGACGAAGCCATGAGAGCGCTTGCCATTGCTGCAACGGGTATGGATGCCCAGCAGACCAATCTTGAAGTCATCGCCAACAACATCGCGAACATCAACACGACCGGTTTCAAGCGCGCTCGCGCTGAATTCACCGACTTGCTGTATCAGACCGAGCGCGCTAAAGGCGTTTCCAACCGCGCGAACCAGTCGATCGTACCGGAAGGTGCAAATATCGGTCTCGGCGTCCAGACGTCTGCCGTCCGCAACCTGCACATCCAGGGCGAACTTTCGCAGACCGGCAACGACCTCGATGTGGCCCTGATCGGCCGCGGCTTCTTCCAGATCCAGGCGCCGGATGGCACCACGCTCTACACCCGCGCCGGCGCATTCAACAAGAACGAGACCGGCCAGATCGTCACCGTGGACGGCTATCTCGTGGCGCCGAACATCACGATCCCGCAGGGCTCGACGCAGGTAACGATCAGCCGCTCGGGCGAAGTTTCTGCGAAGCTGCCGGGCAACACCGATCCGACCGTGCTCGGCCAGCTGCAGATCGCCGACTTCGTCAACGAGGCCGGTCTTCAGCCGCTCGGCGACAACCTGTTTCAGCAGACGCCGGCCTCCGGCGATCCAGTTGTCGGTACGCCCGACGAAGAGGGATTCGGCTACATGAAGCAGGGCTACCTCGAATCGTCGAACGTCGATCCGGTGAAGGAAATCACCGAGCTGATATCGGCGCAGCGCGCCTATGAAATGAATTCCAAGGTCATCACCACCGCCGACGAAATGGCCTCCATCGTCAGCAAGAACCTGAAGTAATCGGGAAGGGCCGAAACATGATGTTTTGCCGGGTCAAAGGTATCCTCGGATGGGTGGCAGCTGCCGCCGTTGCGATCACCGCATTTGCCGCGCCACAGGCAGCAGCCGCTGCCGGCATGGGCTATGCGGTTGTTCCGACAACAACCATTTACCCCGGCGAAACCGTTTCCGGCACCCAGCTCCAGGAAGTGGAAGTGACCAATCCCAACCTAAAGGGCGATTATGCAAAGTCGATCCGCCAGGTCGAAGGGATGATCTCGAAGCGCACGCTCCTGCCGGGACGCACGATCTCGGTCTCGGCCCTGCGAGAGCCCTATACCGTGACGCGCGGCTCGTCGATCCGGCTGATCTTCACGCTCGGCTCGATGACGATCTCGGCAGCCGGGTCGCCGCTTGAAGACGGCATGACGGGCCAGCTCATCCGCGTTCGCAACATGGATTCCGGTGTGATTGTCAGCGGCACCGTGCTCGCCGACGGCACCATACACGTGGCCGCAAAATGAAGATGTTTTTCCGCCTATTCGTAGCCCTCGCGTTTCTGTCCCCGAATGTCTTGGCCGTCGCGCCTGCTGCGGCCATGAACTCGCGCATCAAGGACATTGCCTCCCTGCAGGCGGGACGTGACAACCAGCTGATCGGTTACGGTCTTATCGTAGGCCTTCAGGGAACCGGCGACGGCTTCCGCGCCTCGCCGTTCACCGAGCAGTCGATGCGCGCGATGCTGCAGAACCTAGGCATCTCCACGCAGAGCAGTCAGTCCAACGCAAAGAATACGGCGGCCGTCATGGTCACGGCCAATCTGCCGCCCTTTGCCAGCCCCGGAAGCCGTATCGACGTGAACGTCAGTTCGCTCGGCGACGCGACATCGCTGCGGGGCGGCACACTGATCATGACATCGTTGTCGGGTGCCGACGGCCAGATCTACGCGGTCGCGCAGGGCTCCGTCGTGGTCTCGGGTTTCACCGCGCAAGGCCAGGCCGCAACGGTCACCGAGGGTGTGACGACCGCCGGGCGAGTGCCGGGCGGCGCCATTATCGAGCGCGAGCTGCCGTCACGCTTCAAGGATTCCGTTAATCTCGTTCTGCAGCTACGAAACCCCGATTTCTCAACGGCCATCCGCATCGCCGATGTCGTTAACGGTTATGCTTCCGCTCGCTTCGGCGGCCCGGTGGCAGAGGCGAAGGACGCGCAAGAAGTCATCGTCCAGAAGCCGAGAACGGCAGACCTCACGCGCCTGATGGCCGATCTTGAGAACCTTGTCGTCGAGACGGATACGCCGGCGAAGGTGGTGGTGAACGAGCGAACCGGCACAATCGTTATCGGCGCCGATGTGCGCGTGTCGCCTGTTGCCGTCAGCTATGGTACTTTGACTGTCCAGGTGACCGAGACACCGCAGATCATTCAGCCCGAGCCATTCTCGCGCGGCGTGACCGCGGTTCAGCCGCAGACCGACATCGCTGCGCAGAAGACCGGCGGCAAGGTGGCGCTGCTGAATGGACCTGACCTCAGGACACTCGTGGCCGGTCTCAACAATATCGGCGTCAAGCCGGATGGCATCATCGCTATTCTCCAGGGCATCAAATCAGCCGGCGCGCTGCAAGCGGAGCTCGTCCTGCAATGATGAAGACCATGGCTTTGTCAGACTTGCTCCAGCGGCTTGCACTGCCTGCAATTGCCGTCGTGGCGCTGTCCATTCCCGGCGCCTTCGCGCAGGAGCAGCCGGCGCCGAAGGGGGAAATGACCTCTCAGGAGGAGATCAAGCAGTTCTGCACGAACATTGCCGATCCTGCTCGCGACCAGCGTTACCTGCTGCAGAAGCAGGAGCTCGAGAAGCTCCGCGCCGACGTCGATTCGCGCATCGCTGAGATGAACAAGCGCAAGGAGGAATATCAGGACTGGCTGAAGCGCCGCGACGATTTCCTCAAGCAGGCCGAAGCGGGCCTTACCGATATCTATAAGAAAATGAAGCCGGACGCGGCCGCATCGCAGCTGCAAGAGGTCAAGATCGAAGTGGCGGCGGCCGTCATCATGCGGCTGAACCCCACGCAATCGAGCCTGATCCTCAACGAGATGGATCCGCAGAAGGCCGCGGTCATCGCCAACATCATCGCCAGCGCGTCCGATCCCAATACGTCGAAGGACCCCTCATGAACAAGCGTTTCCCGGTCGCGATCGCCGCCGTCGCCCTCCTTGCAGGCTGCGCATCTCCGCAGGCTGTCAATGAGGTCGGTCGTGCGCCGGCCATGAGCCCTATCGGCAGCGGTCTCGCTTACGGCCAGACGCCGCAGATGGCGCTTTATCCGAAGCAGCCGCGCCAGGTCGCGCAGGGCTATTCTCTCTGGAGCGATTCTCAGGCCGCCCTCTTCAAGGATGCCCGCGCTCTCAACGTCGGCGATATCCTGACCGTCGATATCCAGATCAACGATAAGGCGAAGTTCGAGAATGACACCAGCCGCAGCCGCACGAATTCGAGCGGCCTGAATTGGGACGTCGACGCGAACGTCATGGGCTGGAATCCGACATCCAAGACCGATGTGACCTATGGTTCCGACACGAGCACCGACGGCAAGGGCAAGATTGACCGTTCCGAAACGCTGAAGCTCATGGTCGCCGCCGTGGTCACCGGCATCCTCGAGAACGGCAACCTCGTGATCAGCGGCTCCCAGGAAGTCCGCGTCAACCAGGAGATCCGCATTCTCAACGTCGCCGGCATCGCTCGTCCTCAGGATGTCAACGCAGACAATCAGATTTCCTACGAGAAGATTGCTGAAGCGCGCATCTCCTATGGCGGTCGTGGCCGCCTGATGGAAGTGCAGCAGCCGCCGCGCGGCCAGCAGCTCGTCGATCTCTTCTCGCCGCTCTGAGGCAGGACACCATGGCAGACACAGAAGCCGCAGAAGGCCAGCCGAAAAAGACGTCGGCCGCAATAATGACCATAGCCGGGCTCGCGATCCTGACGCTGCTCGGCGCCGGCGGCGGCTGGGTGGTCGGCGGCATGGTCGCACCCAATATCAAGGGCGCCGAGGAGGCGGAGCAGGCCAAGGCGGACGAGGCGGCGCAGAAGAAGGAGGGTGAGGCAGGCCTGCCTCACATTTCGACCGAGGCCAACAATGTCGTTCAACTCGAGCCAATCACGTCCAACCTCGCCTATCCGTCGGAAAACTGGGTTCGTCTGGAAGTAGCCCTGTTGTTTAGCGGCCCGCCCGACGTAAAAATCGCAGAGGATATCCATCAGGATATTCTCGCCTATGTCCGCACTGTTTCGCTGCAGCAGATCGAAGGGCCACGGGGCTTCGAATATCTTAAGGATGACATCCAGGAGCGTGTTGACCTTCGCGCGCAAGGCCGCGTATCGAAGGTCATGTTCAGGACCTTCGTCGTCGAATGATTCGATTCCTATTGCTGTTCGCTGCCATGATGGCGGCACCGGAGCTGGCGCATGCGCAGCAGCTCCCGACAAACCTGTTGAACTTGCCGGTCGACGGTTCGGTCGCGGCATGGATCATCAGAACATTCGGCCTGTTGACCGTTCTTTCGGTCGCGCCAGGCATCCTGATCATGGTGACGAGCTTCCCGCGCTTCATCATCGCATTCTCGATCCTGCGGTCGGGAATGGGCCTGTCTTCCACGCCCTCGAATATGATCCTCCTGTCGCTCGCGCTGTTCATGACCTTCTACGTCATGCAGCCGACCTTCGATCAGGCATGGCAGACCGGCGTTCAGCCGCTCCTGTCGAACCAGATCGACGAGCAGCAGGCGGTGGCGCGCATCGCCGAGCCCTTCCGGACGTTCATGGCGGCCAATACGCGTGACAAGGACCTGGCGCTTTTCGTGGACCTAGCGAGGGAGCGCGGCCAGAGCGTCGAGACCGAAGAAAAGATCGATTACCGTGTCCTGATTCCCGCTTTCATGATCTCGGAGATCCGGCGCGGCTTCGAGATCGGTTTTCTGGTTGTTCTTCCGTTTTTGGTCATCGACCTGATCGTTGCCACCATCACTATGGCGATGGGCATGATGATGCTGCCGCCGACATCGATTTCCTTGCCGTTCAAGATTCTCTTCTTCGTGCTGATCGACGGCTGGAACCTGCTGGTCGGAAGTCTTGTCCGCTCTTTCCATTGAGCAGTACCTCCATTTAGCGCTACGCACCATGGCGTAAAAACCGCCGGTGAAAGCCGGCGGGTTCTAAATGCCTCGGAGTGCTCCCTAGTCAAAACTGAAGAACGGTTCGGTACGGGGCGGCAGGGCCGGAACGTCGATATGGTCCGGTTCCTGCCCGAGTTTCGCGCGCTCTACCATCATTTCGTAGGCCCTTTCGAGATGCAGGGTGAAACGTTCAGCGTCAAACAGTGGCATGATGCCGGCATTGTCCCTGATGCGCCGCTTGTATTCAGCGATGCGGTCGGGGGCGTTCGCGAGCTCGACAGCCATGTCTTCATAGGCCTTGATGTCGCTGGCTACCAGTTCCGGCAGGCCTATCGCGTTGAGCAAGCTTTCGCTGACGCGAGAGGCAAAATTGGTACCCTTGACGGTCAAAACCGGCAGGCCACCCCAGAGCTGCTCGGAGGTGGTCGTGTGACCGTTGACCGGGAAGGTGTCGACGCCAAGATCGGCCACTTGTTGGCGATCGATGTGCTCTTCGTAGGACACGCGCGGGCAGAAGATCACTCGATCCGATTCCAGCCCTCTTTTGTTCATGTAATTGAGCAGGTTGGTCTGGGTGCGTGGCGACGAGAGCATTAGCCAAAGCACGCTGTTTGGCGCGCGCTTCAGGATGTTGCACCAGACGTCGAGTATCGCCGTGTTGATCTTGCGGTTTGCGTTGAACGAAGCAAAGACAAATGCTCCCTCCGGCAAACCCACTTTGGCACGTGTCGTTGGCCTTGGTTTCGGACGATTGGCGGGGTCGTTGGGCTGATAGCAATCCGGCATGCGCACCAGCTTCTCGTAATAGTTCGCTTCGCTGGTTTTCGGCAGCACGAACCGATCGCCGATGGCATAATCAAGGTCGACGTCAGTCACGCTGCCCGGGAAACCAAGCCATGTTGCCTGCAGCGGAGCGCCGCCATAGTTCAGTATTCGGGATCGACCGCCAAATGTGTGTCCCTTGAGGTCGACCAGAATGTCGATTTGCCGCTCCCGGATAGCCTTGGCGGCTTCCTCGTCCGTCATGTCTCGCACGATGCACACGTCACCCCATTGTGAGCGATCGACCGTGCCGGCCTCATGTTCCAGGTACTTCTCCTCGGTATGGCAGAAGAGCGTTATTTCAAATTTGTCCCGGTCGTGCAGCTCCAGAATACGGCGCAGTAGCTTCATGGTTGCGTGTCCGGCCCAGAAGTCAGACGAAAGATATCCGATGCGGATCTTCTCGCTCCAGGCGTGGGGAACGGCTCTTCGTCGCGCTGCCGCTTCTCTCAATGGAAGGGACGGATTGTGAGAAGCGAGGGCATTGAGCGCTTCGTCACTGCACCAGTGAAGATTGTAGAAGGGATTGTCTCGTTCCAAGGCGCTGTGGTCGCCCCCATCGAGCATTTTCTGCACCGGCAGGAATTCCTTGGCGACGAGCTCGAAGTCGCAGACCTCGCGGGCGAAGACGAGCTTGAGCAGTCGGAGCGGCATGATGTCGGGAAACTTCTTGAACAGATTATAGACGAGCGTCTCGTTCGTCGCGTCCAGAATGTCGTCGCTGAGGAGTCGCACTGCAAGGCGGGCATGGTCGGCATTGCTGCTCTCGGAGATCACCTTGCGGTAGGGGCTCACGAGGTCCTTTCGGCCTTGCTTGAGGTGGATAGAGGCAAGAACGCAGGCGAGATCGGCGTCTGAGCGGGCAAGCGTCATGACGCGCAAGGCCTGGAGCAAGGCTTGCTCTTCGTTGCCGCACGCAAAATACAGAAGCGCGGCTTCGCGGGTATAGGGCGATTCCTTGTTGCTATCGAGTTCGCCGGCAAGCGCATATGCGCTTGCCGCTTCCGATTTGAAGCCCAACTTGAGAAGGTTTTTGGCTAGGAGAACGTAGGTTTTGACGTCCTGCTGCGTGTTGATGAGTTTGTTCAGGACTTCAAGCGACTTGAGATATTGTCCCTTCTGATAGTCCTTCGACGCCGCCGCAAACGAAATATTCGTATTCAAGAGCCCACTCCATCCGGAACTTCTTCAACGAGCGTCGTGGCCAATCGTGCGCTGGCCTACATCACACCCCAGTTTGCACCATCTAGGCACGCCAAGCTTGCTTGAAGCCGGTGTGCAGTCCTGCTGCAAGGTGTTCGAAGATGTTTGGAGACTGTTAACCACCGGCTCCATTCGACGCCGTTTCGCCAGCCGTTTTAATGAGTTGGCAATGAATGGGTGCAAGATTGCCTCTCGACATGACGGGTTTGGTTGCTCAAGAAAAACGGCACCGAGTGGCATGAAGCTGGACCGTCATCGCCGGTATTGAAGTCCGGTATGTCCTCCTTTGGTATTTTGTTTTTGGGGACAGACTTATGACAAGCATTAACACCAATAATTCCGCAATGGCGGCACTCCAGACGCTGCGTAACGTCAACAAGGGCTTGAGTGACACGCAGAACGCCGTTTCGTCTGGCCTGCGCGTCGGCAAGGCTTCCGACAACGCCGCCTACTGGTCGATCGCCACCACGATGAAGTCCGACAACAAGGCGCTTTCGGCTGTTTCCGACGCGCTCGGCATGGGTGCCGCCAAGCTTGACACGGCCTACACCGCTGTCGACAGTGCCATCGACGTCGTCGGCGAAATCAAGGCAAAGCTCGTTGCAGCCAGCGAAGCCGGCGTCGACAAGACCAAGCTTCAGGACGAAATCACGCAGCTGCAGGCCCAGCTTTACAGCGTCGCTCAGTCTGCTTCGTTCAACGGCGAAAACTGGGTCAACAACGCCGGCGGCACAGTCAGCGTCGTTTCGTCCTTCGTTCGCGGCACGGGCGGCGCGGTCTCCATCAAGACCACCGACTACACGCTCGGCGCCACCAACACGCTGTTCGACGGCACGACGACGGGTGGTATCCTCGGCGCGAACGGCGCCAGCTCGGGCAGCTCCATCTACGGCTTCACGATCGGCTCCAGCACGACCCAGGGCGACATCGACAACCTGCTGACGGACGTCGAAACCGCTCTGAAGGGCATGACGACCCTTGGTTCGCAGCTCGGTTCGCTCCAGACCCGCGTCGACATCCAGACCGACTTCGTGTCCTCGCTCAGCGACTCGATCGACTCCGGTATCGGCCGCCTGGTCGACGCCGACATGGAAGAAGAGTCCTCCAAGCTCAGCGCCTTGCAGACCCAGCAGCAGCTGGCAATCCAGTCGCTGTCGATTGCGAACTCCTCTTCGCAGAACATCCTCTCGCTGTTCCGCGGCTAATAATAGCCTCGCGCAACAGCAGAGAAAAAGACTTGCGGCCGGGGCTTGCCCCGGCCGCAAATGTTTTAATTTCCGGTTAATGAAGTCAAGCTAACCAACGGATATTTTTAATGATTTTTAATTTTTTGGTTCAGCATTTCTTAACCATGATAAGGTTTTATGTGCCTATCGAAACGGCGAGTTGACTGAGCACGAAGAGAGCGGTCAACAGGCATGATGCTGATTGCCGTTCCCGGTAGTCCGGAGTGTCCCTTCCTATCAATTATGCCAAAGGGGCAAATTAAAAATGACCAGCATTCTGACCAATAACTCCGCAATGGCCGCACTCCAGACGCTGCGTGGTGTCAACAAGGGCTTGAGTGACACGCAGAACGCCGTTTCGTCTGGCCTGCGCGTCGGCAAGGCTTCCGACAACGCCGCCTACTGGTCGATTGCCACCACGATGAAGTCCGACAACAAGGCGCTTTCGGCTGTTTCCGACGCGCTCGGCATGGGTGCCGCCAAGCTTGACACGGCCTACACCGCTGTCGACAGTGCCATCGACCTCGTCGGCGAAATCAAGGCAAAGCTCGTTGCAGCCAGCGAAGCCGGCGTCGACAAGCTGAAGCTTCAGGACGAAATCACGCAGCTGCAGGCCCAGCTTTACAGCGTCGCTCAGTCTGCTTCGTTCAACGGCGAAAACTGGGTCAACAACGCTGGCGGCACAGTCAGCGTCGTTTCGTCCTTCGTTCGCGGCACGGGCGGCGCGGTCTCCATCAAGACCACCGACTACACGCTCGGCGCCACCAACACGCTGTTCGACGCCACGACGACGGGTGGTATCCTCGGCACCGCCGGCGCCAGCTCGGGCAGCTCCATCTACGGCTTCACGATCGGCGCCAGCACGACCCAGGCCGACATCGACAACCTGCTGACGGACGTCGAAACCGCTCTGAAGAACATGACGACCCTCGGTTCGCAGCTCGGTTCGCTCCAGCAGCGCGTCGACATCCAGACCGACTTCGTATCTTCGCTCAGCGACTCGATCGACTCCGGTATCGGCCGCCTGGTCGACGCCGACATGGAAGAAGAGTCCTCCAAGCTCAGCGCCTTGCAGACCCAGCAGCAGCTGGCTGTACAGTCGCTGTCGATCGCGAACTCCTCTTCGCAGAACATCCTCTCGCTGTTCCGCAGCTAATAGCAGGAGCGCCTCCGGGCGCTCGGATAAAAGATCGCCAATCGAAAGCCGCGCTCCCCGAGCGCGGCTTTTTCAATGTTTGTTAACTCCGCGTTAACCAAACTGATGTTTTCTGCCGTCAACGAAACGGTATGTTAACCAAGCTTAAGAAGCGGTTAGCGGGCATGAAGCTGATTGCCGTTCCCGGTGGCGGACCGGAATGTCCCTTTTCAATTTTTGCCAGCAAGGGGCGATAATTTCATGACCAGCATTTTGACGAACGTCGCGGCAATGTCCGCTCTCCAGACACTCCGCAGCATCAATGGCAATCTGGAGGACACGCAGAACCGTGTTTCGTCAGGTTACCGTGTCGCAGAGGCCAAGGACAACGCCGCTTACTGGTCGATTGCAACGACCATGCGTTCGGACAACAAGGCTCTCTCCGCTGTGTCCGATGCGCTCGGACTCGGCGCCGCGAAGGTCGATACCGCCTATTCGGCCATGGACAGCGCTATCGACATCGTCAGTGAGATCAAGGCGAAGATCGTGGCTGCTACAGAAAAGGGCGTCGACAAGACCAAGATTCAGGACGAGATCGGACAACTTCAGCAGCAGTTGTTGAGTGTCGCTCAGTCCGCTTCCTTCTCCGGTGAGAACTGGGTGGCAGGCAATACCACGAAAAGCGTTGTCTCCTCGTTCGTCCGCAATGCCAATGGTCAGGTTTCCGTGCAGACGACTCAGTACGTTCTTGATGACACCTCCGCCGGCAACGTGCTTTTCGGCATGACGACGTCAGGATCGATCGACACGACGACTGGTATCATCGGCACATCGAGCGGCAGCGTCGGCTCAATCTACGGCATGGACATCACGAGCTTCAGCCAGAGCGATATCGACCTGGCTCTGACGACCGTCGAATCGGGCCTCAGCGCGCTGACAAAGGCCGCCTCGCAGCTCGGCTCGATCTCGACCCGCATCGATCTGCAGGAGAGCTTCGTTTCCAATCTCAGCGACTCGATCGACTCCGGTGTCGGACGCCTTGTTGACGCTGACATGGAAGAGGAATCGAGCAAACTGACCGCGCTGCAAACGCAGCAACAGCTGGCGATCCAGTCGCTGTCGATCGCCAATTCGAGCGCGCAGAACGTTCTCACGCTGTTCAAGAACTAAGCCGCCCAGCAACATCCGAAGAAGATGGAAAGTCGCGTCCATGATGCGGCTTTCTCTTTGTTTTTGAAGCGATAATCAAGATTGCGCGAGGCTTGCGACACTGAAGTTGCGGCACTTGCGCCCGTCGAAGGCCTTGGTTAACTTCGCTTAACAGTTGATTTGTTTTTAGCGACAAACCGGGCCTGGGAGACCAGCCGGGGGCATGACGCCAGGTCAGTCGCTGCCGGTCGCCGGCCTGTCCCGTTTCCCTATTCAGAGCCAGAAAATGACATACAAAATTACCAGCTCGGCACAGGTAAACGCCCTCGCGGCGCTGCGCATCATCAACAAGGACGTCGCAACGGTTCAGCAGCAGGTTTCGTCGGGCTATCGCGTCGAAACGGCTGCGGATGATGCAACCTACTGGTCCTATGCAAGCGTCATGCGCTCGGACAGCAGCTCGCTGCAGAACATTCATGACGCACTCGGTGTCGGCGCATCGAAGGTCGATACCGCCTATACGTCCATGGACAGCCTGATCGACCAGCTGGGCGAAATCCGCAAGACTTTGGTGACGGCGCAGGAAGCCGGCGTCGACAAGACAAAGCTCAATACAACGCTGACCGAGCTGAAAGGGCAGCTGCAGACGACCGTTCAGACGACCAACTTTGCGGGCGAAAACTGGCTGCTCAACCGCGATACCACGCTTCCGACCTCGCGCTCGGTGATCGGCGGCTTCGTGCGCGGCACGAACGGTGAGTACCAGGCGCAGACGATCAGCTACCCGGCCGACCAGACCGTCATGATCGACACGACGGACGCCAATCGCGGTCTGCTGACGAAGACGGTAGATGCAAACACGCTCAATCCCGACGGCACCGCGACGGCACGCAACTACTATCTGTTGGACGCCGGTTCGACGACGCCGGCGAGCGGAACGGAAATAAAGCTCGATAGTAACACGACGTCCGCGCAGTTGAAGGACATGCTGGCAGTGGTCGATTCCATCCTGTCGAAACTGACAACGACAGCGGCCGGCCTTGGCACCATGAGCGCGCGTATCAGTGATCGCGTCGCCTACACCGCAGACATGTCTGACTTGATCGACAAGGGCGTCGGTGCGCTCGTCGATACCGACATGGACGAAGCATCGACCATTCAGAAGGCGTTGCTGACGCAACAGCAGATGGGTGTCCAGGCGATTTCGATCCTGAATACGGCTGCCAGCAAAGTGCTGATCCTGCTGCAATAGTGGCGAAGGTGGAGTCGAGCTTGTTCGGCTTCCCCCTTCATCCTCGCGCAAGTTTGACTCCCTAGTTTCGATACAAAGGCGCAGTGCGGAAACCGTGCCTGATGAGTTGTCAGTTCATGATGGAGCGCGGCATGTCGCAGTTCTCTGCAGCGAGAGGGTGGATTCGGTGAGCGCGCTGCTTTCTCGGTACCTGAAGGATTTTGGCGAGCCGGCCGTGGTCGCTCCCGTCGCGGAAGCCGACGATCTCGCGAATGATTTCGGCGGCTTTGCGGATATCGGATCCGAACCGGTCGTGGATCTCGAAGCCGAGCGCCGCAGCGCACATGCGGAAGGCTATGCCGAAGCAACCGCAGCGCTGACGGAGAAGTATGAACTCGAGGCGCAAACGGTCGCGCTCGTTCATCAGCGCGAGGTCGAAGAGCTCCGTGACCGATACGAGGTTGAGACGGCGGCACTGATCTCCTCCCGACTTGAGGCCATGGCGCATGAGGTTGCCGAGCTTGTCAGCGCGACGGTCGCACGGACGCTTGCACCTGTTATGACCGATGCTCTGTCGCAGAAGGCTGCCGTCGATGTTGCCGGCATCCTTCGCGATGCGGTGCTGGAAGGCGATGTCGGTACCGTGACGGTCAGGGGGCCGACGCGGCTTTTCGATGTGCTGAAGAGCACACTTGGCGAAAAGGCTGGTCTTCTGCGCCATCATGAAACCGGCGATGTCGACCTGACCGTCGAATTTGGCGACGCTGTCCTCGTCACGCGGATGTCGGCCTGGGCGACGAGCTTGAAGAAAGTTCTGGAATGAGTGAGAGCGAAAACCACCACCACGGCAAGAACGAGATCATCATCGTCAAGCGGCATGGCGGCGGGGATCACGACGGTGCGCATGGTGGCGCCTGGAAGATTGCCTATGCCGATTTTATGACGGCGATGATGGCGTTCTTTCTCGTCATGTGGCTGGTCAACGCTGCGAACGAGGAAACCAAGGCCTCAGTTGCGACCTATTTCAATCCGATCAAGCTCGCCGACGAGAAGCCCACGCAAAAAGGCTTGAAGAAGCCCGTCGACCAGGCGGACGGCGATCAGAAGCAGGACAAGTCGAAGGAAAAAGAGGACGAGCCCACCAAGGGCGCATCGGCAGCAAACGGCGACGACCAGACCTCGACGTCAGGCGACCAGACCAACTACTCCGAAGCCGACTTTTTCGAGAATCCCTATTCGGTGCTGGCGGAGATTGCGCAGGAAGTCGGCCAGCAGGCAAATGTCAGCGCCAAGGGCGAGGGCGGTGCCAGCGATTCCGGTCCGGCAACCGGCGCGGACGGCGGTCAGGCCTACCGCGACCCCTTCGATCCGGATTTCTGGACGAAGCAGGTCGAAGTGACGCACGCCGACAAGACGCAGCCGGCATCGAGCGACGCGCCCGCCGATGCTACCGAAGTTGCCAAGGCGGAATCCGAGAATCCGCCGGATCTGACAACGGCCGCGGCTCACGACGGGCAGGCGCAGGAAACGGCAGAGAGCATGCCGCAACACGGTGCAGCCTCCGCGGAAACGGCTGCCAAAAATGCCGAGGGCAAGGAAAAGCCGCAGACTGAGGCACAAAAGGCCACCGAGCAGAAACAGGCCGAAGACCTGCAAAAGGAAATCGCCCAGCAGATCAGTGGCGTGGCTGGCAAGCTCGCTGAAGGTCTCACGGTAACACCGTCGGAGGGTGGCCTTCTGGTCAGCATTTCCGACCAGAGCGATGATTCCATGTTCAACATCGGGTCGGCCGTTCCGCGCAAGGAAATGGTGCTCGCGATGGAAAAGATCGGTGAGATCCTAAAGGGCAAGCCAGGCGCTATTGTCATTCGCGGCCACACGGACGGCCGTCAGTATAAGGGCGAGAACGAGAACTGGCGCTTGTCCATGGATCGCGCCCAGGCTGCCTACTACATGATCGTTCGAGGCGGACTCGACGAAAAGCGGGTCTCGCAAGTCTCTGGCTTTGCTGACCGCAAGTTGAAGGATCAGGCGGATCCCTTCAATGCGACCAACAGGCGCATCGAAATCTTGTTGCAAGCGGATCAGGGATAATCCATGGTCCGTCTCCACCAACGTCTTCTGCTTTTGCTTCTCGGCCTTGCGGGGAGTCATGCTGCCGTCGCGTATGCGGAAGATCAGGAGGACATTGCACCCTACAAGATGCTGCGGTCGCTGCAGTTCGTGCAGGATTCCGTCGTGCTTGGCGATCACTCTGCCGCCGAGATGCAGCGCTTCATGCTCGGCACGATCGATCAGCGCCTGCGCACCATCGATCCGTCGGTTTTCGACGATGACCGCAACGTCGACGCGGCGCTGATCTATGCCATGAGTGGCGGCAATCCCGAGACGCTCGAATACCTTGTTGCCCGCGATGTAAATGGTCACTTCGACAATCGCATCAGCGACGTGTTGCGCAAATATCTAAGCGGCAAGGGATTGCTCGTCGCCAAGAGCCTCGTCGAGACTGCGAACGAATACAGGGACAAGAAAATCGGCCCCTATCTTGCGCTGGTTGGCGGCAATGTCACCATCGCCAAGAGCCCAATGGAGGCGCTGAAGCTGTATGACCAGGCGCGCCTCAATGCGCCGGGGACGATCGTCGAAGAGGCGGCGCTGCGCCGCTCCGTGTCGATCTGCGTCGAAGCCGGGATGGTGGACAAGGGGCTCAATTATTCGCAGCGCTATGTGCGCCGTTTCCTGCATTCGCCCTATGCGAGCCAGTTCGCGGACCTTTTCGTCAAGCTGCTGGTCAATCATGATCACGAGGTGAAGCCGGACGATGTTGTTGGCATTCTCTCCTTCATGGATGAGGCCAGGCAGCGTGAAGTCTATCTCCGCATCGCTCGCGCGGCTGCGATCGCCGGCAAGGGTGATCTTGCACGGATGGCCGCAGCGCGTGCGCAGACGCTTGCCGGCGATTCCGACAACGCCTTTGGAGCGCTGGCGGATTTCTACGGCGGCATGGCGGCGATCCCGACGGACAAGATTAATACGGCCGCGAAGAACATTTCATCCATCCCGGATCAGGAGCTGTCTTCGCGCGATCAGGCGCTTAGGGCCGCAGCAAAAGCCATTGCAGAACAAGTGCTTCGTCCGCCGGACCCGGCAAGCCTGACACAAGCGAAGACCCCTAAATCTTATAGCCAAGAAATTACTTCTAAACAGGCAGCGGCCTCATCGGAGGCGGAGCAGGGAGAGATACCCAACCCGGCCCCAGGTCCTGTTGTGGGAGGAGCGGCAGGGACGCCGCCATCCAATGTTGGGGGACAGCAGGACGCCGACCCGTCATTCAGCGCGTTCGTGACGTCAAGTCGATCGCAACTGGATGAGATCGATGGCATCTTGAACAAAGAAAGCAATTGAGATGATGGACATCAGCGTTTCGGGGGGTGCGTCAGGAGCAGGGGTTGCCTCTGCCGCGGGCATTGGCCGTCAGACCGGCAACGGTGGTGATGCGGATGCAGGCGGGTTCTCTGACGTCCTGAACAAGGCAAGCGGCGGAAAGCATGACTCAACCGAGCAGCCCGCGGTGGACCAGCACGCCGGCGACGGCACCGATGGTAGCGTATCCGCTGCGCCGCGCCACACCAGCCCGAAGGCATTGATCGATCTCGGCAGCGCCTCCCTGGCGGCGCAGGTGCAGACGAAAGAACAGACGGCGGGCTCGACGGATAAAGAGACGAAGAAAACGGAGCGTGACCCGAAGGCCAAGGGCAAGCACGCCGATGACACCAACTCGCGGGATCTGTCCGACACGCTGGGCGATGACGTGGCGAGCCATCCAGCCAAGGGTACCAAGCAGACGGAGACTGACGGCACCGAGGTAAAGAAGGGCGCCGAGGACAATAGCGTGCTCTCCGATGTCCTGAGCTTACTGAAGCAGGTGCCGACTGACGGAACTGCAGCAGCAGCGTTCGCCGCACTGGCTGCGGTGAACCAAAAGGCGGATGTCAAGGTATCGACCGATCCGAGAGAAAAGCCCGTTGCCGGTATCAAGTCCAAGGAT
Organism: Rhizobium sp. BK060; assembly: GCF_014193145.1. Classification (NCBI taxonomy): domain Bacteria; kingdom Pseudomonadati; phylum Pseudomonadota; class Alphaproteobacteria; order Hyphomicrobiales; family Rhizobiaceae; genus Rhizobium; species Rhizobium sp. BK060. Next base: position 137,304 of record NZ_JACHYW010000002.1, read on the forward strand.
GAGACATCTGCCGAAGCTGATCTGGCCAGCGTCGATATGACCGTGGACGCTCAGCTGCCCGGCACAGAGGTTGCCGGCGATACCGACGCGACGACATTCCGGCTGAGCCGTGCCGTTGGCCGCGGTCAGTCGATGGATATGCATGTTGGCATCGACAAGGATGCCACCGCCGAGGCCGGCGGCAAGGCTAACATCGAGAGCGTCTCCGTTCTGGACTCGCGCCGCTACATTGGTTTGGCGCAGAACACCAATTCTGCCGCAGTGACGGCGGCGATATCCGGTGATCCGGAATGGGCGCATGCCATGCAGGCGAGCTCCGCCCTGTCGAATGCCGCCGAGTGGACGAGCACCGGCAAGGTGGTGAATACGCTCAAGATCCAGATGAACCCGATCGACCTCGGTCTCGTTACCGCGACGATGCGGCTTCAGGGCGACGCGCTCAACGTCGACCTCAAGGTCGAGAGCGGCGCGGCCTATCGGCAACTCAAGGAAGACCACGGCAAGATCATCGAGGCATTGCGCAGCCAGGGCTACGCGATCGACAACATCACGATCAGCATGGCGCCGGTCGACCGTTCGGACGCTGGTAATCAGGCGAACGCACAGGGCCAGCAGCAGGGTCAGGCCTTTGCCCAGCAAGGTCAGGGCGGCGAGGCGCGTGAACGTCAAAATCAATCAGGACAGCGAACTGGCGGAGGCTTCGATGGCTCGGGCGAAAGCGGTGTTGAAAGCACTTCTCCTGGCGCCGCTGGCAGCGGTCGCACTGGCGACGTCTATCTCTAGCGCACGGGCGTCGAACAGCGCCTGTGAGCAGGAGATTCAGGCGGCCGCGCTAAAGTACGGCATCCCTGAAGGCATTCTCTACTCCGTTGGTCTAACCGAGACCGGACGCAAGGGATCGCTCTACCCCTACGCGCTGAACATCGAAGGCAAGGCCTTCTTTCCGCCCTCCGAGCAGGACGCACTGAGGCAGGTTGTCGTCGCACGCAGGTCAGGCGCGAAGCTCATCGACATCGGCTGCATGCAGATCAACCAGTACTACCATGGTGAGAATTTCCGGTCTGCGGAGGAGATGTTCGACCCGCGTCGCAATGTGGAATACGCGGCAAGGTTCCTGCGCAATCTCCACGACCGGCACGAAACATGGACGATGGCGGTGGCCCGCTATCACGCCGGCCCCAACAATGACCCTGCCCAGAAGCAGTATGTGTGCCGGGTCATCGCCAATCTGGTCGCCACCGGCTATGGCAAATGGACTCCCAATGCGAGCAACTTCTGCCAGAATTGATTCAATCAAAACGGGTAGAAAACGGAACAAAGCGGAAATGTGTCATATTGTGGCGAGAATCTGTCTCAATATGGCAAGGCAAGTCACATTTTAGGCGTCGTTAACTTTTCCACGAAATTTTTGTGTGCATGATTTCGACTTCCTACTACATCTAGATCAAATCGCGCCTCAATTCTTAATCAACTATTAATTCCCGTCGATTAGTTCCTACAGCTTGTCCCAGAATCGCGCGATTCGTACCCATAGAGCATCGAGGTACCACAAGTGATTCGGAGGCGGACGAATGATCGTAGTGGTTGATGAGCGTGAGCTCGTGAAAGATGGTTACACTTCACTTTTCGGGCGGGAAGGCATTCCTTCCACGGGGTTTGATCCAAATGAATTCGGTGAATGGGTTCAGACGGCGGCGGATTCTGATATCGCAGCTGTCGAGGCCTTCCTGATCGGGCAGGGGCAGCAGAATTTCGAGCTGCCGCGTGCGATCCGCGACCGGACCATGGCGCCGGTTATCGCGGTCAGCGACCAGCCCTCGCTGGAAAACACCCTTGCACTTTTTGATTGTGGCGTCGACGACGTCGTGCGCAAGCCGGTGCATCCCCGCGAAATCCTGGCTCGAGCCGCCGCCATCCGGCGCCGACTGAAAGCGATATCCAGCCACACCGACATCGGCGCGATCCGCGTCTTCTCGGATGGTCGCGATCCGGAAATTCATGGCGAAGTCTTTGCGCTTCCCCGCCGCGAGCGTCGCATCCTGGAGTATTTGATCGCAAACCGCGGTCGCCGCGTCACCAAGACGCAGATCTTCAACGCGATCTACGGGATATTCGACGACGAAGTCGAAGAAAACGTCGTTGAAAGCCACATTTCCAAGCTGCGCAAGAAGCTCCGGAAGAAGCTCGGCTTCGATCCGGTCGATTCGAAGCGCTTCCTTGGCTACTGCATTGACTGGAACTGATTTTTTCAGAACGGGCCGTGTTGCCTGGCCATAGTCGCTGCATTCTCGTCGATGATGGTTCAGCCTCAGACAGCTTCACGCAAGGCCCACCAAATACTCTCAAGCCTACTAAGGGAATCGAGGTTTTCAGATGAGCATTTTTGGCAGCATGAAGACGGCCGTGTCCGGCATGAACGCCCAGGCAAACCGCCTCAGCACCGTCGCCGATAACATCGCGAACGCAAACACGACGGGCTACAAGGCCGTGTCGAGCGCCTTCTCGTCGCTGGTCCTGCCGTCGACCTCGGGTAACTACAATTCAGGCGGCGTCCAGACGTCCGTTCGTCAGTCCGTTTCCGAGCAGGGCGATATCTCCTACACGACGTCGAGCTACGATCTGGCGATCTCGGGCGACGGCTTCTTCATCGTGCAGAGCCCGGACGGCGTTCCGGTTCTGACCCGCGCGGGCGATTTCACCAAGGACGACGAGGGCAACCTGGTCAACTCCGCCGGCTTCAAGCTGATGGGCTATTCCTACGACGCCGGCGCGCCGGCTGTCGTCGTTAACGGCTTCTCCGGTCTCGTTCCGGTCAACGTCAACCAGTCCGGTCTGACGGCGATCGCCTCGACGACCGGCACGTTCTCGGGCAACCTGAATTCGAACGCGAATGTCACGACAACCGGCCTGCCGAGCTCCAACACGGCGCCGATCACCAGTGACACCAAGCAGATGTCGATGGTCGGCTACGACAAGCTCGGCAACACCGTTCAGTATGACTTCTACTTCACCAAGACATCGGCCACGACGCCGCCCCCGGCGACGGGTGCCGCAAGCACCTGGGAGGTAGCGGTCTTCCGTCATGACGATGCGGCCACCGGCGGCACGTCCTCCTTCCCTTACAGCTTTGCGGCCCCGGCAACATCTGCTGTCGTCGGAAGCACGACGTTGAGCTTCGACGCCAACGGCAAGATGGTCGGTGCCGGCGCGCTCGCGATCACCGATACGGTAACGGGTGGATCGATCGCCATGGATCTCAGCGGCTTTACGCAGCTCGCCTCCGATTTCGCCGGCAGCGGCACGCCGAACGGCCAGGCCGCAAGCCCAGTCAAGGACGTGACGATCGACAAGGACGGGACCGTCTATGCCAAGTACTCCGATGGCACCTCCAAGCCGATCTACCGCATTCCGCTGGCGACTGTCGCGAGCCCGGACAACATGACGCTGATGAGCGGCAACGTTTATAGCGCCAACGGCCAGTCCGGCGTTACCGTCACCGGCTTCCCGCAGACCAACGGTTTCGGCACCATACAGGCCGGCGCGCTCGAAAGCTCAAACGTCGACCTCGCCGGCGAACTGACCGAAATGATCGAATCGCAGCGCAGCTACACCGCCAATTCCAAGGTGTTCCAGACGGGGTCCGACATCATGGACGTCCTCGTGAACCTCAAGAGATAAGTAGGGTTCGGATAAGCCATGTCGCTCACTTCCGCACTAAACACTGCGCAGAGCATATTCAGCAATACCGGCACTCAAAGCAGTGTGGTATCGAACAATATCTCGAACTCGAGCAACAGCGATTACGTGCGCCGGCAGGCGATGATCACCACGTCGCTGAATGGCGCGCAAGTCGTGAAGATCAGCCGCGCGCAGGAAGATGCGCTGCTGCGTCAGTGGCTGAAGGCGAGCGCGCAGGACAGTGGCCAGCAAACCCTGCTCAGTGGCCTCACCGACCTGAAATCGATCATGGGCGGCAACGATTACGAAACGTCACCGGCGAACTACCTGGCGACGTTTCGTGAAAAGCTGCAGGCTTTTCGCACGTCGCCGAGCAGCACGATTGCGGCGCAGAGTGCGGTCACGGCCGCACAGGACGTCGCCAATTCACTGAACGACGCAACGAAATCCGTGCAGGCCGTCCGCCAGGGCGCCGACAAGGAAATCGCGACCCAGGTCTCGACGCTTAACACGCTGCTTGCGCAGTTCAAGACGGCGAACGATGCCGTCAAGAGCGCAACCGCAACCGGCGGCAATCCAGCCGATGCACTGGATGAGCGCGACAAACTGCTGAAGCAGATTTCCTCGATCGTTGGGGTCAACGCGGTCGATCGCGACAACGGGGACATGGCGCTCTACACCACCGACGGCACGGTCGTTTTCGACACGATACCGCGCACAATTACGTTTGTTGCCCAGAACACCTATACCGCGCAGACGAAAGGCAATGGCGTCTATATCGATGGCGTGCTGCTCGGGGCCGGCAAAGGGTCTACGAGCACGGCACAGGGAAGTCTGCAGGCGCTGTTGCAAGTGCGCGACGAAGTTGCGACGACATTCCAGTCGCAGCTCGACGAGATCGCGAAGTCGCTCGTCACCATGTTTTCGGAAACCGGCGGGACGCCCGCCACGACGCAGCCAGGCCTCTTCGTCTGGAAGACCGCGGCTGGAACGTCAGGCGGCACGCCGACGACGACGGGCGTGATCGACGGCATCGCCGGAACCATCACGGTCAATGCCGCCGTCATCACCAGCCAGGGCGGCGACCCGATGAAGTTGCGCGATGGGTCGATCTCCGGCCTCACCAACCTCAACACAACGAACAGCAGCGGCTTCTCCGACAATCTCGATGCGCTCTACACGGCGATGGGCACCGCACAGACCTTCTCGGCCGCCGCCGGCCTCTCGTCCAACGTCAACATCATGGACTACGCCTCGAGCTCGGTTGGGTGGCTTGAGCAGTATCGAAGCGATGCGACGACAGCGTCCGAGAATACGTCCGCGGCACTCTCGCGTTCGACGGAAGCTTATTCCAACGAGACCGGCGTCAATCTCGACGAAGAACTGACGCTGCTTCTCGACATCGAGCAGTCCTACAAGGCGGCCACGAAGATCCTCAACGCTGTCGACGAAATGTTGAAGTCATTGCTGGATATAGCGAGTTAAGCCATGAAAAGTTCATTTATTTCTAGCTCAGCCATTCAGAACGCAATGCGATTGACGATCCGCCAGTCGCAGAAGCAATTGGTCAGCGCTTCCCTCGAAGCAACGACGGGCGTTTACGCCGATATTGGCGCCTCCCTCGGATCCGGCGCGGCCAAGAGCGTGAACTTCACGTCCGAAGTCAGCCGCATCAAGGCTCTCAAGGGCAGCAATTCAGTCGTTTCGGCGCGCCTTGAAGCGTCCCAGCTCGGCCTCGACAGCATGAAGACTGCTGGTGACGCGCTCGTTTCGAAACTGACCGCGCTTCAGGGTAGCCAAGATACGACCAGCATTACGGTGGCCATGCAGTCTGCCGGCGACGCGCTGTCGCAGCTGATGGATACGGGTAATTCGATGCTCAACGGCGAATACCTGTTCTCGGGTATCAACACCGATGTGCAGCCGTTGAAGGACCAGTCGGCCACGGTGACAGCTAATATTACCGCGGCGCTCGGCACCTATGCGACCGGACTCGGCAAGACGGTTGGCGAGCTCACTGGTTCCGAGATGGAAACCTTCATCACCGGCACGGTCGAGCCGATGTTCTCGGAGACGAGCTGGACCGATCCGACGACCGGTTGGTCGAGCGCTTCCAATCAGAACATGACCAGCCGCATCAGCAACTCGGAAGTCGTGACCTCCTCGACAAATGCGAACTCGGAAGGCATGCGCTACTTCGCACTGGCTTCGATCACTGTTTCGGCATTGGCCGGCCAGGGCCTAAGTGCTGATGCCTTGGGCACGGTCACCTCCAAGGCGATCGGCTATGCCGCCCAGGCGACCACGGGCATCGTCACGCAGGCAAGCCAGCTCGGCCTTTCGCAGGAGCGCGTCGAGAAGGCCAACGACGCCCTCGATGCACAATCGAGCATCATCCAGAACAAGCTCGTCGATCTCCAGGGCGTGGATACCTCGGAAGCATCGACACTCGTCAACACCCTCCAGACGCAGCTGGAGACCGCCTACACCATCGTATCGAAAATCCAGCAGTTGAGTCTCGTGAATTACCTTTGATGATCAAGGGTATGAAAGACAAAGAAGGATGCATGAATGTATCAGTTCTCTTACTCCGAGATCATGGAGGACTCGGTGGCCGATGCGAAGGAGCGGGAACGTCAAGTTCTCGACCGGTCCATCGAGCTACTGTCGATTGCGCGGGACAAAGAGAAGTACAGCCGGGAAGCCATTGATGCATTGTTCTACACCCGGCGTGTCTGGGTGAGTTTCATCGAGGATCTCAAGCATCCGGATAACCAGCTTGAGATTCAGTTGCGGGCCAACCTCATCTCCATCGCGATCTGGATCTTGAAGGAGTGCGATCGGATCAGGCGCCGGCAATCGACGAACTACCAAGGCATTATCGACGTTACCACCATCATCAGGGATGGACTAAAATGAAAAGCACACTTCGTATCTCGCTAAAAGCCGGGGAAAAGATCTTTATTAACGGTGCGGTCTTGCGCGTCGATCGCAAGGTCGCGCTGGAATTCCTGAATGATGTAACGTTCCTTCTCGAAAACCACGTCCTCCAGCCGGAAGACGCGACCACGCCACTGCGCCAGCTCTATTTCATCGCGCAGATGATCCTCATCAATCCTGAGGGCAAGGAGCAGTCGACGGCGATGTTCCGCAAGTCGATCACCATGCTGCTGACCTGCTTCAAGAACGAGGAAGTCCTCGCCGAGCTGAAGCGCATCGATGGTCTGGTCTCGACCGGACGAGCCTTCGACGCGCTCAAGGCGATCCGCGGTCTCTACCCGATCGAAGACAGCATCCTCAACAATCACGAAATGCCGCCGACGATGGTCGAGCAGATTCGTAAGGAGATTGCACCATGGCGGTAAGTGGCGTTTCGAGCACGTCGAGCACCTCGTCGTCGTCGAGCACATCAAGCGCGCAGCAGAAGGCGACACTGAACTACGACAACTTCCTTCAGCTGCTCATCGCACAGATGAAGAACCAGGATCCGACGGATCCGGTCGATGCCAGCGAGCAGATGTCGCAGCTAGCGAGCTTCTCGCAGGTCGAACAGACGATCCAGACGAACAGCAAGCTGGACACGCTGCTTGCCAGCTCCAGCCTGACGCAGGCCGGCAGCTATATCGGCAAGTACATGACCAGCGCTGACGGTTCCGTCAAAGGCACGGTTGCCTCGGTCAAGGTCTATTCCGACGGAATTGTCGCGACGACGACCGACGGCAAGAGTATCCTTGTGCAGGCGGGAATCACCCTGGCCGACAAGGCGCCGACGACGTCGAGCTAAGTGCAATTATGAGGCGGTTCGGCCATATCGGGCGAACCGCAAGGCGATATGAGGTTGCCTGACGATGAATGAAGCTGATGCACTTGACCTCTTTCAGGCTGCGATCTGGACGGTCCTAGTTTCCGCGGGCCCGGCGGTTGCGGCGGCCATGGTGGTCGGTCTGGTCATCGCGCTGTTCCAGGCGCTGACGCAGGTTCAGGAAGCAACGCTCACCTTCGTTCCGAAGATCGTGGCCGTCCTCGTCACCATCGGCATCTCGGCGCCATTCGTCGGATCGCAGATTTCGATTTTCACCAATCTGGTGTTTTCGCGCATTCAGTCAGGTTTCTGAGCCACCTTCGCGCAAGCTTCGCCATTTAATTCTCGATCCGAATTGGTGGGCATCATGCCCGCACCTCTCATGAAGAGACGGAATCGAAATGGCGCAACCTCCTGCACTCCCCCTTCCGAAAGCCGGACTTAGCGTACGTGATATCGGTTTTGCCATGGGCATCATCCTTATCATCTGCGTGCTTTTCCTGCCGATCCCGCCGTTTTTGATCGACATGGGACTGGCCTTCTCGATCGCCTTCTCGGTATTGATCCTGATGGTGGCGCTGTGGATCCAGAAGCCGCTCGATTTCTCGTCCTTCCCGACCATCCTTCTGATCGCGACCATGACGCGCTTGGCGCTGAACATCGCGACCACACGTGTCATCCTTTCGCACGGCAACGAGGGTCACGATGCCGCCGGCGGCGTCATCGCCGGCTTTGCAAGCCTCGTCATGTCGGGCGACTTCGTGATCGGTCTGATCGTCTTCCTGATCCTGATCACCATCAACTTCATCGTCATCACCAAGGGTGCGACGCGTATCGCGGAAGTCGGCGCGCGCTTCACACTTGATGCCATCCCCGGCAAGCAGATGTCGATCGACGCAGACCTTTCTGCCGGCATCATTGACGAGAAGGAAGCCCAGCGCCGACGCAAGGAGCTGGAAGAGGAAAGCTCCTTCTTCGGTGCGATGGACGGTGCGTCGAAGTTCGTTCGTGGCGATGCGATTGCCGGTTTGCTGATCACTTGCATCAACGTTTTCGGCGGCATCATCATCGGCTATTTCCGCCACGGTATGCCGATCGGCGAAGCCGCCGACGTCTTCGTCAAGCTGTCCGTAGGCGACGGCCTCGTCTCGCAGATGCCGGCCCTTATCGTTTCGCTCGCAGCCGGCCTTCTCGTGTCGCGCGGCGGCACGGTCGGTTCCACCGAACAGGCGGTCGTCAACCAGCTGAGCGGCTATCCGCGCGCGCTTTCGGTGTCCGCGGTTCTGATGGCGATCCTCGGCCTCATGCCGGGTCTGCCGTTTGTCCCCTTCATGTTCCTTTCCGGTCTTCTTGCCTTCGGTGCCTGGTTCATTCCTCGCCAGGTCGAGGCCGAGAATAGGGCTCGGCGCGAACAAGAAGAGAAGAAGGTCGTCCAGAACAAGGAGCTCGAGAAGGACTCCGTCAAGTCGGTACTGCGTACCTCGGAAATCGAACTCGCGCTTGGCAAGATGGTGTCGACGCGCCTGCTCGGCGCTCACCAGGAGCTCGCTTTCCGCGTCGGCAAGATGCGCAAGAAGTTTGCGACGCAGTACGGTTTCGTTGTTCCGGAAATCAAGGTCACCGACGATATCGGCATTGCCGAGAAGTCCTATCAGATCCGAATCCACGGCACGACGGTTGCCTCCAACATGCTGCGCGTGGGCGAAGTTCTTGTTGTCACCGGCTCCGGCCGCAAGCCGAGCATTCCAGGCGACGAGATTCGCGAACCGGCCTTCGGCATGCCCGCGGTTTCCATTCTTGAAGCCTTTGCAGAAGACTTGAAGCGCGAGGGTTTCCAGCCGATCGACAATGTCTCGGTCGTGCTGACGCACATGAGCGAAGTCATTCGCAACAATCTGCCGGCGCTTCTGTCGTACAAGGACGTGAAGGTGCTGATCGACAGGCTCGATCCGGAATACAAGAAGCTGGCAGACGAGATCTGCTCGTCGCACATGTCCTATTCCGGCCTGCAGGCCGTGCTGAAGCTGCTCCTTGCCGAGCGCGTGTCGATCCGCAACCTGCACCTCATCTTGGAAGCCGTCGCCGAACTCGCGCCGCATGTCCGCAAGACCGAGCAGATTGTCGAACACGTCCGCGTTCGCATGGCGCAGCAGCTATGTGGCGACCTCGCCGACAACGGCGTACTTCGCGTGTTGCGACTCGGCAGCAAGTGGGACCTTGCCTTCCATCAGGCGCTGAAGCGTGACAACAAGGGCGAAATCATCGAATTTGACATCGATCCGCGCATGCTGGAGGAGTTCAGCGAGCAGGCGACGAAGGTTATCCGTGAATTCATGGATCGCGGCCTGCCATTCGCCCTTGTCACTTCGCCGGAAACGCGCTCCTATGTGCGCATGATCATCGAACGATTGTTCGCAACGCTCCCGGTTCTGTCGCATGTCGAGCTGGCCAAGGGCATCGAGATAAAGATTCTGGGCTCGATTTCATGATAACTGACCCGCAAGGGACCGTCCTGGCGCTGTTCCTGATCTTCTGTAGGATCGGTGGCTGCGTCCTGGCGATGCCCGGCTTTTCGTCGGCCCGCGTGCCGGCGCAATTGCGGGTTTTCATTGCCGCTGCACTGTCTCTCGCGATTCTGCCCGTGCTTTGGGATACGGTCTATCCGATCGTCCACACATCGAACGCCACCTATATCGGTTATATTTTCAGCGAATCGCTGATCGGCGTCATGTACGGCATGCTTGCCCGGCTCTATACGCTCGGCCTGCAGTTTGCGGCCAGCGTCATCGCAATGATGATCGGATACACGCAACCGAGCGCGGGCGATATCTTCGAAGATACGCCCGAAACCAGCCTTTCCGGCTTCATCACGTTTGCCGGCATGATGATCCTGTTCATGATGGACTTTCATCACATCGTGTTCCGGGCGTTGGTCGATTCCTACACGTCGATGCCCTTCGGCGGCATCATGCAGATGCGCAGTACGCTCATCTCGTTCACGGACACGCTGTCATCGACGTTCATGATCATGCTGCGGCTCTCGAGCCCCTTCCTGATCTACGGCCTGATGTTCAACATCGCTATCGGCTTCATCAACAAGCTGGCGCCGCAGATTCCGGTGTACTTCATATCGACGCCCTACCTGCTTCTCGGCGGCCTCTTCCTTTTCTACTTCTCCGTGGCAGCGCTGGTCAGCCAGTTCGGCCAATCCTTCGCCAGCGTCTTCATCGGCAGGTAGCAGCATGGCGGACAAGACACGCTCCCAGAAACTGAAACGCCTCGTGGCGGTTCAACGTCATCTGGAGCAGATGGCCGAATTCGATCTTGCCGAGACGAGCCGCCAGCGCGCGGAGGTCAACGATCAGATGGACAGCGTCATTCTGGCACTTGGCTCCATGGACCCCGTCCACCATGCTTTTTCGCAGGGCTATGCGGATCGCTTCAACCGGCTCGGGATCAAAGACAAGCAGCTGACCGGCATGCAACAGATTCACGAAATGCGCGTTGTTCAGGAGCGCGCCAAGGGCGATCGGCTGGAAGACGGCATGCGCGAGGCGCTTGAGTCCGAGCGCCGGGAGGCCGACGACAACGCGGTCTATGATCTCATCGATCAAAAATTCGGTACGCCAGCCTCCAGCAAGCTTCAAAAATCATAATCGTCACAATTTTAAAGCAAGAGGATTGTGACTTGGCTATTTCACCTCCGAGTGATCTGGTCCTTGATGTTGTCAAAGCTGCCGACCCGCTGGAGGTCCAGGCGGCCCAGGACAAACTGAAGGCAAACCAGGCCGCTTTTGCCGCCAACAGTCTCGCCGAAGCCGGCAACGGCTTCACGTCGGCCGTCGATATTCTCGATCGCGCCGTCGGCAAGACCGGTTTGAGCGACAGCAAGAACCGCAGCACCAAGACGGAAGAGGTGCCGGAAACCTACCGCAAGTTCGAGGCGATGGTCCTGCAGAACTTCATCAAGAACATGCTGCCGAGTGACAGTGAGGAAGTGTACGGCAAGGGTGCCACCGGTGACATCTGGAAGGGCATGATGGCGGAGCAGCTCGGCAACGAGATTTCGAAGGGCGACGGCATCGGCATTGCCAAGCAGCTCTATCAGGATGCGCTGAAGAAGCAGGAAGGCAAGGTCGCCAACGCTTCCACCGATCAGGACGATCGCAATATGGCGATGAGCATGATCGACGAATTCCAGCGCAAGACCTTCGGTACAACAACTGCGGACAACAAGTCCGCCAATGACGCCTGAGAAAATCGAGGAAAAAAATGGAAATAATCTCGAACGACTACCGTATCAAATCGGTTCTTGGACGCCTTGAAATGATCATCGACAATGAGAATACGAGGATCGGCAGCGACCCTCAGTTCGATCTCAAAGTGTCGAATGCCCACAAGAGCCGTTGCCTGTATGAACTCTCCATGCTCTTCCGCGACACCGATCCGAAGGAACTGGCGGCGACGCATCTCGATCAGCTGCATGGGCTGAAGAAGAAGCTGGTGCTGAACGCTCGGCGCGTCGAAGCGCACCTGGAGGCGGTTCGCACGGTTGCCGATCTCCTGAAGAATGCGGTCCAGGACGCGGATGCCGACGGCACCTATTCCCAAGAGCAATTCGTGGCACGTGACGCTTGATGATTAAGCTCGTTCTGACAGGCGTCTGGGTTTGCGCGATCACGCTGGCATCGGTCTATTTCTCCGTGCACATGGCAACGGCTCCTGCGCCGGCTCCCGATGATTCCAAGCAAAGCCAGCTCGAGCTTGTAAAGGGCGAGACGATTACCGTGCCGATCATTGCCGACGGCGCCGTCACCGGCTACTTCCTCGGCAAGGTGTCTTTCATGATGAACAAGGACAAGGTGAAGAACCTCACCTTGCCTCTGACGGAAATGACGACCGACGAGCTCTTCACGCTGCTCGTCGGCAACAAGATGGTCGACATCTCCAACATGAAGTCCTTCGATCCGAATGCCTTCCGCGAGATGATCAAGAAGGACATCAACCAGCATCTCGGCGGAGACTATATCGATCAGGTGATGCTGGAGCAGCTCGACTACCTCTCGAAGGAAGAAGTCAAGGCGAATGCCTCCGGGCAGCAGAAGAAAACGGTCAAGCCCGTCAATGTCGTAGCCCCGGCACCCGTGTCGGACCCGGCTGCAACGGAGTAAGACGGCTATCGCCCTGAAGCGGCACCACTGGCGCAGTTTTGCATTTATCTCAGGGCTGCCGATAGTTAACAATTCCTTCGTTTGAGGCTAGGAATTCAAGCGATTTTCCTAAGGGATAGTTGAAATCGTGCTGCTACAAGTCGCGGCGATGGGCTGACTGTGCACAGCTTTCCGGTTTTCGGAATTCTTCATGCGCTCCCAGGCGAACGCTATCGGTCGATGCTGAATCGTCTGGTGCGGCGATGTGATCTGTTCCGGGATGCATGCAGCATGAAACACTATCGTCAGGAAGCCGGCATGAGCCTGATCGCGAATTTCGCGGTCCTGTCGTCGCGTCGCGCGATCTTCGATCTGCCGGTCTGCGATCTTGGCTGGGATGACGCGCTGGTGTTCATCAATGAACTACTGTCGATGCCGGTTGGGCAGACGTCCATCTCGTTCGTCACCGCGGGCAATATGCTGATGACGCTGCGCGACAGCGAATACCGCGCCGTTCTCACACAAAATCTGTTGCTCCCTGATGGCCTCGGTCTCGATATTGCGTCGAGAGTGGCGCACGGATCGCTGTTCCCCGCCCGCTTGAAGGCCGCCGATTTCGTGCCTGCGCTGCTGACATTCATGGAGGTGCCGCGGCGCATCGGCCTGATCGGCAGCACGCCCGAGGCGGTCAGGACGACAGCTGCAACGTTCCGGCGGCACGCCCCGTGGCATGAGTTCATCATCATTTCCGACAGCTTTTCCGAGACGGCAGACAAATCGGCGATCATCAAAGACATCGATCGGCAATGGCTCGATTTACTGATCGTCGGAACGAGCACGGCATCTAAGGAGAAATGGATCCATAAGAACATCCGGGCGGATCATGCTCGGCTTGTGCTTGCTGTTGGCGACCTGTTCGATGTCGTGGCGGGCACGGTTCACCACGTGCCAAAATTTCTGCGGATGATCGGGCTCGACCGCGGCTATTGCGGGATACACGAGGCGACACGCCGGGGTTTGCGGTACGCCCTCGATTCCGCAACCTTCCTCTACTACGTGCTCCAATACGGCGTAACGCGCCGCCGGCGGCTACTGCGTCGATCAACGTAATTGCGTCAGTTAACCATTTCTTTGCTATGAACATTTAGGGTTACTTAACCATCCGCAGTCGCGGGCGGCTCGACCGTTCCGTTCATACGCATGAGATGTGGCGATGTACGACAGCAATCCGAGAAGCCAAGCCATCCTCCGGCCCCCGACGGCACGGCGCAACTATATCGCGATGCCATCCGAAGCCGCTGTGATGCCGGCGGCGGAAGCAAAACTGCTCGGCGTGATCGAACGCGCGCTTGAGCAGCAGCGAGCCAGCCGCGCTACTGGACCTGAAGCGCCGCCGCTTGTCAGTCGCATCGAGACAATCCTGGGCAAGAGGCTTGAGGCAGCAAACGATGTCGAGGCCGCCATTGTCGAGACGCCGCCGATTACGCCTGCACCCATCGCACCGCCCACAGCAGCAGCTGCAAACCTGACCCAGGTTGCATCTTCTACCTCCGAAAGTGCGCCGAAACCAGGGCGCTTGAAGCGTCTCGCTGCGATTGGTCTCGTCTGTGCGCTGGGTGGAGCGAGCGGTAGTCTGATCCCTGCAGAGCCGGCGCGCTATAGCGCGGAAGGAATGCTCGCCATCCAAGGCGCCGGCCAAGGTCGCGCTGTAGCCACGAAAGCGGCCGAAAAGACGCTTTCGGCGTCTCATACGATCGCCGCGACCGTTGCGGCATTGAAGCTCGACCGCGATCCGGAGTTTTCCGGCGGTTCCTCCGATGCATTTGCAGTCGCTATTGACCTGCTATCGACCGATGGCACAGCGGCCGACCCTGTTTCGCGCGCAGAGGCATCGCTCGTTTCCGCGATCCGCACCGCGACCGATCCCCACGCCGGCACGATCGATTTCAAGGTTACCACAGGCAGCGCGGAGAAATCCGCGCGCATTGCGGGCTACCTCGCGTCCGTCCTGACGAGTCGAGAAGCTGCAACTGGGGTTGCCGAAGACGGATCGTTGAAAAAGGCGGACGATGCGGCGCAGCTCGAGCTTGCCTCCTTCACGCAGAAGAGCGGCGAAGGCAACGTGAAGGTTGCGACTGATCTGCAGGAGCAGATCGGAAGCATTGATGGGGAACTGAAGGTAGCCGAGCAGCGCATCCTTGCTGCCCAGGAGCAGGCCCGCCGGCTGAAGACGGCAAAGGTCGGCGATGTCCTTGCCGGCACACTTGATCCTGACCTCATGTTGCCGACACTCATCGACCACCGTGACAGATATGTGGCCGCACACCTGTCGCTTTCGCAGCTGTCGGTCAATCTCGGCCCACGCCATCCGCGGCTGCAGGCGCAGCAGGCCGAGGTCGACGGTTTGAAGGATGCGATTGGCGACGACCTCGCTCGGCTGGTGCGCGAAGCGAATGACGAGATGAAGTCAGCCACCGTCGACAAACGGCAGCTGAGCGATCACCGCAACGCGCTGATCGCGCAGAGCAAGGACACGGGCGTCGATTTCGCGAAGCTGACCGAGCTGCGTGACAAGGCAAGTGCGGCGCGCTTGCGCCTGGAGGACGCGATTACCACAGGAGCCGTTGCGCCGGGTACTGGCAGTGTACAACTGCAGAAGCCGGTACAGACAGTCGCCATGCCGGCTGGTCAGCGTTGGCTGTCGCCACTGCTCGGCGCTCTTGCTGGGCTCGCATTCGGCCTGGCTGTTGTCTCTGCCAAAGCGCGCTCCACGCTTGCTGCGTCCGCAAGGAAAGAGCCGTCGCTACGCACCCCCACACCCGAGCCAAATGTCGGCACGCCATCGACGGCCGCCCCCGCCAAAGGGCCGCAGGAGGTGGACATCGTCCGTGCCGAGCTCGCCGCCATGCGCGACAGGCTGCGTACCCGGTCGGCAGCATCCTGACCTGCTGCGACACGATTGTTCTTGCATTTGCCATTTTAGGCAGGATAGGGCGTGGACAGGCAAATCGCGCTGAGCGCCAACGGCTACAATGGGCTAAAGCAAGGGCAGGAGACAGTCTTGACGACAGTGATTGATGGCAAACAGGTCGCCGCTTCGGTAATCGAAACGGTGAAGGCAGCGACATCGGCGCTGGACAAGCAGAGCGGCGTCAAGACGGGCCTTGCCGTCGTGATTGTCGGGGATGACCCGGCCAGCCATGCCTATGTCAACTCCAAGAGCAAGATGGCGAAGGAATGCGGATTCAAATCCGTCCAGCACACGTTGCCGGTTGAGACCACGCAGGAGGAGTTGGTAGCGCTCGTCGCTACGCTGAACCACGACCCCTCGATCCACGGGATCCTTGTGCAGTTGCCGTTGCCGAAGCATCTGAAATCCGAACCGATCATCCAATCGATCCTGCCGGAAAAGGATGTCGATGGTCTGCACGTCGTCAACGCCGGCAAGCTTGCGACTGGCGATCTCGAAACCGGCCTCGTTTCCTGCACGCCCGCCGGTGCGATGGTTTTCGTCCGCCGCACGCATGGCGAAGATCTCTCCGGCCTGAATGCTGTGGTGATCGGCCGCTCCAATCTGTTCGGCAAGCCGATGGCGCAACTGCTGCTGAATGCCAATGCCACGGTGACGATCGCTCACTCACGTACCAAGGACCTGCCGTCGGTCTGCCGTAATGCCGATATTCTGGTCGCCGCTGTCGGTCGCCCGGAGATGGTCAAGAGCGATTGGGTGAAGCCCGGCGCCACCGTGATTGACGTCGGCATCAACCGCGTTCCGGCTCCCGAAAAGGGTGAAGGCAAGACCCGCCTCGTCGGCGATGTTGCCTTTGACGAGGCGTCGAGGGTCGCCGATGTCATCACGCCGGTTCCAGGTGGGGTGGGTCCGATGACCATTGCGATGCTGATGGCCAATACTGTGATCGCCGCCCATCGCGGCGCCGGTCAGACGCCGCCCAAATTCTGATCCTGCCTCGGGGCGGGGCCTGTCGAAGCGCGGACGATCAGTTCGGTTTTCCAGAGCTCCTGTTCCGGGAAGGGGCCGTCCTGCTTGACCGTCCCGATGAGCCGCTGGGCGATGCGCACACCCGCGGCGCGCAGCGACGACCGCGTCGTCGTCAGCGGCACGGAAAAGTTCTCGGGTTTCAGATGCGGCAAAACGTCGTCATGCGCGATCAGTGAAATGTCCTCCCCGAGCTTCAGCCCGGCCTGATTGACGGCGCGGATGGCGCCGAGCGCCAGCACCGTACTGGAACAGAGGATCGCCGTCGGTCGCTCCGGCATCTGTAGAAATCGTTCCATGGCGGACTGGCCAAGCTCGTCCGTCATCGACGTATGGCTCATGCAGTCTTCCGGAAGCGATAGCCCTCGCTCGGCAAGGGCCGCAACCAGCCCGTTCTTGCGGCGGATTGCAAAGTCGAGATGTCCAGGCCCGTTGAGGAGGGCAAAGCGCGTATGGCCGAGCTGAAGCAGCAACCTTGCGGCATCATAGAAAGCGGCCTCGTTGTCGATGTCGAGGTAGGGATAGTCGGGCTCGGAGCCGATGGAGCGGCCGTGCACCAGGAATGGCATGGAGAGCGACTTCAGCATTGGCAGCCGCGGATCGTGGGCCCGCATATAGGCCACGAACAGCGCATCGACATTGCCGCTGATCGCCAGCCGCCGCAGTGCCCCGACCTCGTCGTTTGGATCGGCCGGCATGATCACGAAATGAAAGTCGTGGCGCACGGCCTCCTCGCCGAGCCCGGTTAGGAACTCGCCGAAATGCACATCGGAATAGTGATCGGGAGCCGTCGGCATCACCAGCCCGATCGAGCCTGCCTTGCCGGTCGCCAGCCGTTGCGCCGCCTTGTTCGGGCGGTAGCCTGTCTCCTTCACGGCTTGCAGGACCCGCTCGCGCGTCGCCTCATTGACTTCGGGATAGCCGTTCAATGCTCGGCTTACCGTCGTCTGCGACAGGCCAAGCAATTCCGATAGCTGTTTCAGATTCACGTGCTATTCTTCCTCCGCTTACACTGGTCGCCACCTCCCAATGGAATCCAAAGCGCTTTTAATTATGTAGCAGTTGTGCTGCTTGACTCAAGAAAAATCGCTCCATATTCCCAAGGTATGGCGTCGAAACCCTGATGTAAAAGGCCGCATCTTTTGCGCTTTTTTCGAAATTGCTTGACTCTTTTCCGGCGAAAGTGACATGAGTGCTTTTGTCAAAGCGCTTTGGAACGGCGTCAAAATGGTTTCAAAAGTGCGGTTGGGATTGTGATGGGAGGTTGATCACATGAGAAAGACGTTTTTGATGGGCGTCGCCGCGGCGGCGCTACTTGCTGCCGGTGCTGCGTCTGCTGCCGATCTGAAGTTTGCTCCGGGGCAGGATTCGAAATTCAACTGGAAGAGCTACGACGATTTCAAGGCTGCTCACGCCGATCTCAAGGGCGAGCAGATGACGATCTTCGGGCCCTGGCGCGGCGAAGACGAAGCCTTCTTCCGCAGCATTCTGGCCTACTTCACCGAAGCAACCGGTGTAGACGCCAAGTACTCGTCTTCGGAAAATTACGAACAGCAGATCGTCATCGACACACAGGCCGGTTCGCCGCCGAATATCGCGGTCCTGCCGCAGCCGGGCCTTTTGGCCGATCTCGCCAGCAAGGGCTACTTGACGCCGCTCGGCGATGAGAATTCCCAGTGGATCAAGGACAACTACGGCGCCGGCGATAGCTGGGTCGGCTACGGCACCTACAAGGGCAAGGACGGCAAGGAAGCCTTCTATGCGTTCCCATACAAGGCCGACGTGAAGTCGCTCGTCTGGTACGTGCCTGAGAATTTCAAGGAAGCGGGCTACAAGGTCCCGACGACTATGGAAGAACTGCACGCCCTGACGGATCAGATCGTCAAGGATGGCGGCGTTCCGTGGTGCATCGGTCTTGGTTCCGGTGGTGCAACCGGCTGGCCGGCAACGGACTGGATCGAAGACATCATGCTGCGTCAGCAGAAGCCTGATGTTTACGACAAGTGGACCACCAACGAAGTCAAGTTCACCGATCCTGCCGTCGTTGCTGCGATCGAGGAATTCGGCTCGTTCGCCAAGAACGAGAAGTATGTAAGCGGTGGCGTTGCAGCAGTCGCGGCGACCGACTTCCGGGATAGCCCGAAGGGTCTCTTCGGCGTGCCGCCGAAGTGCTATCTGCACCATCAGGCGTCGTTCATCCCGTCGTTCTTCCCGGAGGGCACGAAACTCGGTCAGGATGCCGACTTCTTCTATCTGCCGACCTACGCGGCGCATGCCGACCTCGGCAAGCCAGTTCTGGGCGCTGGCACGCTTGTTACCGTCACCAAGGACTCCAAGGCGGCTCGTGCCTTCATCGAGTTCCTGAAGACTCCGATCGCGCACGAAGTCTGGATGGCACAGTCCAGCTTCCTGACGCCGTACAAGGGCGTCAACACGGCAGCCTATGCCAACGACCAGATGAAGAGGGAAGGCGAGATCCTGACGACCGCGACTACCTTCCGCTTCGACGGCTCTGACCTGATGCCTGGCAAGATCGGCGCGGGCGCATTCTGGACCGGCATGGTCGATTTCGTCGGCGGCAAGTCCGCGGAAGACACCGGCAAGGAAATCCAGAGCGCCTGGGATGGCATCAAGTAACATCGCCTGAGTCCCATGCCGTCGGCAACGGCGGCATGGCTGAAATGCATGGCCGGATACTGGGAGTGTCCGGCCAGCGTCACCTGTCGCGTTGAAAGCGATGGTGACGTGACGACGATCGGCGCGCAAACCCGTCAGGATAGACAGGGTAGCAGGGGGAGGGACGAATGCTGTCGCAGATAGTTTCCGCTTTGGGGGTCGTGATCGTGGCGGTCTTCGCCTGCTCGGCCTATTTCTATTTCTCGAACAAGATTCTGGATTGGTCGCTGCCGGTGAAGGATGGCGACATCCACTCGGCAGCGCGCAACCTGAACCGGCGGGCGATGATCCGGCCGTGGCTGTTCATCGGGCCGGCCCTTTTCCTTCTTATCGTCTACCTCGTTTATCCCGTGGTCGCCACGCTGATCCTTTCCTTCTATGATCGCTCCGGCGAGCAGTTCGTCGGCTTCGCGAACTATCAGTGGGCTTTGACGGACCGCGAGTTCCGCCAATCGATCTTCAACAATATCCTGTGGCTGGCCGTCGTGCCGGCGGCCTGCACCTTCTTCGGCCTCGTCATCGCCGTGATGACCGACCGCATCTGGTGGGGCAACATCGCCAAGAGCATCGTCTTCATGCCGATGGCGATCTCCTTCGTCGGCGCCTCGGTGATCTGGAAATTCATCTACGAGTACCGCGGCGGCAACGATGTTCAAATCGGGCTCCTCAACGCGATCGTCCAATTGTTCGGCGGCACACCGCAGGTTTGGATCTCGGTGCCCTTCTGGAACAACTTCTTCCTGATGGTGATCCTGATCTGGATTCAGACGGGCTTTGCCATGGTGATCCTGTCTGCGGCGCTGCGCGGTATCCCTGAAGAAACCATCGAGGCTGCCGTCATCGATGGCGCCAATGGCTGGCAGATTTTCTGGCGCATCATGGTGCCGCAGGTCTGGGGCACGATCGCCGTCGTCTGGACCACGATCACCATCCTCGTCCTTAAGGTGTTCGACATCGTGCTGACCATGACCAACGGCCAGTGGAATTCGATGGTGCTCGCCAACCTGATGTTCAACTGGCTCTTCCGGGGAGGCGGCGATTCCGGCCGAAGCGCGGTCATCGCGCTGATCATCATGCTGGCCGTGACGCCGATCATGGTCTGGAACGTCCGCCGTGCGAATCGCGAGCTGGGAGGCCACTGAGATGACCCTATCAGGAAGTTTCTTCAAGATCGGCCCGGCCCGCCTCTTCGTTCACTTCGCGGTGCTCGTCATCGTCATTATCTGGTTGATACCGACGCTCGGCATTTTCGTTAGTGCCCTGCGAGACAAGGATCAGCTCGTTTCTTCCGGCTGGTGGACGGCCTTCGCCGGCTCGTCCCGAACCGTGGCCGCCCGCCTTGGGCAGCCGGACCAGCAGAAGCAGGACGGCGCGGTTTACGTCATTTCAGGCAATGTTCTCGAGGGACTGCAGGGCCGCTCCATCAGGGCGTTCGGCACGCGTGTCCAGCAACCGGCCGCCTACAAGGCCGGCGAGACGGCCGACTTGGGTGACGGCCTTTCGCTCACCGTCAACGATGACGGAAGCTATCGTTACACGAAGCCCGCCGCCTTTGGCCCGGATGACGGCGGCCGGCGCGTCTACATTTCAGTCGCCACGCCGCCTGAATTCACGTTGCAGAACTATCGGAACGTTCTCACCGGTGAGGGGATCGGCCAGTCCTTCATCAACTCGCTGACGGTTACCATCCCCGCAACGATTATCCCGATCCTCATTGCGGCTTTTGCAGCCTATGCGCTAAGCTGGATGGAATTCCCGGGCCGTGCGTTGCTGATCGCGCTTGTCGTCGGCCTCATCGTCGTGCCGCTGCAGATGTCGCTCATTCCGCTTCTGCGGCTTTATAACGGCATTGGTTCGCTGCTCGACGCTCCGTCGAAGACCTATCCCGGGATATGGTTTGCGCACACCGCCTTTGGCATGCCGCTGGCGATCTATCTGTTGCGTGCCTATATCGCCGGTCTCCCGAAGGAGATCATCGAATCCGCCCGTGTCGATGGCGCGAGCGATTTTGAAATCTTTACCCGCATCGTACTGCCTCTATCCTTTCCCGCGCTCGCGTCCTTCGCGATCTTTCAGTTCTTGTGGGTGTGGAACGACCTGCTCGTCGCCATGGTCTTCCTCGGCACCGACAGGGACCACCTCGTGTTGACCGGCGCCTTGAACGCGCTGCTCGGCTCGCGGGGGGGCAACTGGGAGATCCTGACGGCCTCGGCCTTCGTCACCATTGTCGTACCGCTGCTCGTGTTCTTTGGCTTGCAGCGCTATCTGGTGCGTGGTCTGCTCGCGGGCTCGGTCAAGGGCGGTTAGGCAACCCAAGACTATCCAACAGGAAACATGAGCATGGCATCTCAATCCATTTTGACGGCCGACAAGGACTGGTGGCGTGGCGCGGTGATCTATCAGATCTATCCGCGCTCCTACCAGGACTCCAATGGCGACGGCATCGGCGACCTGAAGGGCATCACCGCTCGCCTGCCGCATGTCGCCGCCCTTGGCGCTGACGCGATCTGGATCTCGCCCTTCTTCACCTCGCCGATGCGCGATTTCGGCTATGACGTTTCCGACTACGAGAACGTCGATCCGATCTTCGGCACGCTGGTGGATTTCGACACGCTGATATCTGAGGCTCATCGCCTCGGTATTCGCGTGATGATTGATCTCGTCATCTCGCACAGCTCCGACCAGCATCCGTGGTTCGTCGAAAGCCGCGCCAGCAAGACCAACGCCAAGGCGGATTGGTATGTTTGGGCCGATGCCAAGCCGGATGGCACGCCACCGAACAACTGGCTGTCGATCTTCGGCGGGTCCGCATGGGCGTGGGATCCGACGCGCATGCAGTATTACATGCACAACTTCCTTACCTCGCAGCCGGATATGAACCTGCACAATCCCGAGGTTCAGGACCGGCTGCTGGATGTCGTCCGTTTCTGGTTGAAGCGCGGTGTCGATGGCTTCCGTCTCGATACGATCAACTTCTACTTCCACGACAAGGAACTGCGTGACAATCCGGCGCTGCCTCCCGAGCGCCGCAACGCTTCAACCGCTCCGGCGGTCAATCCGTATAACTTCCAGGAACACGTCTACGACAAGAACCGTCCCGAGAACCTGGAGTTCCTGAAGCGGTTCCGCGCCGTGCTCGAGGAGTTTCCGGCGATTGCAGCGGTCGGCGAAGTCGGCGACAGCCAGCGCGGTCTTGAGATTGTCGGAGAATACACTTCCGGCAACGACAAGATGCACATGTGCTATGCCTTCGAGTTCCTGGCTCCCGATCCGCTCTCGCCGGAACGTGTCGAGGAAGTGATGGAGGATTTCGCGGCGGCTGCACCGGATGGCTGGGCCTGCTGGGCATTCTCCAACCACGATGTCATGCGCCATGTCAGCCGCTGGGGATCGCTCGTTGCCGATCACGATGCCTTTGCCAAGCAGTACACATCGCTGTTGATGACGTTGCGCGGCTCCGTTTGCCTCTATCAGGGAGAAGAGCTTGGATTGACAGAGGCAGATCTCGCCTACCAGGACCTGCAGGACCCCTATGGCATCCAGTTCTGGCCGGAATTCAAGGGCCGTGACGGCTGCCGCACGCCGATGGTTTGGGACAGTCAGGTCGCTCAGGGCGGCTTCTCGACCGTCAAGCCGTGGCTGCCGGTTCCGGTCGAGCACATCCTGCGCGCCGTCAGCGTCCAGCAGGGCGACGAAACCTCCGTGCTCGAGCACTATCGCCGCTTCCTTGCCTTCCGCAAGCAGCACCCGGCGTTCGCCAAGGGCGAGATCGAGTTCATCGAGCCGCAGGACGACGTGCTGATCTTCGTGCGCGAGTATGGCAACGAAAAGCTGCTCTGCGTCTTCAACATGAGCGCTGCCGAAAGCGCCGTCGTTTTGCCTGCCGGAGACTGGCAGGCGTTGACGGGCCACGGCTTCGTCAGCAATAACTACGGTGAGAAGATCGATATTCCGGCGTGGGGAGCGTACTTCGCTCGTCTCGCCTGACGATTTGAGGAGGAGGAATTAATGACTGGACTGACGCTCAAGGATATTCGCAAATCCTACGGTTCCGTGGACGTTCTCCACGGCATCGATCTGGAGATCAAGGAGGGCGAGTTCGTTGTGTTCGTCGGTCCTTCGGGCTGCGGAAAATCCACCCTGTTGCGCATGATTGCCGGCCTGGAGAACATCACCGGCGGTGACATGTATATCGACGGCCAACTGGTCAACGACGTTCCGCCCTCCAAGCGCGGTATCGCCATGGTGTTCCAGTCCTATGCGCTTTATCCGCATATGACGGTCTACGACAATATGGCGTTCGGCATGAAGATCGCCGGCGAAAGCAAGCAGGAGATCGATCGCCGCGTTCGTGCCGCCGCCGAAAGCCTGCAGCTCACCCGGTACCTCGATCGCCTGCCGAAGGCGCTCTCCGGTGGTCAGCGGCAGCGTGTCGCCATCGGCCGCGCCATCTGCCGCAACCCCAAGGTCTTCCTCTTCGATGAGCCGCTGTCGAACCTCGACGCAGCGCTTCGTGTCGCAACCCGCATCGAGATCGCCCGGCTGAGCGAGCAGATGGCCGGCACGACGATGATCTACGTCACCCACGACCAGGTGGAAGCGATGACGCTTGCCGACCGCATCGTCGTCCTCTCCGCCGGCAATATCGAGCAGGTGGGGGCGCCGCTGGAACTCTACGAGCGTCCGGCAAACCTCTTCGTTGCCAAGTTCATCGGTTCTCCGGCCATGAACGTCATCCCGTCGACCATCACCGAGGCTGGCAATACGACCACGGTGACGCTGACAGGCGGCAAGTCCGTGACACTAGACATTCCCACAGCGGCCGCCGAGAAGGGCAAGACCGCAAGCTTCGGCGTTCGTCCTGAAGATTTGCGTATCGCCGGTGCCGGCGATGACTACCTCTTCGAGGGCGAAGTTTCGATCGTCGAGGCGCTCGGCGAAGTGACGCTTCTCTACATCGAGGGCCTCGTTCCAGGCGAACCGATCATCGTCAAGCTGCCCGGCATCTATGACGTCAGGAAGGGTCAGAAGATGCATTTCTCCGCCGATCGGACGAAGCTGCATCTGTTCGATGCCGATGGCCGGACCTACCGTAAATAGCATCCGATCCATTTTTGGGCCGTTCCAAAAAACGGCCCAAATCGGAACTCTTCTCACCTTCTGTTAAAGATTCGATTGGTAAGATTTCCCCGTTGCATATCGAGGGGAATACGGCGGTGGCTGCATCCAATTCAATGCCTTCCGGGCACTTCTTGAACAAAGAAGAATCCTTCATGTACGACCGTGAGGTGCGGTTCAAGATGGAGGATACGATGAACGCCGCACGCATCGAATATACCGAGAAGGGCGTCATGCACATGGCGTCCCGGCGATGCGATATCATTCGTATTTCGAAGAGCACTGCGGTCCTCGCGCTGCTCACCCAATACGCCCTTCCGAAGCAGTTCTATCTCGATATCCCGGATGCCCGCATCACCAAGGTCGGCTGCATGCTGATGCGGGTGAATACCAACAACACGATCGAAGTCCGGTTCCTTCGGATGTTGAATGACAAGGAACTCAACAAGATCTTTGTCTACAGCACACACCCGGCGCACCGTGATCGCGTGCTCGACATTCGCGCCTGATTTCTCGAAGCATTGAAAGACAAAAGCCCGCGAGTTTCTGAACCGACCCCCGAAGGTTGTTGTCCAACATTCGGGGGGCAGTTCATTTCCTCGCGGGCTTGCTGTTTTTCAGCGCAATGCCGCTCAGTGGAACAGCACGCTTGCACCACGATCCGAAGGGCCAACGGCGCGGCGGAAGGGTGCAAACAGGTCCCTGCCCATGCCGAATTCGTTCTCGGAAAGATCGGCGACAACAGATTCACGTTCAGCCAGATCGGCAGCGTCGACCAGCACCTCCAGTGTGCCCGCGATCGCATCGAGGCGGATAATATCGCCGTCCTTGATCCGCGCGATCGGACCGCCGTCGACAGCTTCCGGCGTGACGTGGATTGCTGCCGGCACCTTGCCTGAGGCGCCCGACATGCGGCCGTCCGTCAGAAGCGCGACGCGGAAGCCGCGGTCCTGCAGCACGCCGAGCGGCGGCGTCAGCTTGTGCAGTTCCGGCATACCGTTCGCCTTCGGTCCCTGGAAACGGACAACGGCGATGAAGTCCTTGTTGAGTTTCCCGTCCTTGAACGCGTCCTGCAATTCCTGCTGGCTGTGGAAGACGACGGCCGGCGCTTCGATGACGTGCCTGTCCTGCTTGACCGCAGAGATCTTGATAACGGCCTTGCCGAGATTGCCGCGCAGCATCTTCAGGCCGCCATTGGCCTGGAAAGGCGTCTCGATATTGGCAAGCACCTTCGGGTCGACGCTTTTTTCCGGCGCCGGTTCGCGCACGATCGTGCCGTCGTCGCCGAGGCGGGGATCGATGGTGTAGGCCTGCAGGCCCTGGCCGAAGACGGTGCGCACGTCGTCATGTAGCATGCCGTGCTTAAGCAGTTCCTTGATGAGGAAGCCCATGCCGCCCGCCGCGTGGAAGTGGTTCACGTCTGCAAGGCCGTTCGGATAGACGCGCGCCAGTAGCGGCACCACTTCGGAAAGCTCGGCGATATCCTGCCAGGTCAACTGGATGCCTGCTGCCCGCGCCATGGCGACAAGGTGCAGGGTGTGGTTCGTCGAGCCGCCGGTCGCATGCAGACCGACGACGCCGTTGACGACGGAGCGTTCGTCGATCATCTCGCCGGCGGGCGTGAACTCGTTGCCCTGTGCGGTGATCGCCAGCGCCCGCTTGGCCGCCTCACGCGTGAAGGCTTCGCGCAGCGGCGTGCCCGGATTGATGAAGGAGGAGCCGGGCATATGGAAGCCCATGATCTCCATCAGCATCTGGTTTGAGTTCGCCGTGCCGTAGAATGTGCAGGTGCCCGGACCGTGGTACGACTTCGATTCCGCTTCCAGAAGTTCGGCGCGGCCGACCTTGCCTTCTGCATAGAGCTGTCGCACGCGCGACTTCTCGTCGTTCGGAAGACCCGTCGTCATCGGCCCGGCCGGCACGAAGATTGCCGGTAGGTGACCGAAGGAGAGGGCGGCAATGACGAGGCCCGGCACGATCTTGTCGCAGACACCGAGGAAGAGCGCGGCATCGAACATGTTGTGTGAGAGGCCAACACCGGCCGCCATGGCGATCAGATCACGGGAAAACAGCGAGAGCTCCATGCCCGGTTGGCCCTGCGTGACGCCATCGCACATGGCTGGGACGCCACCCGCCACCTGGGCGATGCCACCGGCCTCCGCTGCTGCCTCGCGAATGATCGCCGGATAGTGCTCGAAGGGCTGATGCGCGGAGAGCATGTCATTGTAGGAGGTGATGATGCCCAGATTGGGCACGCGGTCCCCCGCCAGTGCCTCCTTCTCCGCGGGGGAACAGACCGCGAAGCCGTGCGCGAGGTTGGCGCAACCGAGAACCGAGCGGCTTACACCTTTGGAAGCGGCGTTTCGCAGGCGCTCCAGATAGAGTCCGCGCGTCGGCTTCGATCGTTCGACAATGCGGGCGGTGATCGCAGAAATGCGTGCATTAGCGGACATGGGAGGTATCCTGCCTTGGTTGCTCTTCAATTTTCGTTCGCGGCTTGCCCGAAGGCCTATGGAGCCCAGTAGACTTCGACCGGGCTCGTTGCCCGCCGCAGAATGGCGCGGATCGGCATCTCTGCCTCGTCGCCGGCTCTCTCGGCCTTCGTCAGGACGTCCTTCTTGCTCTCGCCTTCGATGTGAAGCACGAGCAGCTTTGCATCCTGAAGGCTGGAGAAGGTGAAGGTGAGCCGCGGCTCGCCCGCGCCGTCCGCCTCCATGGTAATGATACCACGTGGCGTCTTAGCGTCGAGCGCGACCTTCAGATTGCTGCCATCCGGGAAGAACGAGGCCGTGTGGCCGTCACCGCCCATTCCGAGGATCGCCACGTCAAAGGGATTGCTGATCGAAGCGGTCGCCGTCGTCGCAAGCTTCGCCGCGTCCTCGACCGACGCCGCCGCCTGATAGAGTGGCAGGAAGCGCGCGGCTTTCGCTTTGTTCTTCAGGAGGTTGTCGGCCACCAGCAGATGGTTCGAGCGCGGATTGTCCGCAGGCACGAAACGCTCGTCGACCAGCGTGATGGTCACTTTGGTCCAGTCGAGATCACGCGCCGAAAGCTCCTGGAAGAAGAGCCTCGGCGTCGAACCGCCGGAGACGGCGAACGTCGCCGCTCCGCGTGCGTCGATTGCGGCGGAAAGCGACGCAACGACTTTGTCTGCCAGGTTGCGAGCCAGTTCTGCGCCGTTGGCGAAAGCATGCATCGTCGCTGCCATCGTCTTTGATCCTACAGGTTGTCGTGCCAGGTGCGGCCGTCACGCTCGATGAGCGCGATTGATTGGCTAGGACCCCAGGTGCCGGCGGTATAGCCTTGAACCTTCTGTCCGGTCGTTTCCCAACCCTTGAGGATCGGATCCACCCACTGCCATGCCGCCTCCACTTCGTCGCGGCGCATGAACAGCGTCTGGTTGGAACGGATGACGTCCATCAGCAGGCGCTCGTAGGCATCCGGGTTCCGCACCGAGAAGGACTCGGCGAAGCTCATGTCGAGCGAGACGTTGCGCAGACGCATACCGCCTGGACCTGGATCCTTAATCATCAGAGACTGCTTGACGCCTTCGTCAGGCTGCAGGCGAATGATGAGCTGGTTCTGGTTGATGCGGCCGGCGGACTGATCGAAGACCGAGTGCGGGATCGGCTTGAAGGTGATGACGATCTCTGACATGCGACCGGCAAGACGCTTGCCGGTGCGGATGTAGAAGGGAACGCCGGCCCAGCGCCAATTGCCGATCTCGGCTTTGATGGCAACGAAGGTTTCGGTGTTCGAAACGCCGCCTTCGAGCTCTTCCAGGTAGCCCTTGACTGGACCACTGCCGGAAGCGCCTGCGCGATACTGGCCGCGAACGGTGCTGGTCTCGACGTTCGATGCGTTGATCGGCTTCAATGCCCGCAGCACCTTTAGCTTCTCGTCGCGGACGGCTTCGGAGTCCATCGAAGAAGGAACTTCCATTGCAACCAGGCAGACGAGCTGCATGATGTGGTTCTGCACCATGTCGCGCAGAGCGCCGGCGGTATCGTAGTAGCCCGCGCGACCTTCGAGGCCGACCGACTCGGCAACCGTAATCTGTACGTGGTCGATGTGATTGGCATTCCACAGCGGCTCATAGAGCGCGTTGGCAAAGCGCAGCGCCATCAGGTTCTGCACCGTTTCCTTGCCGAGATAGTGATCGATACGGAAGATCTGTTCTTCCTTGAAGACCTTGCCGATCGTGTCGTTCAGCTGCAGGGCGGAAGCGAGATCGCGGCCGATCGGCTTCTCGACAACGATGCGCGTCGACTTGGTGATCAGCTTGTGGTCGTGGATCTTCTGCGAGATGTCGCCGAAAATACCAGGCGCAACGGCGAGGTAAAAGGCGCGTACGCGATCCTTGCCCTCATCCAGAAGCTTCTTCAGTTGATCCCAGCCGGCGTCCGAACGCGCATCGACAGGCACGTAGTACAGGCGCCGCAGGAATTTCGCGACCTCGGTCTCGTCGTACTCACCCTTCTTGAGATGCTCCTTCAGGGCGTCCTGGGCAAACTTTCGATATTCCTCGTTCGTAAGCGGGCTGCGCGAGGCGCCGATGATACGGGTCGGCTCAGTGAATTGACCTTCGATCTGACGATGGTAAAGGGCCGGAAGCAACTTGCGTTCTGCAAGGTCGCCACTGCCGCCGAAAACGACATAATCAAAGGGTTCAACGGGGATGATTTGGCTGCTCATGAGGATGTCTCTCAATCAGACGAGTTATTGGCTCTTTAATCTAATCGATTTAAAAAAGCCAGTGTGCGATGCAATGAATCTCTCGGAAAGAGGTTTTAGTTCGAATTGCCGCGCGATGAAATCCGCAATCTGACTAAAATTTGTCGCGCAACGCAAACCAGGAAAGCGCCAGAAAGAGCAGCGGCGCCCGCATGGCGGCGCCCCCTGGAAAGGCCGGAATATCGAGCGACCTGAAAAGATCGAGATCCGCCGATTTTCCCAGAACCGTTTGCGCGTAGAGCCTTCCACAATAGTTTGCGAGCATGACGCCGTGTCCGGAATAGCCGCCGATCGAGGTCACGCCAGGCATGACCTCGCGCACGAAGGGCTGCCGCGGCATGGTGATGCCGACCGAACCGCCCCAGGCATGCGTGATCTCGATATCCCGAAGCGTCGGGTAGATTTCCGCGATCTGCCGGCGGATGTGCTGCGTAATGTCGCGCGGATTGTCGGCCGTATAGGCTTCTCGACCGCCGAAGAGTAGCCGTCCGTCCTTGGACTTGCGGAAGTAGCGCACGACGAAGCGTGAGTCGGCCACGGCTTCGCCACCAGAAAGTACCTCCGGATAGCGGTCGAGTGGAGCGGTGGCGCCGATGAAGGAGCGAATGGGCATCACGTGGCTTGCAGTCACCGGCTCGAGATTGCCGATGTAGCCGTCGCAGGCAATCAACGCCTTGTCAGCGGTGATCGTGCCTCTCGGCGTCTCTATCGTCACCTTGCGGCTACCCTGGCGAATCGCCGTCGCCTTCGTCATCTCGAAAACTTGCGCCCCGGCATTGGCCGCAACACGGGCCAGACCGATCAGCAGCTTCAGCGGGTGGATATGACCCGTGCCGGTATCGCGAACGCCGCAATAATAGCGCGTCGAGCCAAGCCGCTCCTGGGTCTCGGCTTTGTCCATGAAGCGCACATGAGGGTAGTTGTAGCGCATAGCCGCGATCTCGGCATTTTCGTAATAGTCCGGCCTGTAGCTTTCCTTGTGCGCTACGTTCATCTGCCCCGGCATGTAGTCCATGTCGATCTGATGGTCCGTGGCAAAATCCATGAGATGCCGCTTGGCGGCCTCGGCAAGGTTAAACAGCGCGCGCGAGCGCTCGTAACCGATTTTTTCCTCAAGCTCTTCCGGCCACCAGCGCTGTCCGGTGCCGAGCTGGCCGCCATTGCGCCCGGAGGCGCCGTCGCCAAACCGGCACGCCTCGATGAGAACCACCGAGACGCCTGACTTGGCGAGATTGTAGGCAGCCTGCAGCCCTGTGTAACCGCCGCCGACGATCGCGACGTCGCAAGTCGTCGAGCCGTCGAGTGCGGGATAGGTCGGCCGTTCGCCGACCGTTGCCTGATACCACGAAATGCCGGGCGCAATGGGGCTTTGCCATCTCTCCTGCAATGTCATGACCAAGCCCTCCCTACACGTTCAGCAGAAGGAATTCGCGTTCCCAGGGGCTGATCACCTGCATGAAGGTTTCGAATTCTCCGCGCTTCACACCGGCGTAGATACCGAGGAACTCCTTGCCGAATACTTCCTCGAAGGCTTCCTCGTCCTCCATCAGTGCGACGGCCTCCAGAAGACCGCGCGGCAGATCGATCGAACCCTCGTTTGCCGTGTCCTCTGTCGGCGCGGTCGGCTCGATGCCCTTCATGATGCCGAGCAGGCCGGAGGCCAGCGAGGCGGCAAGCGCGAGATAAGGATTGGCGTCCGAACTCGGCAGGCGGTTTTCCACGCGCCTTGCCTGCGGATCGGACACCGGCACACGGAACGCCGTCGTGCGGTTGTCGTAACCCCAGGCATTGTTGACGGGCGCCGACATGTCGGGCGTCAGCCGGCGGTAGGAGTTCACATAGGGCGCCAGCATCACCATGGAACTCGGCACGTATTTCTGCAGGCCGCCGATGAAATGGAAGAATTCACGTGAGGCGGAACCGTCCGGGTTCGAGAAGATATTCTTGCCTGTCTCCACGTTGACCACGGACTGGTGGATGTGCATGGCCGAACCCGGTTGGCCCTGCATCGGCTTGGCCATGAAGGTCGCGTAGATGCCGTGTTTCATTGCCGCTTCGCGGATCGTGCGCTTGAACAGGAACACCTGGTCGGCAAGCTCGATTGGATTGCCGTGGCGCAGGTTGATCTCCAGCTGCGCCGGGCCCTCCTCGTGGATCAGCGTGTCGATCTCGAGGCCCTGCTTCTCCGAGAAATGATAGATGTCGTCGATCAGTTCGTCGAACTCGTTGATACCGGCGATCGAATAGCCCTGACCGCCGAGGATCGAGCGACCGGAGCGGCCCTTCGGCGGATGCAGCGGATAGTCGGGGTCGTCGTTCTTGGCAACCAGGTAGAATTCGATCTCGGGCGCCACGATCGGCTTCCAGCCGCGGTCGCCATAAAGCTTCAGTACACGTTTCAGGACGTTGCGTGGCGTATAGGGAACCTCTTCGCCGTCTACGCTGACGATGTCGCAGATCACCTGCGCCGTCGGGTCGGTTTCCCAAGGGACCACGGAGAGCGTGGAAAGGTCGGGAACCAGCTTCAGGTCGCTGTCCCTGGGCTCATAGCGGAAGCTTTCGGTCTCATCCGGATACTCGCCGGAGATTGTGTGACGGTAGATCGCCGAGGGCAGGGCAAGCGAGGTGTTTGACGTGAATTTGGAGCTCGGCATCATCTTGCCGCGCGGCACGCCGGCAAGGTCCGGCGTGATGCACTCGATGTCTTCGATGCCACGCGCCCGCAAGAACTGCGCTGCTTCCTTCCAGTTTGCAACGCCGCGCTGGTGTCCGGGGTCCGGGGGTGTTTTCTTCGAGGCGGGTACGTTTCTGGCAGGCTTCAGCGTCGTCTTTTTTGGGGACATGACACACCGGTTTGCGTTGATCGTGACGGCATCATAGCTGGAGTTTGGCAATTGGCGAGGGGGAGGCACGTTGACTTTCGCCTCTTGATGGAAAAAGAAGACGCCTTTCGACAAGGGAAGTGGTTTTGCGAAAAAGCGATGTGATCGTCATCGGCGCGGGCGCCGCCGGCATGATGTGCGCCATTCGCGCCGCCCAGCGCGGTCGCTCGGTCATCGTCCTGGACCATGCGAAGACGCCGGGCGAAAAGATCCGCATCTCCGGCGGCGGCCGCTGCAATTTCACCAATATAAATACTGGCCCGAAAAGCTTCCTCTCTGCCAATCCGCATTTTTGCAAATCGGCCCTCGCGCGGTTCACGCCTTCCGACTTCATCGCCATGGTCGATCGCCACCGGATCGCCTGGCACGAGAAGACGCTTGGCCAGTTGTTCTGCGACGATAGCGCCAAGGACATTATCCGCATGCTGCTCGACGAGATGCAGACAGCCGGCGCGGCGTTGCATCTGCGTACCGAGATCGGGGATGTCGAAAAGAGCGGCGAAGGCTTCCGCATCTCGACGTCGGAGGGCGCATACGAATGCCGCTCGCTGGTCCTCGCGACCGGCGGCAAGTCGATTCCGAAGATGGGGGCGACCGGCTTTGCCTATCGCGTCGCCGAGCAGTTCGGCCTTCCCCTGGTCGAGACGCGGCCCGGCCTTGTGCCGCTGACCCTGGATCAGGCCACGCTCGAAAGCCTTTCCGAACTCTCGGGCATATCAGCCTCGGTCGAAATCCGCCACGGCAATACCGCCTTCCGCGAAGCCCTGCTCTTCACGCATCGCGGCCTCAGCGGTCCGGCGATCCTGCAGATCTCCTCCTATTGGCGCGAGGGCGACGACATCACCGTCGACATCGAACCGAATGTCGATCTGCACGAGCATCTGAAGACCGCGAAAAGGGCAAATGGCCGGCAGTCGGCGCAGACGGCGCTGGCCGAGATTCTGCCGAAACGGCTGGCGCAATACCTGACCGAGCGGGAAGGCATCGCGGGTCACATAGCCGATCTCTCCGACAAGGTTTTGCTGCGTCTGGTCGACGCCGTGCAGAACTGGAAGATCAAGCCGTCGGGCTCGGAGGGCTATCGGACCGCCGAAGTGACGCTCGGCGGCATCGATACGGCCGCGCTTGATTCCCGCACCATGGCGGCGAAAAGCGTCCCAGGCCTCTTCTTCATCGGCGAATGCATCGACGTGACCGGCTGGCTCGGTGGCTATAATTTCCAGTGGGCGTGGGCTTCCGGCTTCGTTGCCGGTGAATCTTTGTAGGCACGAAACAACCCGCTCGATTCAAGAGTTCTTAAGGAGGGTGCGCCATCCTGCCTCAATGACAGTTGGAAAAGCGCTTCCTAAATAGAGCTTTACCAGCAAGTCGTTTTGTTGGATTGTTATGCCAGAGATGAAGTGAGGTTCTGCAGATGAACAAGAACACACGACGCGCACGCGCCATTGCAATCGCTCAAGCCAAGCCCGACAACAAGCTCGTCGCCGTACGCTATTTCGTCATCTCTGCCAGTGCACTGGCCGCCGTGGCCGCTCTCCTCCTCGCACGTTGGTTCTGACATGCGCGATCTTTAGACGCCTGGCATGGCGCGCATTTGCGCGCCGGCCGTCTAGCGGATAAATTGATTTGAACACGGCTATCCCGAGTTTTCGCTTATCCGAAAATTAAGACATCCTCTGCAAAACTCGCTCGATATTTTTTGGGCGCTTTCCGTTTTGACGTGAAGCGAGCTGGCAATGACTGCCGCCCAGGCCTCGTGTCCGGGATTCCAATTGTTCCAATAGAGCAGCTCGATGCACTCGGTCGGCGCCCGCCAGGCGGCCGGCGGGAGGAGTGGTGTATGGAAGGCCGGAACCGCCATGTTGATTGATAAGATTCTTTCCCGTTTCAGGATCAAGACCAAGGTCCTGATCTTTGTATTGCCCTTTGTTGTAAGCATTTCTGCCGTCGGCCTGACCGGTCTCTATGCCTCTGGTCTGCTGCAGGGGCGTATGGAAATCTCCAACAGCGTCCTGCAGTCGCTAAGCGGGTTCAAGGATCTTTATGGTTCCATGGACGACTTCCTGCAGATCACCAGCCAGGAAGCACGCGACAAGCTTTATGGGGACATCAAGACACAGCAAGGTACTTTGAACGCCACGCTGAAGCAGATCGGCGAAAACGGCGGACGCGACAACCTGCGGGTTGCGATTGACGGCACTTCCGGGATTTCCGACACCGTGGGCAAGCTCTGGACTCTTCATGAGCAGGAGCTCGCTCTCCGCAAGTCGATCGACGACGCGCAGAAGGTGATGATCACAAGCCGCTTCAACGTGAACTACGATGCGCAGCAGCTTGAGGAAAATATCCGCAAGGACGAAGGCAACGCGACGGCAACGCTCCGCGCCGCCGATCGCCTGCTGAAGGGCGGGGACACGCTTGCCACAGTCATGGGCGATTTCAACAAGGCCCAGTTGCCCGCCGACAAGCTGAAGGTCGTTACCGACGCCATTCCTGCCATCACGAAGGCTCAGCGCCTGATCGAGATTTCGGTACCCGCGAACCAGAAGAGCATGACGCAGTCGCTGTCGCAGACGATCAGTGACGTGAAGGCGCAGGCAACTGCTGCTGACGCCGGCACCGATGAGGCGATAGCCAATCTCGGGCGGCTTGTCTCGCGCTTCCGTCAGATGTCGACCTATACGCAGCTGACGGCGACGCAGATGATGCGCGCGGCGACGACCACCTTCGTCGAGCTCGACAGCCGTATCGCCCAGACGAATTCCGTGCTCGAGGACACGCGCCGCCTGGAGAGCGCGATCTACTCGCTTCAGCTCGTCCTCGGTGAATTCGCCGCCAAGCCGGGCAAGGAAAACCGCGTCCGCCTGCATCAGGAGATCGCGACGCTCGGCACCAATCTCAACACGCTGCTCGCCAGCGCGAAGGGTATGAACTTCGCGGAAGACATCGTCGCGGCCATGTCTCCAGCCCTTGCCTCGATGGACAAGGACGCCCAGAGCCTCGTTGATACGATCAACCAGCGTGTTACTGACTACGCATCCGCCCGCCAGCAACTTGATGCCGTCTGGGGTCAACTGACGACCTTTGCCGAATTGCAAAAGCAGAGCGCCGGTGCCGAGCGTACGCAGGCGAACGGCATTTCGGTGCTGACGACCGGTCTTGGCATTCTGGTCTCGATCATCGGCGGTATCGCCCTGGTTCTAACTCTGCAGCGTCCGATTGGTCAGATCACCGCGGCCATGCGGCGCATTGCCGATGGCGCGCTCGATACGAACATCTCGGGCGATCAGCGGCATGACGAAATTGGCGACATGGCCCGCGCACTCGGCATCTTCAAGGAGAATGCGATCTCCAAGATCCGTATTGAGGAGCAGAGCGATGAAGAGCGTGCTGCTGCCGAGCACGAGCGCCAACGCAACGATGCCGAGAAACGGGAGATGGACCGCCAGATCGAGTTTGCGGTCAACGCGCTGGCCTCCGGTCTCGAGCGCATGTCGCAGGGCGACATTTCGACCACGATCGATACGCCGTTCATCGGGCGTCTCGAGCAGCTTCGCCAGGACTTCAACGGTTCGATGATGCGCCTGCAGGCAACCATGAGCCAGATCCGCGACAACGTCGAGATGATCCAGGGCAACGGCAACCAGATGGCTCAGTCCGCCGAAGATCTTGCCAAGCGCACCGAGCAGCAGGCAGCTTCGCTTGAAGAGACCGCCGCCGCGGTTGAACAGATCACGGTGACGGTCCGCTCCTCTGCGGAGCGCGCCAAGGACGCTGATCAGATCGTCCGCCAGGCCAAGCGCAGCGCCGACGACTCGGCAGTCGTCGTCAGCAACGCCATCGACGCGATGGGCCGTATCGAAGATGCTTCCCGCCAGATCGAGCAGATCATCGGCGTCATCGACGAGATCGCGTTCCAAACCAATCTGCTGGCATTGAACGCCGGCATCGAAGCGGCGCGCGCCGGTGAAGCCGGCAAGGGCTTTGCTGTCGTCGCCATGGAGGTGCGTGAGTTGGCGCAGCGCTCCGCTGCTGCTGCGCAGGAGATCAAGGGCCTCATCAACAAATCGACGACAGAGGTCAGCTCCGGCTCGCAGTTCGTGCAAGAGACCGGCACGGTGCTTGCGAAGATCAGCGCTCAGATCGTCACGATCAGCCAGCATGTCGAGACGATCGCCCGTGCGAGCCATGACCAGTCGGGCGCGCTGCAGGAAGTCAATGCGACGGTGAATCAAATGGATCAGATGACGCAGCAGAACGCGGCAATGGTCGAAGAGACCACCGCCGCGAGCCGCGAGCTTGCAACGGAAGCGGATCTGCTCCTGCAACTGATCCGGCAGTTCAAGATCGACGGCGACATGCAGGGCACGATCTATCGCGCCGCATAAGACGATCGAACTCAATCGCCACAAAGGCTCCGGATTTTCCGGGGCTTTTTGCTTTCTGCCTCCTGCCACGGCCTGGAGACGGCTCAGCGCTTGGGCTCGATTTCAAATTTTTGACAATTGCCAATTTTTTGAAGATTTTCTTTTACCGCGCAGTCGATTGCAGGCGTTGCAACCGCATTTGAACGTCAGGGCAGCGACTACGTCCGCGTCTCGACGAACGTGAAGAAGGAAAACGGCGATCGCGCCGTCGGCACGAAGCTCGCAGCGGATCACCCCGCGCAGGTGGTATTGGCCAGGGGGCAGGCCTACTACGGCCCGGCAGAGCTGTTCGGTCGGAAGTTCATGACTGGTTATTTCCCGGTCAAGAACGCGACCGGCTCAAATGTCGGCATCCTCTTCATCGGCATCCCGATGGAGGTTTACTACAATAGTCTGCAGCAGTTGCTGATCCTGGTGGCCGGCGCTGGCGTCGCGGTATTGCTGCCGGTCGGCGTAGTCGCCTACTTCGCCATCCGGACGTCCGTCAGGCCGCTGGAAGCGCTGACCGCTACCATCCATACGAACTCTGCCGGAAATCTCGATGGATCGATCCCCTGTGTGGAGAAGCAGAACGAGTTCGGCGCCATCGGACGCGCCCTCGCGCTCTTCCGGGATAACGCCCGCGCTCGCCAGACATTGGAAACGCAGGCGGCCGAACAGCGCCAACTCAGCAACGACGAGCGCGCTCGCAACGATGCCGAGAAGCGCACGCTCGACGGTCAGATCGACTTCGCCGTCAATCAGCTCGCGGCCGGTTTGGCGCGTCTGGCGCAGGGCGATGTCTCCCCGACGATCGAGATTGCGTTCGTCGGTTGCCTGGAGCAGCTTCGTGTCGATTTCAACGCATCGCTCATCCGCCTGCAGGAAACGCTGGCCCGCATTCGTGACAACACCGCTTCGATCCAGAGCAATTCCCGCGCCATGCTGGCTTCCGCCGACGAGCTTTCGAAGCGTACGGAAGCGCAGGCTGCCAATCTCGAGGAAAACGGCGGCCGCCGTCGAGGAAATCACGGTAACGGTCAAATCGTCTGCGGTGCGTGCGCGGGAGGCGAACGACGCCGTATCCGTGACGAAGAAGAACGCCGATAGCTCGGGCACCGTGGTCAGCGACACGGTCGCGGCGATGGACCGCATCGAGGAGGCCTCGAAGCAGATCGAACAGATCATTGAAGTCATCGACGACATCGCATTTCAAACGAACCTGCTGGCGTTGAACGCCGGTATCGAGGTGGCGCGCGCCGGTGAGGCAGGCAAGGGTTTCGCCGTCGTTGCGCAGGGAGTGCGCGAGCTCGCGCAGCGCTCTGCAGACGCCGCGCGCGAAATCAAGGGCCTGATCGAGAAGTCGACGCGGGAGGTCACGACCGGATCCGGTCTCGTGCAGAAGACCGGCTCGGTGCTCGCCGCGATCAGTCAGGAGATCATCGCGATCAGCAGTCACGTCGAAACGATCGCAACGGCAAGCCAGGACCAATCGGCCGCTCTGCAGGAGGTCAACGGCGCCGTCAATGCGATGGACCAGATGACGCAGCAGAACGCCGCAATGGTTGAGGAAACGACCGAGGCGAGCCGCCAGCTTGCGAATGAGGCGGATGCGTTGATGGCGCTGGTTCAGCAGTTCCGCTTCGATGCCGCTCCCGATTACGGCCGGACGAGGCAGGCGGCCTGATCGCTGCGCTCAGGTCGACAACGGCCGGGTGCTCTGGCGCGAAACGCTTTGACCGATATTCTGAAGGATGTGAGCAAGGCCGCGAAGCGGACTAGCCGGGAGCTGCCGAAGCTTTCGTAGAACTCGCTTTCGGCTCGCGGCGAATATTTGCCACGGCTGTCGTTGAGCAGGTCTGCAATCTGGGCAATGGCGATGAGAGTGATCATGACGATGTCCTTCCGTCTGGGCATCGCTTTAGTTATTCATCAAAATCTGGTTTATAAACACGAATTATCCCACTATGTTTTTCGTCAATGAAAAATACGCAATGGGATTCTTTTCAGCTCTTTCTTCAGGTTGCCCGGTTTGGCGGGCTGACCGGTGCCAGCGCATCAAGCGGGCTGAGCCCCGCCACGATCGGCCGTCGCATGCTCGATCTGGAGCATGAGATCGGCAAGGCTCTCTTTGTCCGCAGCCAGACGGGCTACAGCCTCACTGTCGATGGCCAGGTGCTTCTGGACCATCTGCAGGACATGGAGGCGGCGGCGCGCAAGGTCGATGCCTGGCGGCAGGCAAGCAGCGTCGGCGCAACGGTGAGGATCGCCGCCGGCACCTGGATCGCATGGCTGCTGACGGAGAACTTCGCTGCTGTCCGCAAGCCCGGCGATGCCTTCGCGGTGTCGCTGACCATCGGCGAAGCACGCGCCAATCTGAACTACAGGGAAAGCGACATCGGTATCCGCGCCTTTGAACCGGAAGAAGGCAACCTTGCCGCCCGCCTGCTCGGCGAAGTGGCCTATGCTGTCTATGTCAGACGGAATGCTGACGGGACCGATGAGCGCTGGGTGGCCGTCGCCGAAGAGGATGCGATATCGAACTACCTTCGCTGGCCGCATCGCAACGCAGCCGGCTCGATCGCTGCGACCGTCAACCGGCCGCGCTCACTGCCGGAACTGGTGAGGGCAGGGGCCGGTAAGGCGGTCTTGCCGTGCTTCGTCGGCGACCTCGATCCCGAATTGCAGCGCCTCGGCAGCGAGCTGCCGGAACTGCGCCACCGGCAATGGATCGTCATGAACAGCGAAGATCGGCACCGGCCGGAAATCCGGACCGTTGCCGATCGCATGACGAGATTGCTGAAGAGCCATGTCGATCTCTTCGCGGGCAAGCGCTCCAGCCGAAGCTGAGAGCGTCGCCTGATCCTACTCAGTTGCGCCCCGCGACGATGACGGGGATCAAAAGGTCTCCCCAGTTCCCGTCGCCGCCATGGTGTCTCGCCGAGCGAACGATCTCGACGGAAACGCCGGCATCGACCGCCTTCATGACCGACTGGTTCAGCCGGTGCAGGTCATTGGCCAGCATGCGGATCATCGTCTGCTGATCCGGTGTCATGCAGGTGGATTGTTCTTCAGCGCGTTCCTTGACGCGTGCAAGCGTAGGCATGGCATTCTCCTCCTTGGTGCGATCATTCTGCTGCTGGTTTGAACTGCGCGTGCTCGGTGGATTCCTTCATCGCCGTCGTCGACGAACGTCCGCCGGTGATGGCCATCGAAACGGCATCGAAATAGCCGGTGCCGACTTCGCGCTGATGTTTGGTTGCGGTGTAGCCGTTGATCTCGGCCGCGAACTCCGCCTCCTGCAGTTCGGAATAGGCGGCCATCTGCCGGTCCTTGTAGCCTCTGGCGAGCTCGTACATTCCGAAGTTCAGCTGATGGAATCCGGCCAGCGTGATGAACTGGAACTTGTAGCCCATCGCGCCGAGTTCGCGCTGGAACTTGGCGATCGTCGTGTCGTCTAGGTTCTTCTTCCAGTTGAACGACGGCGAGCAGTTGTAGGCGAGCAGTTTGCCGGGATGCACCTTGTGCACGCCTTCGGCAAAACGGCGTGCTTGCTCCAGATCCGGTTTCGAGGTTTCGCACCAGATGAGATCGCAGTGCGGCGCGTAGGCGACGGCGCGAGCGATACAGGGCTCGAGCCCGTTGCGAACCTGATAGAAGCCTTCAACCGTCCGTCCGGCATCGTAATCGACGAAGGGCTGGTCGCGCTCGTCGATATCTGATGTCAGCAGTTTGGCTGCCTCCGCGTCAGTCCGTGCGATGACGAGCGTCGGAACGCCCATGACATCGGCGGCGAGGCGAGCCGCATCGAGGTTGCGGACATGTGCCGCAGTCGGGATCAGAACCTTGCCGCCAAGGTGGCCGCACTTCTTCTCCGATGCCAGCTGGTCCTCGAAGTGAACACCGGCCGCACCCGCTTCGATATAGGCCTTCATGATCTCGAAGGCATTCAACGGGCCGCCAAAGCCTGCCTCCGCATCGGCGACGATCGGCGCAAACCAGGTCTCGACGGAGAGGCCGTTTTGCTCTGATGTTTCGATCTGATCGGCGCGCTGCAGGGTCCGATTGATCCGCTTGGCGAGTTCCGGACCGGCGTTCGCCGGATAGAGCGATTGATCCGGATACATGGCCGAGGCGGTATTGCTATCCGCGGCGACCTGCCAGCCGGAGAGGTAGATTGCCTTCAATCCGGCGCGAACCATCTGCATTGCCTGATTGCCTGAAAGCGCGCCGAGCGCGTTGACGAAATCATCCTGATCCAGGAGCTGCCACAGCCGCTTGGCGCCCATTTCCGCGAGCGTATGGCGCAACTCCACGGAGCCGCGCAGGCGCTTGACGTCGTCGATCGAGTAGGGACGCTCAACCCCGTTGAAGCGTCCTTCTGGAAGGTCTCGGTGCAGCTTGTCAAATTCTGTCATTTCATGCTCCTTGCAGATTATGCGGTCGGTTGGATGATTGACAGAATTTACAATTTGCTGAGAAAGGCCAGAGTTATCTGTAGAATATCGGTCAGAAACGAGTTAGGATGCAAAGCCTTTGACAGGGGCGTTCTGTAAATCTGTAAAGTATTGTAAATTCTGATGCGTCGGAATCTTGTAAAGGATTGTCACATGGCGGAGCGCAAGATTTTTGCGGGGCCAAAAGTCCGGCGCATTCGCAACGGCCTCGGTCTGACTCAGTCCGCGATGGCCGAGGAGCTTGGCATCTCCCCCTCCTATCTCAACCTCATCGAGCGCAACCAGCGGCCGCTGACGGTACAGCTGCTCCTGAAGCTATCGTCGGTCTACAAGGTTGATTTGGAGGAGTTGAGGGACGAGAGCGGCGGTAGCCTCAATCAGCTGCGCGAGATTTTCGCGGATCCACTGCTCGCCGGCGAACTTCCCGGCGATCAGGAACTCGTGGAGGTCGCAGAGGCGGCGCCCAACGCCGCAAGCGGCATCATCAAACTTTACCGTGCCTATAGCGAGCAGGCCAGCCGCCTGTCGGACCTGACGTCGCTAACGGCGGGTGCGGGGCAGGTGCCGCTCGCCGGTGCGCGGCTGCCGGCCGACGAGGTCCGCGATCTCCTTGAGCGGCGCTCGGCATATTTTCCCCAGCTGGAGAATGCCGCCGAGGCCTTTTTAGCGCGCTTTGCCGAGGTGCGCGATCTCCCGGTCGCGTTCAAGGAGTGGCTGCGGGCGGAGCGCGGCATAAGCGTGCGCGTCCTTCCGGTTCACGTCATGCCGGATCTGCGGCGTCGTTTCGATCGGCACTCTATGCGACTCTTCGTTTCCGAACGTCTGTCGCCGGCTGATCAGGCACATGAAGTCGCCATGGAGGTTGCCACGCTTGCATTGCGTGATGCGATCCTGGCGGAACTCGATGGTCTGGCGCTGTCGACGCCGGAGGCGAAGCGGATAGCGCGCTTCGAACTCTGTCGTTACGGAGCTCTGGCGCTCGCGATGCCTTATGCGCCCTTTCTGGCTGCGGCCCAGGGCAGCCGATACGATGTCGATATCCTTCGTTCCCGCTTCGGCGTTTCCTGTGCGCAGGCGGCAGCCCGGCTGGTCATGCTGCAGCGACCGGGTGCCTCCGGCATTCCGTTCTTCATGATGGAGATCGATGCCGCCGGTCACCGGTTGCGGCGTGCGGGAGCGCAGGGTTTCCCGCATTCGCGTTTTGGCGGCGGCTGTCCCAAGCTGAACATTCATGCCGCCTTCCTGCAGCCGGGCCAGATTCTTGCCGAAACGGTCGAAATGCCAGATGGCGCCAGCTATCTCACGGTCTCCCGGACGCTTGAGGGGCCGAACGCCGCGTTTGGCGAGCGGGTGAGGCGCACCGCCTTGCTGATTGGTTGTGAAACTGCCGCTGGTGAAGCGTCGGTCTACGGCCAGGTTGCAGCCATCCAACAGCCGGTCGCGATCGGACCTGCCTGCCGCCTCTGCGAACGGCGCGGATGCCTTGCGCGCGCCGAGCCGCCTGTCACACGGCCGTTGGGCCTCGATGAGATGGTTGCAGGCCTCAGCAGCTTCGATTTCCAATGACTGTGAAATGAGTGAGGCTGCAGGTTTTTGCGCTTGTGGGCTCTCAAAAACCTTTCTAGTCTGCTTTAAAACCAGAGGGTGGGCGTCCGCAAGCGGCACCGCAAAACAAGAAGAAAACAGGAGATATCATGAGGTCAACTATCGCAAGACTTGCAGCAAGCGCCGTTGTGCTCGCGTTCGCCGCTGCGCCGTCCTTTGCGCAGGAGCGGGTGGTCAACGTCTACAACTGGTCGGACTATATCGACAGCTCCATCCTCGAAGACTTCACCAAGGAAACCGGCATCAAGGTCGTCTACGACACCTTCGATTCCAACGAGACGGTTGAAACCAAGCTGCTCGCCGGCGGTACGGGCTACGACGTGGTCGTGCCGAGCGGTGACTTCCTGCAGCGCCAGATCCAGGCCGGTGTCTTCCAGAAACTCGACAAATCCAAGCTGCCGAACCTCTCCAATATGTGGGATATGATCCAGCAGCGCACCGCCATGTACGACCCCGGTAACGAATACGCGGTGGACTACATGTGGGGCACCAACGGGATTGGCTACAACAAGAAGAAGCTCGCCGAAATCCTCGGACCGGACGCAAAGGAGCCGGGCCTTGAAGCAATCTTCGATCCGAAGGTTGCTGAAAAGTTCAAGGATTGCGGCATCTATGTTCTCGATGCACCGAAGG
This sequence comes from Rhizobium sp. BK060, assembly GCF_014193145.1. Taxonomy (NCBI): domain Bacteria; kingdom Pseudomonadati; phylum Pseudomonadota; class Alphaproteobacteria; order Hyphomicrobiales; family Rhizobiaceae; genus Rhizobium; species Rhizobium sp. BK060. The sequence continues at coordinate 180,442 of NZ_JACHYW010000002.1, forward strand.
ATGTCATGCCGTCAGCCTTGACCTATATCGGACTTGACCCCAATTCGAGCAAGCCGGCCGATCTGCAAAAGGCCGGCGAACTGCTGGAAAAGGTACGGCCCTTCGTTCGCAAGTTCCATTCCTCGGAATATATCAACGCCTTGGCTAACGGCGACATCTGCATCGCCTTCGGTTACTCCGGCGACATTTTCCAAGCTGCCAACCGTGCGACCGAAGCCAAGAACGGCGTGGAGATCGGCTATTCCATTCCGTCACAGGGCGCGCAGATGTGGTTCGACATGATGGCGATCCCGGCGGATGCCAAGCATGTTGCTGAGGCGCATGAATTCCTCAACTACCTGATGAAGCCGGAAGTCATCGCCAAGGCCAGCAACTACGTGTTCTATGCCAACGGTAACAAGGCGTCGCAGCAGTTCATCGACAAGGCAGTCCTCGAAGACCCGTCGGTCTATCCGAGCGAGGACGTGATGAAGAAGCTCTATAGCGTCACCCCATGGGATCCGAAAACGCAACGCACCGCGACCCGGATCTGGACGAAAGTCGTCACCGGCCAGTAATTGAAATCAGGCCCGGTCGGCAACGTCCGGGCCTTTTCTTACGCCGATCGCAGGGGACGTCGGCTTCCAAAAATAATACTCGGGGCACAATATGAAGTCACTCGGCAATATCCGCCGCTCCTTTGCACCGTGGGCAGACCCTACGTCGAAGCCCTTCATCTCGTTTAACAACGTCACGAAGCGGTTCGGCGATTTCATGGCGGTCGACGACCTGTCGCTGAACATCTATCATCGCGAATTCTTTGCCCTGCTGGGGGCTTCCGGCTGCGGAAAATCCACGCTGCTGCGCATGCTCGCAGGCTTCGAACAGCCGACCTCGGGCGAAATCGTCCTCGACGGTACCGACCTCGCCGGAACGCCGCCATACAAGCGTCCGGTCAACATGATGTTCCAGTCCTATGCGCTCTTCCCGCATATGACGGTTGAGAAGAACGTCGCCTTCGGCCTGCGCCAGGATGGCATGCCAAAGGAGGAGATCGCCGAACGCGTTCTGCAGATGCTGAAGATGGTGAAGCTCGAGAAGTTCGCCACGCGCAAGCCGAACCAGCTCTCCGGCGGCCAGCGCCAGCGCGTGGCTCTGGCGCGTTCCCTTGCCAAGCGGCCGAAGGTGCTGCTGCTAGACGAGCCGCTCGGTGCGCTCGACAAGAAGCTGCGCGAGGAAACGCAATTCGAGCTCATGGACCTACAGCAAAACCTCGGCCTGACCTTTGTCGTTGTCACCCACGACCAGGAAGAGGCGATGACTATGGCCGACCGCATTGCGGTCATGAGCCACGGAAAGGTAATCCAGGTCGCGACGCCCGCCGAGATCTATGAGGCGCCGAATTCCCGCTTCGTCGCGGACTTTATCGGCGACGTCAACATCTTCGACGGCAAAGTCGCCAGCGCGAATGACAGCACCGTCGAGATCGCGGTCGATGAAGATTTCTCAATTAGCGTCATCACCCCCGAAAAGCCGGCCATGGGCTCGTCCGTCGGTTTTGCGATCCGCCCGGAAAAGCTGAAAGTCTCGCGCAAGCCTCCAGCCAATCCAAAGGTGAACGCGGCGTCCGGGGAACTATGGGACATCGCCTATCTCGGCGACATGACGGTCTTCCACGTGAAGCTGAAGAACGGCAAAGTGGTCAAGGCCTCGCTCCTTAATTCCCAGCGCGCGGTCGACGATCCGTTCATCTACGATCAGGAAGTCTGGATCACCTTCGCCGAGGATGCCGGCGTCCTCCTCAAGGATTGAACCATGGGCAAGCTCGGTTCCACCTTCTACAATCGCCTGGTCATAATCATTCCATATGTCTGGCTGCTGCTGTTCTTCTTGGCGCCGTTCTTCATCGTTTTCCGTATCTCGCTGTCGACGACGGCAATCGCCATGCCGCCCTACGAGCCGGTCTTTTCCCTCGGTGACGGCTGGGCCGGATTCTGGGAGAAGGTGAGCACCTTCTCCTTCGACAACTACAGCTATCTGATCGATGATCCGCTCTACATGAAGTCCTACATATCGAGCCTGGTGATCGCTGGGATATCGACGTTCCTTACGCTTTTGATCGCCTACCCGATCGCCTATGGCATGGCTCAGGCTCCGCGCAGCATCCGTCCGACGCTGCTGATGCTGGTCGTCCTGCCGTTCTGGACGAGCTTCCTGATCCGCGTCTACTCCTGGATCGCGATCCTGAAGCCGGAGGGACTGTTCAACCAGCTGCTGCTGTCGCTGCATGTCATCGACAGCCCGTTGATTATCCTGAACACCAACGTCGCAGTCTATATTGGCATCGTCTATTCCTATCTGCCGTTCATGGTACTGCCGCTCTACTCGTCGCTTGAGAAGATGGATGGCACTCTGATCGAGGCTGCGCAGGATCTTGGCTGCACTCCGATCAGCGCATTCTGGCGGGTGACCTTCCCGCTGTCGCTGCCGGGCGTCCTCGCCGGCTGCATGCTGGTCTTCATCCCCGCGGTCGGCGAGTTTGTTATCCCCGATCTGCTTGGTGGATCGCAGACGCTGATGATCGGCAAGACGTTGTGGAACGAGTTCAACGCCAACCGTGATTGGCCGGTCTCTTCGGCGGTGGCGACGATCCTGCTGCTGATCCTGGTGATCCCGATCGTGTTCTTCCAGAACGCCCAGGCCAAGGCCGAAGAGCAGGGGAGATAGACATGCTGAGATGGACCCGTTTCAACGTCGCTTCCGTCGCGCTCGGCTTTGCGTTTCTTTATCTGCCGATCGTTCTGCTGGTCGTGTTTTCCTTCAACGAGTCAAAGCTCGTGACCGTCTGGGGCGGCTTTTCAACCAAGTGGTATGTCTCGCTCTTGGACAATCAGGCTTTGCTTGACGCCGCGTGGGTGACGATCCGTGTTGGCCTCCTCTCGGCCACCGCTGCGACGATCCTTGGAACGCTCGCAGCGATCGCTCTGGTACGCTACACGCGATTCCGCGGACGCATGCTGTTTTCCGGCATGGTCTATGCGCCGCTGGTCATGCCTGAAGTGATCACCGGCCTGTCGCTTCTATTGCTGTTCGTGGCGATCGGCCTCGACCGCGGTTTTTGGACAATCACGCTCGCTCATACGACGTTTACGATGTGCTTCGTGGCGGTCGTCGTGCAATCACGCCTCGTGAGCTTCGACAGCTCGATTGAGGAGGCGGCGCAGGATCTCGGCGCACCACCGGTAAGGACCTTCTTCGAAGTGACGCTGCCGATCATTGCGCCCGCCGTCTTGTCCGGTTGGATTCTCGCTTTCACGTTGTCGTTGGACGATCTCGTGATCACGAGCTTCACCTCGGGTCCCGGGGCCACGACGTTGCCGATGAAGATCTACAGCCAAGTCCGCCTCGGGGTAACGCCTGAGATCAACGCGGTCTGCACCATTCTGATCGGGATTGTGGCGATCGGCGTCATCTGCGCCTCCATGATCACGAAACGCCGCGAACTGCAGCGCGAGCGCGACGAGCGTGCAGCGGCAAACGCGCCGTGATTATTTGGTCGACCCCTGCTGCGTAATGGGAGCAGGGGAGATAACCGGCTCCGGCCAAGCGCCGCCAACGAAGAACGGCAGAGGCGGCAAACTGGTTGACGCCGTCGGATCGGTTGCTTCGATCGTGCCCGACAACGCCAATCCGTTCGATCGGTATGGGATGACGCCGGAAAGGACGAGCGTCTCGAGCGGCCCTTCGATCCGTCCACCATGGATCGTCGCCGCGCCGTCCGCGAGATCGGCGGCGATGTCGAAATTGTCGAAGGCGAAGGCTTGGTGGGAGACCGCATTCAAGGGGAAGAAGTCGGCCCGTGCGGCCTTTTCGCGCACGGCTTCGGCATCGAAGCTCGGCAGAGAGCCCGAGCGCGCGCGGAAAGCGATCCTGCCGGTCACGTCGCCAGCGCCCGCCTTCCAGAGCGGCATCGAGGTCTTGAGCGACATGTCGAGAGAGCCGGTGGCAAGGGGAAGTGGTCCCCGGAGCTGAAGCCGCTCGATCAGGCCGGCAAAGTCAGCCCCCCGGATCGACAGCTGCAGCTTGCCGCCGCCGTCAAAATCCCCGCGCATCGCCTCCAGATGAGCAGACAGCGTGCCACCTTCAAACTGGCTGTCGCCGATGTCGAACTTCGCCTCGTTGCTGGAAACGATGATGCTCGCGCCGACATCCGAAAGCATGAAAGGCTCGATCAGGGCCTGCTTTGCGGAGAGCCTGAGGTCGAGGTCCAGCTTCTGCAGTGCACCGCCATCCGGTGGCCCATTTGCTTCACCGGCCGCCAGGCGAAGTATGAACGCATCGAAGAGCGATCTGAAATTCATCTGGTCGAAAGCCAGCGTGCCGCCGAGCTTGGCGCGTTTGCCTGGCGGAAAGGCAACGTCCATCACGCCCTTCGCATTCGATCCATTCATGCTCATGCTGACATTGTCGAAGCGAAACCCGTTTGGAACCGAAGCGACATCGGTCTCGATCGAGAAGGTCTTAAGGGTTGCAAGACCGGGCAGCGAGCGGTCGGCCCATGCCAGAAGAGCGGGAAGATCGCCGATGCTGACGGCCATGTTCCCGGAAAGGTCGAAGAGGTGCGAAATGTTTGCCAGTCCCTGGAACCGCGCCGTGAGCAGGCTCGAGGTCAGCGATCCGCCCATTTCGGCCTTCCTGCCACCAAAGATAAGCAACGGGCTGGGAGAGGAGAAATCGAGCTTGAGGTCCTGTCCGCCCGTCCTCGCGATAAGCACCGCTGTGATCGGGCTCGACAATTTGCGCCAGCTGACATCAGCGGTGACGCCGTCGAAACGATAAGTTCGGCCGCTTGATACGTCGGTGACATTCACCGTGCCGTCTTCGACGGTAATGGCCCCGACTTTGGCATCCAGCTTTTGGTCGAGAACCTCTCTCCCATCTTCCTCGCGCGCCCCTGCGATCGCCCTTGCCAGAAGCCCCTCATTGGTCCAGTCGATCACGCCGCTGCCTTCGCGAGTAAGCTGCAAGTTGGGACGAAGCAGGTGGAACTCGTGGAAGCTTGCACGCCCCCTGATCGCATCAATTAGGCTGAACTCGGCGGATAGGCTTTCGATCGTTCCCAGGAGCTTGTTGCCCTCGCCCTGCTGGTGAACCGAGATCTTGCTGAGGGTGATGCGAGGCGTCGGCCAGAATTCGATCACCGGCTTGCCGGCAATCTCTGCGCGATAGCCAGCCCACTTGGAGAGCGCATCCTCAATGCCGGAGCGAACGAGGCCGGTGGAAATCAGATAGGGGGCAGCGACACGAAGTGCCACGAAGATCGACAGGAAGACAAGCAGGGTAATCGTGGCAAGCCGTGCAAAGCCCGGCAGCCAACGGGTCACGGGCCTGATTCTTCTCCGCCATCGCGGTTGTCGTGACGTCCCCATACAATCCGCCAGTCTCTTCGGCCACTGCCCTTAATGCTCTGAAAGGCCGGATATATCAAATGCCGCTTGCTTGCAAATGCACGCCGCTGGCCGTGCTCGTCACTGCCTTTATAAGCTGATATTGCATGGTATATAGGCGAGCAAATAGGAGAAGTGTCGAATGCGCGACGATAAGCCACTCTGGATGCCTTCGCGAGCATCGGTCGAAGCGAGCCCGATGTACGCCTTCATGCAGCAGTGCAACTGCGACTTCGATCTGTCCCTGGCAAACTACCACGATCTGCACGCCTTTTCGGTCGCCGACAGGGAGCGGTTCTGGACGTCGGTCTGGGAATTCTGCGGCGTCAAGGGAGAGCGTGGACCTCGGGCGCTCGTCAATGGCGATGCCATGCTCGAGGCACGCTTCTTCCCCGATGCGACCCTGAATTTTGCCGAGAACCTGCTTTCCGGGGAAGGCGCCGGTGACGCACTAATCTTTCGGGGGGAGGACAAGGTTGCCGATCGCTGGAGCTGGGACCGGCTCCGTAGCCTGGTTTCCAGGCTGCAGCAGGCATTCAAGGCAATGGGTATCGGTTCTGGGGATCGCATTGCGGCGATGATGCCCAACATGCCAGAAACGGTGGCCTGCATGCTGGCGGCCGCTTCGATCGGCGCGATCTGGTCGTCCTGTTCGCCCGATTTCGGCGAGCAGGGCGTACTCGATCGTTTTGGCCAGATCGAGCCGAAGCTTTTCATCGCCTGCGACGCTTATTGGTATGGCGACAAGCTGCAGGACGTGAAGGGCAAGGTCGCGACCGTCACAAAGCGGCTCGGCGTGCCATGTCTGGTCATTCACTATGCCGGGGACGCGTCTGCGGTGGTCAGCGAGACGCCCGGCGCCAAGACGCTGGACGACTTCATCGCGCCGTTCGAAGCGCGTTCTGTCGAGTTTGTGCGCCTGCCATTCTCGCACCCTCTTTATATTCTCTTCTCGTCGGGAACGACCGGCGTTCCGAAGTGTATCGTTCATTCCGCCGGCGGCACATTGTTACAGCATCTTAAGGAACACCGGCTGCATTGCGGAATTCAGCCGGGGGAGAAGCTTTTCTATTTCACCACTTGTGGCTGGATGATGTGGAATTGGCTCGTGAGCGGACTGGCGGTCGGCGCCACGCTTTGCCTGTTCGACGGTTCGCCTTTTGCACCCGATGGTAACGTACTCTTCGATTTTGCGGCAGCCGAGAAGTTTGCCGTCTTCGGCACGTCGGCGAAATATATAGACGCGGTTCGCAAGAGCGGGTTGACGCCGCGCGCGAGCCACGACCTCTCCAGTCTTCGGCTGATGACGTCGACCGGGTCGCCGCTGTCACCCGAGGGCTTCACCTTCGTCTACGAAGGCATCAAGGAAGACGTGCAGCTCGCATCCATTTCGGGTGGTACCGATATTGTCTCCTGCTTCGTCCTCGGCAACCCTTTGCAGCCGGTCTGGCGCGGCGAAATCCAGGGGTCGGGCCTCGGCCTTGCCATGGATGTCTGGGATGATGAGGGCCAGCCGGTTCGCCAAGAAAAGGGTGAGCTCGTCTGTACAAAGGCCTTTCCGTCGATGCCTGTGATGTTCTGGAACGATCCCGGTGGCGCCAAGTACAGGGCAGCCTATTTCGAGCGTTTCGACAATGTGTGGTGCCACGGCGACTTCGCAGAATGGACCGAGCATGAAGGTATCATCATTCACGGGCGGTCCGATGCGACGCTCAATCCTGGTGGCGTCCGCATCGGTACCGCCGAGATCTACAACCAAGTCGAACAGATGGACGAAGTCGCGGAGGCGCTCTGCATCGGCCAGGAATGGGATGACGATGTCCGCGTGGTCCTCTTCGTGCGTCTGGCGCCCGGCGCATCCCTGACTGACGAGTTGGTGAAGGCAATCAAGAACCGCATTCGCACGGGCGCCTCGCCACGCCACGTACCCGCAAAGATCATCGCCGTTAGAGATATTCCCCGCACCAAGTCCGGGAAGATTGTCGAGCTTGCGGTTCGCGAGGTGGTCCACGGCCGGCCGGTCAAGAACAAGGAAGCGCTTGCCAACCCGGAGGCACTGGATCTGTTTGCGGGACTTGAGGAGTTGCGTGTCTGATCAAGGACGGTAACGGGCAGATTACAAGCTTTCACCTTTGAGAGATTGAAGGTCGCGGTAATCTTTCGTTAAGAAACGTTGGTCAAAAGTGAATTTAACTTGGGGTTGCGCATGAACGAAGCAGCCGGAGCTTTTGGCTCCCAAACATGATGTTGGACTGACTAAGCCCTTATTGATCAGCACCCGAACTCTCAGGCAGCCTTTTGGCTGCCTTTTTTCGTTCAGCCTGCCAGGACCCGTTGCGACGGGAAGGCGATCTCGACCAGCGTGCCTTCGTTGGGTGCCGAGCTGATCGCGAAAATCGCCCGGTTCGCGTCGACCATCGCTTTGGTCAGCGGCAGGCCGAGCCCCGTGCCGTCGCCACGGTGGCGCGATTGCGCGGAAACCTGGCGGAACGGCTTCATGGCCTGGTCGAGCTCGCTCCGGGTCATGCCGACGCCGGTATCGCGCACCCGTAAGACGACGCTGCCGTTTGCCTCGTAGGACGTGGAAACGACAATCTGTCCGCCCGCCGGCGTGAACCGTATCGAGTTGGAGAGGATGTTGAGCGCGATCTGCTTGATCGAACGAAGGTCGGCAACGACATCAGGCACCGCTTGGGAGAGGGCCGTGCGGATGATCACGCGTTGGCTGTTGGCCTGCGGCTGGAGTAGCGCTACTGCCTCGGAAACGGCCTCGTTGAGATCAATGGCACTGAAATCCAGGTCCATTTCGCCGGCCTCGATCTTCGAGATGTCGAGCAGATCATTGACGATATCAAGGACATGGCGGCCGGACCTGCCGATGTCGTTGGCATATTCGACATAGCGCGGATGACCGATTGGCCCGAAACGCTCGGTTGCCATCATGTCGGAGAAACCAATGATCGCGTTGAGCGGCGTGCGGATCTCGTGGCTGACCCGTGCGAGGAAATCGGTCTTGTGTTCGTTGGCGGTCTCCGCTGCACTCTTGGCGCTGCGCAGTTCATCCTCCGTGCGTTTCCACTGGGTGATGTCGCGAATGACCGCGCAATAGCCGCTGGAGGAGGTGAGACGCCCCATCGTCATGAAGAGCGGCACGAAGCCGCCGCCGGCCTCGCGGCCGATGACTTCCCGGCCATCGTTGAGCACGCTTGCGACACCGTGATCCGACAAGCCGCCGAGGTAGTCGAGCACAGCCTTCTGGCTTTCATGCGCAAAGAGCATGACGAAGGGTTTCGCGCGGGTCTCGTCTTCGTCGTAGTTGAACAGTGCACTCGCCGAGCGGTTCATCGAGCGGATGTCGCCTTCGGCGCCGATTACGACGACGCCGTCGGTAGCCGTTTCCAGGATCGACCGCAGCTCTTCTACTTCCACCTGCAGCTTGGCGACCTTCTCCAGCATCCTGTCGAAGGAGCGGGGCTCCGTCGGCGGTGCAGGGCGGGCGGGAACCGCCGCGTCACTTGCTGCCGGCATCAGGGCGAGCATCAAGGCGCTGGCTTCTTCCCAGCGGATGGACTGCAGCCGTGCCGTGACTGGAACGAGACTATCATCGACCGTTACAAGCATCATCGAGCCGGCGCGGCCGGCACCCTCTTCGAGCTCCGAGCGCTGCAGCAGCGCATCAATGCCACCGACCTCGCTCAGCGCTTCCAGCGTCTTGTAGCCGGTCAGTCGCATGAATTCCGGGTTGGCATGGATTAATTGGTCGCCAGCATGCACGAGGACAGCGACAGGCAACTGGTCGATAGCAGCGGCAGATAGCCCGACGCCCATCTTTGCGCGCGGCGGAATGAAGCTCGCCAGCATGTCCATTTGGCTGACGGTTTCCTCCAGCCCTTCGGTCACGTCGTCGTCGATCTCGTCGGCCGCCTCGGGTCCGTCGGCTGCAGCCTGTACGTCGTCAGCCTTTTTCTCTTCAGGCGAGGTGCCGACACTATCGTCCTCGAATGTGGACGATTCATCAGCGTGCATGCCGATCGTCGGTGTCTCTGCTGCCGGGATGTAGCGTTCTTCGCTTTCACTGACCGCAGGCTCGTCGTCGCGCGGTTCCGACTCGCGGACACCGAAGGCTTCGAGACGCTTGGCGATCTCGCGGAAATTTGCCTGCTCGGCTGAGGTCAGCTGCGGGCCGGCGCCGTGCAATTGCACGATCTTGTCCGTCAGGCGGCGGCTCGGATTTTCGACGATTCGTAAGGCCGGAGGCTCCGTAGCTGGCTGCGGCTTTGTCGGCTCGGCCGTCGTCACAATGTCGGCGTCGGTGGTGGTTGCGGCCTCTTCAGCAGTCCGCTCGGAAGCGGGGGCCACCGTTCCCGCCGCCGTCGGCTCGCTAGTCGCCACTTCATCGGCCAGCGCCGACAACGACGCCTCTTCGGAGGCTTCGATCGGTTGGTCGAGTGCAGCCGCGTCATTGATGATGCCATTCGGGCCAAGCGTCAGGCCGAGCGCCAAAGGATCTTCGGCGGCATCGGACAGGCGCACGACACCGAAGCCGCGGAAACCGTCGAACTCCCGGCTTCGGGTGTAAGTGGGCAGGGCCGCGAGATCGACCGGCACGGCGAGGCTCGTCCCTTCGATCGGCCAGTTGATCGTCTTGCCCGACCAGGTGTCGCGCCGCGCCAGGGCTTCGCTGATCTTGCCTTCCGGATCGAGGTTGAAGAGTGCCGAAATATCGCTGAACGGCGTGCCGATGATATGAGCCGCATGCGGCCCGACCGCTTCTGCAAATTCGCTCGACACTTCGCTGAACCGTCCTGCCGCGTCGATCTTCCAGACGAAACGGGTCGCGCGACTATTCGGATTGAAAACGAAGGCGCCTGCCTTGGCGGCCGTCTCCGGCTCCGACTGCTCGGCCTCATTGACGACGTCGGCATACTGACCGGATGCATCTACGTTTTCAGGCGCCGGTTCTTCCGCCGGTGTCTCTTCGATTGCCACGGCTTCATCGTCGAGGGCGGCGGCGGGTGCATCCGTCAAGCCTTCCGCCGTCATCTCGATTGCCGTAGGTTCTTCAATAGGCAAGGACTGCTCAACGGCCTCTTCCATCGCGGCCGGCAGCGGTTCGCCTTCTTGGCTGATCTCTGCAGCGGCCGGCTCTGCCTCCAACGCCTCTTCGGCGATTGCTGCAGCTTCCGCAGTCACCGCTTCGGCTGTATCGCTCTCATGGATGCCCTCTTCGGGCGGTTCTTCCATGTCTTCGATGCCGGCAATGGCATCGATAGCATCGACGAAGGTCGCGGCTTGCGCAAGCTCGCTATGGTTAACGGCGGCTGTGGATAAGTGTTCTGCCGCCGCCGGCGTGTCGATTGGGTCGAGGTGGCCGATCACGGTTTCAACGGCGAAAAGGAGGTTGAGCACTGGCTCGTCACTCAGTCGCCCGACGGCCGCCGGAAGGTAGCCTTTGCCCGTGGCAACAGGGCGCTTCACAAGGCGGTCGGCATGATCGCCGGCAAGTGTGATCATTGCCTTGGAGGTCTGCTGCGTGACACCTAGCGAGGCAAAGCCGGGAGAGGAGGCAATGATCTCGCCGTCGGCCCCGATAACGGCCATATGCGTGTCGGGATCGTCGAGGCCTCTGAGCATCTGTTCCGCGGACGCCTTTATCGACAAGGCATTGGTCGAAACCGGAAGTGACAGAAGAACGGCGCGCTCCCCGGATGCGAGGTGGATCAGTTCCACTGTTGCCTGAACGGGAACACGTTGGAAGCCCCTGGCAATGCGGATCAAGAAGTTGCGGCTGTCGCCGGCATTTACGAGCTGTCGCGCCGTCGCCTCCAACTGGCGAAAGGTGATGTCGGCCCCGTCTATGCCTTGGTCCAGAAGATCGTAAACCGCCGATTGCCCGAAGAGTTCGGCGCCGGCGCCATTTGCCCAGAGCGCGCGGCTGAGATCCGCCGACAGCAGGACCATCGCTTCGCCACGCGAAAAGCGGTCCCGCACCCGGGGATGCACGGCGATGTCGATGAACGGATACTGCACTGCGGGCATGATCGAACCTTTGGCTTCGGTCACCGTGAAATTAATAGTCTATTAATAACGATAGGCCGGAACGGGGTCTAGAACGGGGCCAGGCTTTCGGCTGGAAAGGTTAACGCGTTGTGCGTCGCACAAACATGTTGCAATGCACAAAAATCTGCGCTATATAATGAACATCTAACCTACGAGGCCATCACGCATGCCGAGGCAAAAGGAGCGCAAACCAATGGCTAACATAAAGATGGACGACGTTTTTTCAATGTCGTCGTTTGATCCTTCCAAGTTCACGGAATCCTTCCGCGACTTCGCTGAAAAGGGCGCGCAGCAGTCGCGCGAAGCCTACGCGAAGATGAAGAGCGCCGGCGAAGAAGCGAGCAAGACGCTCGAAGCAACGGTTCAGACGGCCCAGGCCGGCGCCGTTGAGATTGGCCACAAGGCGATCGACGCCCTGCGCACGAACGCTGAAAACTCGCTGACGCACATGGAAGCGCTGCTTGCCGTCAAGTCGGTCGCCGAACTCGTCGAACTCCAGACCACCTTCCTGCGCAAGCAGGTCGAGCTGACGATCGAGCAGGCCAAGACCATGCAGGAAACCTCGAAGCAGGTTGTCGAAAAGCTTGCCAAGCCTTCGAAAGAAGCAGCTGAAAAGGTCATGGCCTCCTTCAAGGCAGCCTGATTATTCGACAGGACACACGAAGGGCCGGACCATTTGTCCGGCCTTTTTGTATATTGGGGAGAGATAGGGCTTGAATTAATTTCCAAGTCCTCGTATGTGACCCCCGTCGCGTCGGACGCGATTTGTGCGGTTGTAGCTCAGTTGGTTAGAGCGCAGGTTTGTGGCACCTGAGGTCGGAGGTTCGAGACCCCCCAACCGTACCATTCTCTCCTTTTAGCAGAATCCCTTTCACTGTGGTCAACGGTCCGTACCAAGCTTTTGGTGTGGTCTCTGCTCAATTCGCGTAGTAGAAGCGAGCACAGCGGCCTCCACCGTGCCCGCGGACTGGTCTCCCAATCAATACTTCGATGGAACGTAAAGCTCCGGCGGCAGCACCTTGCGCTCGTAATCCGGATTGAAGACGCGATCGGGCAGCGTGATCTCCTCGTGCGGAACGTCGCCATAGGGGATCTGACGCAGCAGGTGGTCGATGCAGTTCAGCCGTGCCCGCTTCTTGTCGTTGCCTTCGACGATATGCCAGGGCGCTTCGGGAATGTTGGTGCGCGCCAAAGTCTCTTCTTTCGCCTTGGTATAGCCTTCCCAGCGGACGCGCGACTGCAGATCCATCGGCGAGAGCTTCCACTGCTTCAACGGGTCGTGGATACGCACGAGGAAGCGCATCTGCTGCTCTTCGTCGGTGATCGAGAACCAGTATTTGACCAGCCGGATGCCCGAGCGAACGAGCATGCGTTCGAATTCCGGCACGTCGTTGAAGAACTGGTCGACCTGGTCCTCGGTCGCAAATCCCATGACCCGCTCGACACCCGAGCGATTGTACCAGGAGCGGTCGAAGAGAACGATTTCGCCGCCGGCAGGCAGATGCGGCACGTAGCGCTGGAAGTACCACTGCGTTTTTTCGCGGTCGGAAGGGGCGGGCAATGCGACGGCACGGACGACGCGCGGATTGAGGCGCTGCGTGATGCGTTTGATCACGCCGCCCTTTCCTGCAGAATCGCGACCCTCGAAGATCACGACGACCTTCTCCTTGTTATAGACCACCCAATCCTGAAGCTTGATCAGCTCTGCCTGCAGCGACAGTAGCGCACGAAAATAGTCGAGCCGCGGAATCGATGCCGGGTGCGCGTTGCGATAGATCTTGCGGATTGCGTCGGAAAGCGCCGGCTCGGAGAGTTCCAACTCGTAATCCTCGTCCAGCGTGTCGGCCAGTTCGGCCTCAAGCCAGTCGGAATAGCTGTTGTCGGATGCATTGTTCATGGACGTTCACCCTCGATATGTTCGTGGCACGATTGGAAGTGCGGCTTTCGGTCAGCCTCAAACCGGTAGATGCAAAACGGCGACTGCGCTCTTCAAGTCCCGGCCGGGCGCAAGGGCGCTGCAGCCGAGCCTTGCGAGCAGTGGATCAGAATACAGGCAGGAACCACTTTCCTGATCTTGTTCCCTTAAGTGGAGAGCTGGCGCGATCATGACGATGTTCTTCAACCTGAACTATTGTCATCTCCGGCTCCTCTTGGGGCTAATCCTTAGTCGATCTATTCCTTTAGAATGAACCTCCTGTGACATTGGGCGCGCGCCTTGTGCATTGAGTTTGAAGAATTGCTCGCTCTATACGTGCGTCATCAAAGAATAAGACATGGATAAATTACGATATCGCGATATCGACGCGGTTTGGCCACGTTCTCGCCGCCCTTTGTTCATTCTTTACTAATAAATCGATCCTCGGGGAACGGGGCACCAAAAAGGGATCACAGACTGTCGGAACGTTTAATTCGCTCACTTGTCGAGGCCGATTGAATTCGGCGCTTGGTGCGATTTCCCGTATCCTGACACTCAGACCTACCTGCGTTCCAACGCTGTGATCCAATGAAATGAAAGGTGCATAAGTATGGGATTTACTCTCCTTATTCAGACTCTCGCCCAAGATCCGGCAATATCAATCAAGTCGGCCTTGAGAATAGTGCATTTCATTGGTTTGGCACTTGGCCTTGGTGCCGCAACCGTGCTTGATCTTCTTGTGTTGCGGTTTTTGATCAGAGGTAAGATTACGCAAGATCATTGGAAGGTCTTCAAGTTCGGCTCGAAAGTCGTCAACTGGGGCCTGATCCTGCTCTGGGCCACCGGGCTTGGTTTTCTCACTTACTACGGCGTCTTCGATCCGGCGAAGCTCGGCAATCAGAAGGTCTGGGCCAAGATGATCATCGTGCTCATCCTGACCGTTAACGGCGGCTTCATCCACTCCATCATCCTTCCGCGGGTGAAGAAGCAGATCGGTCGCTCGATCATGGAAGGCTTGCCTTCGTCGCATCGCAGTGTGTTCATCGTGTCGGGTGCGATTTCGGCCGTCTCCTGGTACGTGCCTATGATGCTCGGCGCCCTGCCGCAGCTGAACTTCGCAGTGCCGATGGGTACAATCCTGCTCGCCTATGCCGCGCTGCTGGGCTCAGCGATCCTGGTTGCCCACGCGTTGCTGTTCGTCATGACGGCTGGGCACATAGAGGAAGCCGAAGAAGACGTCGCTCTGTCCGCCGAGTTTGCGTGACGCCGACATTTCGATCTGTGCCCGTCGGGCCTGTCGAATGATCCTCTGTTCTCGCGGTGTCGTTGGATCCTACCTATATCCGCTACTGGACTTGCTTCGGAATGGCATGCCCCTTTCGAAGCAAGTCCGAACAAACTTTTCAGCCCTGCTGAAACGTTTTTTTACCCGAGGCCGCGTTGTTCGCATGATGGTCTCATTCGCCCGATTTCGGTCACAGTGATTCGTTTCGAAATCGACGCGAAGGCCTAAAATTAGGTGACAAATCGCCGCGCGCGTGACGTTTTTTGGCGTGTGGACGCCTCTATCGGCGTCATCGGGTAGGCCGGCAAAACTGCTTTGCTTACAAAGGGCAATCAGATTTTGCCAACTTGTTCGAGCTCCCGTCGTCGGGCTCTCGCCGATCACGGATTAACCATACTGCATTGCAAATCGTGATCGAGAGTGCCATTTTCTCGCCGGGGGCTAATTCAGAGTGATTTCAGAAGGAGACGTAAATGTCCATTTCGCTCAGCAATCTGGATGCATCCAAGGCTACCGCCGTTTCGGCCATGAATGTAGCCGCTGCTGTACGTGCCGCTCGAGAGGCCGTCGGCTATAGCGTCGATGACCTCGCAGTAACCTGCGGCCTGGTTGTCAATGAGATTGAGGAAATCGAGAGTGGTGAGGATGCTGATCCCGCCAAGCTCAAGCGGATCGCCTCTGCATTGCAGGTGCCGGTCTCATCGTTTGTCCCGATGTGATGTTGATCTCAGGGCCGGGCAGGCAAATTGCCCGCCTGGCCTTGCCCTCCTTCATCTCTTCTTAACCTTCTCCTCCGAACCGACTGAACGCTTTTGCCCGCAAAGGGTAGTTTTACCGTGGCTGATTGTGCTGTGCGTTAGCAACTTCATAGCAAATGTCCCCTCGAATGAGCCGAGCGCCTGTGCACTGCGGCGGATTCCTATATCGGGGAGGCAGAATGAGCCGGGCTCGTCGCATTGGCGCCACGCGGATTGATTTGAGCGAACTTATCAAGCGCGGCGCGCTTGCCGTCCTTTCTGTTCTCGCGGTCTTGCTGCCGATCCTGAGGGTCAGTTTCGTAAGCGAGTCGGACGACGTCGTCCTGGGGGATTTCCAGCTGCTGGGCGGGGCCGCCTATCTTTTGCCCGCTGCATTTCTTTGTGGTCTCGCGACCGTTATCATTGATCGCATGCGCGGCCACGCCCGCTTCGTCGACATGGCCGGATTGATTGTCGCTTTAGCGGCCGTCTCGCGTGCCGCTTATAGTCTCGGCTCAAGCCTTATGCATGACGCTGCGGCGGTTGATGCACCTTCGCAGGGGCTGGAACAATTGGCGCAAGTCTCCTTGTCCTACGGCGGCATTCCCTTGCTGCTGGTGCTGTTCGGCGCCTTTTGGCAATTGCGAAAATCCTGGCGCAGCTAGCCACATGCCCGCGGATGGAACCGCCGCTGCTCCCTAGACGTTCCGTCAACAGGAGAAATGTGCATGTCGAAAATGCTTCTATATGGTGCGACCAAGGTGGACGAAGGCAACAGCGCCTACTCCGCCATCGCGAGCCTTGAGCAGTTCCAGTGGCGCAACCGCGTTCTGGTCGTCTTTCCCGACAAGGGAAACGCGCGTGGCGCTCGTCAAGAAAACCAGTTACTTGCCAATCGCGATGCCCTGCAGGACCGCGATATGGTCATTCTCAAGATTGCCGGCGGCAGTGTGAGGGTTCTCTTCGGGGCCGGAAAAAATCTCGATGCTGCGGCGATTGCCGGCGAGTTGGGGGATCCCCCGACCGGAGAGTTCGCGGCCTTTCTCGTAGGCAAGGATGGAACGGTTAAGCTGAAAGTCAGCGAACCGATCTCGAGCGGTGAACTGTTTGCGATTATTGACAGCATGCCTGTGCGGGCAGCCGAGATTGCCTCGGACAAGCAGCAGACGAACGAAGAGTCCGAGAAGCGCGACTGACCTGACGTTGAGCCAAAATCACAGAAATATGTGACGTTCCGCAGCTACAAGTTCCTGAAGGAAGTCGGAGACCGTGCGCACCCGCACAAGTTCACGCGCGCTTTCGTGAAACGTCGTCCAGTAGGCTCGACGGATCGAAATCTCGGGCAGTATGCGCACCAGTTCGTCATGCTGCCGGGCAATATAGTCGTGCAGGATGCCGATCCCCGCGCCCGAAAGTACCGCCTCTGTCTGGCCGGTCGCCGAGGAAATCTCGAAGGCGGCGTTCCAGTTGCGCATCACCTCGCCAGTGAAGTTCAGCGATTGGGAGAAGATCAGATCCTCGACATAGCCGATCCGCCGGTGCGGCTTCAGCCCCTCTGCGTCAGCGGGCAGGCCGTTGAGCTCGGCATAGCTTCGAGAGGCGTAGAGACCGAGCGTGTAGTCCGTGAGCTTGGCCGAGACGAGGCGGCCCTGTTCTGGCCGCTCCAGAGTGATGGCGATATCGGCCTCACGCTGCGAAAGCGAGAAAGACCGTGGCACCGGCACGAGCTGGATCTTCAGTTCCGGATGGCGCTCGATCAGCCGGCCCATGCGAGGCGCGAGAAAGGACACACCGAAACCGTCAGGCGCTCCCACACGCACCGTTCCGGCGATCGCCGTATCGGTGCGGCCGAGATTGGCCTGCACGGACAGCATTTCGGTTTCCATTCGTTCCGCGGACGCGAGGAAAACTTCGCCCCCGGCCGTTAGCTCGCAGCCGTTTGTGCGGCGGACGAAGAGGCGGCTCTTCAACGACTCTTCCAGCGAGGTGAGCCGCCGCGAGAGCGTGGCGTGGTTGAGCCCCAGCCGTTTCGACGCGGCAAGGATTTGCCCGGTACGGGCAACTGCGAGGAAGATGCGGACGTCGTCCCAGTTCATGGCTTTGCTCGCATGATGACGGGTTCGACATCGACCAATGTCAGCGACGTCACCATCCCAGCGGTCGCGTTCTTGTACTTGAGGAAATGCGGCATCTGAAGATGCGCTTCGTAGGCCGCCTGGTTCGCATAGACCTCCAGGATGCGTATCTTGTGGGGACTGTCCTTGATGGAGACCGCGTTCAGCGACAGGACGCCGGCCTCCAGTGCGACGGACGCTTCGATCTCTTCGGTTAACATTACGCGATAGGTTTCGAGCTTGTCGGGATCGATCTCGAGCTCCGCAATTCTGACAACGAGTTTCCCGCTCATCGAAGCACTATCTCCTCTTCAGTTTGGATCGCCCGTGGTAGTCTAACCATGTCCTGTGTAGACCTTGAGGAAGATCAGCTCGATTGCTGAGCTTCAATTCATGCACAACGGTTGCTTATCTCGGCTCATTGATTTGTGCAAATTGAAGTGCGATTGTTTGCCATCCAAAAAACAGGAGGAGCACCCCATGCGTGAGATTGGTCATTTCATCGGCGGCAAGCACGTCGCCGGCACCAGCGGCCGCACCAGCAACGTCTACAATCCGGCAACCGGCGAAGTTCAGGCGACTGTCGCGCTGGCAAGCGTCGAGGACCTGCGTGCAGCTGTCGAGAACGCCAAGGCCGCTCAGCCAAAGTGGGCAGCGACGAACCCGCAACGCCGGGCCCGCGTCTTCTTCAAGTTCGTCGAGCTGCTGAACAAGCACATGGACGAACTCGCGACCCTCCTCTCCAGCGAGCACGGCAAGACGGTCGAGGATGCCAGGGGCGATATCGTCCGTGGTCTTGAAGTCTGCGAATTCGTCTGCGGTATTCCGCATCTGCAGAAGGGCGAATTCACTGAAGGCGCCGGCCCGGCAATCGACATGTACTCGATGCGCCAGGCGGTCGGCATCGGCGCGGGCATCACCCCGTTCAACTTTCCGGCCATGATCCCGATGTGGATGTTTGCCCCGGCGATTGCCTGCGGCAACGCGTTCATCCTGAAGCCGTCGGAGCGCGACCCGTCCGTGCCGCTGCGTCTTGCAGAACTCATGATTGAGGCTGGCCTCCCGGCAGGCATCCTGAACGTCGTCAATGGCGACAAGGCTGCGGTCGACGCCATCCTGACGGATCCGGATATCGGCGCGGTCTCCTTCGTCGGCTCCACCCCGATTGCCCGCTACGTCTATGGAACGGCTGCCATGAACGGCAAGCGCGCACAGTGCTTCGGCGGCGCGAAGAACCATATGATCATCATGCCTGACGCCGACATGGACCAGGCCGTCAACGCCCTGATGGGCGCAGGTTACGGTTCCGCCGGCGAGCGCTGCATGGCGATCTCCGTTGCCGTCCCGGTCGGTGAGGAAACCGCCAATCGCCTCGTCGAGAAGCTGACGCCGAAGATCGAGTCGCTCCGCATCGGTCCCTACACCGATGAGAAGGCCGACATGGGCCCGCTTGTTACCAAGGAAGCCTATACCCGCGTCAGTGGCCTGATCGATCGTGGCGTCGAGGAGGGTGCCAAGCTCGTCGTCGATGGCCGCGGGTTCAAGCTGCAGGGTTATGAGAACGGCTATTTCGTCGGTGGTACGCTGTTCGACCATGTCACGCCCGACATGGACATCTATAAGACCGAAATCTTCGGGCCTGTCCTCTCCGTCGTTCGCGCCAAGAACTACGAGGAAGCCCTCGACCTGCCGATGAAGCACGAATACGGCAACGGTGTCGCGATCTACACCCGTGACGGCGATGCCGCGCGTGACTTTGCTTCGCGCATCAACATCGGCATGATCGGCATCAACGTGCCGATCCCGGTTCCGCTTGCCTATCATTCTTTCGGCGGTTGGAAGGCATCGAGCTTCGGCGACCTCAACCAGCACGGCACGGACTCGATCAAGTTCTGGACCAAGACCAAGACGATCACCGCCCGCTGGCCTTCGGGCATAAAGGACGGCGCCGAATTCGTCATGCCGACGATGAGTTAGACCGAACGAGTGACGTTTTAATTGGGGGCTTCGGCCCCCAATTTGCGTTGAGGTGTCGAAGTCTGTGCTTTTGGGCGCTTTCCTGCTGATTGCCGATAATCGCGTGTGACTTCTTCTCGGGCGCGGCGAGTTCCGATTGAAAAATTGTTGTGGCAATCCGTCTCACATAAGGTGAATATGAATTTCATATTTTGGAATTGTTCAAAACTAGCAAAGCCCCTATATAGGGGACTCGTAACAGACGATTCTGGAGATCGGCATGCGTTTGACCAAGCAGACCAACTATGCGGTTCGCATGTTGATGTATTGCGCTGCCAATGAAGGGCAGCTGAGCCGGATTCCGGAGATTGCCAAGGCGTATGGCGTTTCCGAGCTCTTTCTGTTCAAGATTCTGCAGCCTCTGAACAAGGCAGGCCTGGTCGAGACGGTTCGTGGCCGCAACGGCGGTGTGCGGCTCGGCAAGCCGGCGAAGGACATTAGCCTCTTCGACGTCGTTCGCGTCACGGAAGATAGCTTTGCGATGGCAGAGTGCTTCGAGGATGACGGCATGGTCGAGTGCCCGCTTGTCGATAGTTGCGGCTTGAACTCCGCCTTGCGCAAGGCGCTCAACGCCTTCTTCGACGTGCTGACGCAGTATTCGATCGACGATCTCGTCAAGGCGCGGCCGCAGATCAACTTCCTGCTGGGCCTGACGGGCAATCAGGAATCGCGTCGCAAGCCGACGATTGCCGCTCCGGCAGCCTAAACCTCGCTGACGAAATTTTGATGCGACCGTGGCCGCGTTTCGCGCCGCGGTCGTTCTGTTTTAGGGGAATTTGGGGCGAAAAATTCGCGCATGGCGTGTGCGGCAATGCTCTAGCCGACGCGAAATTATACCAAATGCGACAGGAATCGAGTTTATCCAGTCCGTTTATTTCTAAATGCGGCCCATTTTTGGCGGAAAATTACTAAAGTTGTCCATCTGGAAAAATTTTCCACTTCGGTCGTTGATTTCAGCAAATAAATGTCGTTCCATCTGCCGTCATTCCGGAGGGTTTCCGGGATTTCAAATAAAAGAACAAACCTGGGAAAACGATATCATGAAAAAGATGTCTGTCTTGTTGGCCGCGACGGTCCTGGCTTCGGCCATGGCATCCGCAGCCTGGTCCAAAACGCTCGTTTACTGCTCCGAGGGCTCGCCGGAAGGCTTCGATCCCGGCATTTACACTGCAGGCACCACCTTCGACGCTTCCTCGCGCACGGTCTACAGCCGTCTCGTCGAGTTCCAGCACGGCAAGACCGAAATCGAGCCGGGCCTAGCTGAAAGCTGGACGGTTTCCGACGACGGTACGGTCTACACCTTCAAGCTCCGTCCGGGCGTCAAGTTCCAGGCGACAGAGTTCTTCACCCCGAGCCGCGATCTGAACGCTGATGACGTCGTCTTCTCGTTCGAGCGCCAGCTGAAGGCTGACAGCCCGTGGGCCAAGTATGTCGCCGGCGTTTCCTACGAATATGCTGCAGGCATGGGCTTCCCGGATCTCATCAAGTCGGTCGAGAAGGTCGACGACCTGACCGTCAAGTTCACGCTGAACCATCCGGAAGCACCGTTCCTTGCCGACCTGGCAATGGACTTCGCCTCTGTGCTGTCGAAGGAATATGCCGACAAGCTACAGGCTGACGGCAAGATGGAACAGATGAACCAGATGCCGCTCGGCACCGGTCCGTACACCTTCGTTGCCTACCAGCCGGATGCCGTCATCCGCTACAAGGCCAACGAAACCTACTTCAAGGGCAAGGAAAAGATCGACGATCTCGTTTTCGCGATCACTCCGGACGCTTCCGTCCGTGCTCAGAAGCTGAAGGCTGGCGAATGCCACATCATGCCATACCCGAACGCGGCGGACATCAAGGACCTGCAGACGGACTCGAACCTGAAGGTTCTGGAACAGCCGGGCCTGAACGTTTCCTACCTCGCCTACAACACCCTCCAGGCTCCGTTCGATAAGGCGGAAGTCCGCAAGGCGCTGAACATGGCGATCAACAAGCAGGCGATCGTCGAGGCCGTCTTCCAGGGCGCCGGCCAGGTTGCCAAGAACCCGATCCCGCCGACGATGTGGTCGTACAACGATGCCATCAAGGATGATGCCTACAACCCGACCGAAGCCAAGGCCATGCTCGAAAAGGCTGGCGTCAAGGATCTCAGCATGAAGATCTGGGCGATGCCGGTTTCGCGTCCGTACATGCTGAACGCACGTCGCGCCGCTGAACTGATGCAGGCTGACCTTGCCAAGGTTGGCGTCAAGGTCGACATCGTCACCCACGAATGGGCTGAATACCTGAAGCTCTCCAAGGACAAGGCCCGCGATGGCGCTGCAATCCTCGGCTGGACGGGTGACAACGGCGACCCGGACAACTTCCTTGACACTCTGCTCGGCTGCGAAGCCGTCGGCGGCAACAACCGCGCGCAGTGGTGCAACAAGGAATTCGACGATCTCGTGAAGAAGGCCAAGAAGACCGCTGACGTCGCAGAGCGCACCAAGCTCTACGAACAGGCGCAGGTCGTCTTCAAGAAGGAAGCTCCGTGGGCGACGATCGATCACTCCACAGAATTCGTACCGATGAGCGCCAAGGTTTCCGGTTTCGTGCAGGATCCGGTCGGCGTTCACCGCTTCGACGGCGTTGATATCGCCGAGTAATCAAAATTATGCAAAGATGCCCGGCAACCCCGGGCTTGGCCGGCGGTCAGGTTTAATACCTGACCGCCGGAACACTATGGACACTTGCCAATGTTGCGATTTCTCATCGGACGCCTCGCGATCCTGATCCCAACCTTCATCGGCGTTTCGCTCATCGCCTTTTCGTTCATCCGTCTGCTGCCCGGCGATCCGGTCATGCTGATGTCGGGCGAACGCGTGATGGCGCCGGAACGCCATACCCAGGTCATGCATGATCTCGGCCTCGATCGTCCGGTCTACGTGCAGTACCTCGATTACCTCAGCAATGTGGTGCAGGGCGATCTGGGGGCGTCGATCGTCACCAAGCGCCCGGTTCTGCAGGAGTTCGGCACGCTTTTCCCGGCGACGCTGGAGCTTTCGCTCTGCGCCATCCTTTTTGCGATAGTGCTCGGCATCCCCGCCGGCATCTTCGCGGCCGTCAAACGGGGAACATGGTTCGACCAGAGCGTCATGGGCGTGGCTCTTGTTGGCTATTCGATGCCGATCTTCTGGTGGGGCCTGCTGCTTATCGTTCTCTTCTCGAACACACTGCATTGGACGCCCGTCTCCGGCCGCATCGGGCTGATGTATTTCTTCAAGCCGGTTACCGGTTTTATGTTGATCGATAGCCTGCTGTCCGGTCAGGCCGGTGCCTTCAAGTCTGCCGCCTCATCGCTGATACTCCCGACAATCGTTCTGGGCACCATTCCGCTTGCGGTCATCGCCCGCCAGACGCGCTCGGCCATGCTCGAGGTGCTGGGCGAAGATTATGTTCGGACAGCGCGTTCGAAGGGCCTCGCGCCGTTGCGCGTCGTCGGCCTGCATGCGTTGCGCAACGCCATGATCCCGGTCGTAACCTCGATCGGTCTGCAGGTCGGCGTGCTGCTCGGCGGCGCAATCCTGACGGAAACGATCTTCTCCTGGCCGGGTATCGGAAAATGGATGGTCGATGCCGTCTTCAAGCGCGATTACACCGTCGTTCAGGGCGGGCTGCTGTTGATCGCCGGCATCATCATGGTCGTCAATCTGATCGTCGACCTCATGTACGGTCTCATCAATCCACGTATTCGTCACTAGGAGCGGCTTATGAGTGTGATAACCACCAAGTCGACCCAGCCGTCAGGGCTCTCTGAGTTCTGGTACTATTTCTCTCGCAACAAGGGCGCTGTCGTCGGTTTCGGCGTCTTCCTGCTGGTCCTGCTGATGGCGATCTTCGCGCCGTTGATTGCTCCGCATAATCCGATCTTGCCCTATGAGGGCATGCAGCGCCTGCCGCCGGCGTGGTCGGAAAAGGGCAATCCGATGTTCCTGCTCGGCACCGATGCCGTCGGTCGCGATATGCTGTCGCGTCTGATTTATGGCACGCGCTTTTCGCTGTTCATCGGCCTCGTCGTCGCATCGCTATCGGCTGTCGCCGGCGTGCTGCTCGGCGTTGTCGCGGGTTATTTCCGGGGCAGGGTCGATACCTTCATCATGCGCGTCATGGACATCATCCTGGCCTTCCCTTCATTGCTTCTGGCTCTCGTGCTGGTCGCCGTCCTAGGGCCGGGCCTCGTGAACGCCATGATCGCGATCTCGATCGTGAATCAGCCGCACTTCGTTCGTCTGACACGCGCCGCTGTGATCAGCGAGCGCGAGAAGGAGTATGTCGTGGCCTCCCGCGTGGCCGGCGCCGGCACGTTCCGCCTCATGTTCAAGACGATTTTGCCGAATTGTCTGGCACCCCTGATCGTCCAGGCGACGCTCGCATTCTCGGCCGCGATCCTCGACGCTGCAGCCCTTGGCTTCCTCGGCCAAGGCGCCCAGCCGCCGACGCCAGAATGGGGCACGATGCTCGCGGACTCGCGTGAGTTCCTACAGAGCAACCCTTGGCTCGTGACTTTCCCGGGTCTCTGCATCCTTATCACGGTTCTCGCTATCAACCTGATGGGCGATGGTCTGCGCGATGCGCTTGATCCCAAACTGAAGAGGTCCTGAGATGGCACTTCTTGAAATTGAAAATCTCGTCGTCGAATTCCAGACGTCAACGGGTCCGTTTCGCGCCGTCGATGGTGTGTCGCTCAAGGTAGATGCGG
This sequence comes from Rhizobium sp. BK060, assembly GCF_014193145.1. Taxonomy (NCBI): domain Bacteria; kingdom Pseudomonadati; phylum Pseudomonadota; class Alphaproteobacteria; order Hyphomicrobiales; family Rhizobiaceae; genus Rhizobium; species Rhizobium sp. BK060. The sequence continues at coordinate 204,724 of NZ_JACHYW010000002.1, forward strand.
GGGAAGTCCTCGCAATCGTCGGAGAGTCGGGATCCGGTAAGTCGGTGTCCATGCTCGCGGCGATGGGGCTTCTACCATGGACGGCAAAGGTGACGGCCGACAAGATGGTCTTTGACGGCCGCAATCTGCTTGGCATGTCAGCAAGCGAACGACGCAAGATCATTGGCAAGGATATGTCGATGATCTTCCAGGAACCGATCGCCAGCCTCAATCCCTGCTTCACGGTCGGTTTTCAGATCGAAGAGGTTCTGCGAATCCATCTAGGCCTAGATAAGGCTGCGCGGCGCAAGCGCGCGATCGAGCTGTTCGAGGCCGTCGGCATTCCCAACCCCGCCGAGCGGCTCAGCCATTTCCCGCATCAGATGTCGGGTGGCCAGTGCCAGCGCGTCATGATCGCCATTGCGATCGCCTGCAATCCGAAGCTTTTGATCGCCGACGAACCGACCACGGCGCTCGACGTGACCATTCAGAAGCAGATCCTCGATCTCCTGATGCGGCTGCAGACGGAGCATCGCATGGGCCTCATTATGATTACGCACAACATGGGCGTCGTCGCCGAGACGGCCGATCGGGTGATCGTTCAATACAAGGGCCGCAAGATGGAAGAGGCCGACGTCCTGTCGCTCTTCGAATCCCCGAAGAGCGATTATACAAGGGCGCTGCTTGCCGCCCTGCCGGAAAATGCCACCGGTGACCGGCTGCCGACCATCGGCGAAATTTTCAAGGGAGCGGCCCAATGACGCCAGTCCTCGAAGCAAAGAACATTGTCCGCAACTATTACCTGCCGGGCGGCCTCTTCAAGAAGGAGAGGACCGTACATGCCGTCAAGGGTGTGAGCTTCACGGTGGAGCAGGGCAAGACGCTGGCGATCGTCGGCGAAAGCGGTTGCGGCAAGTCGACGCTTGCCCGCATTGTCACGATGATCGATCCGGCGAGCGGCGGCGATCTGTTCATCGACGGCAAGAAGGTCGATATCGCCGCAGGCGACCTGACGCCGGAAATTCGCCGCAAGGTACAGATCGTCTTCCAGAACCCCTACGGTTCGCTGAACCCACGCAAGAAGATCGGTGACATCCTGATGGAGCCCCTGATCATCAACACCGATACGCCCGCTGCCGAGCGACGCGAATTGGCAATGGCGATGCTCAAGAAGGTCGGCCTCCAGGAGGTCCATTTCAACCGCTACCCGCATATGTTCTCCGGCGGCCAGCGTCAGCGTATCGCAATCGCTCGCGCTCTGATGTTGAAGCCAAGACTCCTGGTTCTCGACGAGCCGGTGTCCGCGCTTGATCTCTCGGTCCAGGCCCAGGTGCTCAATCTGCTCGCTGACCTGCAGGACGAGTTGAACCTTACCTATGTCTTCATCAGCCACGACCTGTCGGTCGTCCGCTATATGGCCGACGATGTCATGGTGATGTATTTCGGAGAGGCTGTGGAGTACGGCACGCGGGATCAGGTTTTCAATGATCCGCAGCACAGCTACACGAAGACGTTGTTTGCGGCGACGCCGCGCGCCGATGTCGAAACCATCAGGGCGCGTATTGCGCGCAAGAATGCCACCCTGGCTGCTTCGTAGGAAGGGTTCGCCAGCGTTAGCGACACCGGTGCCGGAGCGATAAACGATGCCAGAGACTAATCGGGACCCTTGCGCCATTATCGTTATGGGGGTCAGTGGTTGTGGCAAATCCTCCATCGGCCTGAAGATTTCGGACGCCCTCGGCATGCAATTTGTCGAGGGCGACCAGCTTCATCCGGCATCGAATGTCGAGAAGATGTCGAAAGGCATTCCGCTGACGGATGACGACCGCATGCCTTGGCTCGATCTCATCGGTGAAACGATGAAGGCATCGCTCGATCGCGAGCAAGGCGTCATCGTTTCCTGCTCGGCGCTGAAGCGCACCTATCGCGACCGACTGCGCAAGGCGGCAAATGGAAAGCTCCTTTTCGTCTATCTGTCAGGCTCGAAGGAGCTGTTGGCGAAACGAATGGGCGAGCGCAAGGGCCACTTCATGCCCATGTCGCTGCTGGAGAGCCAACTCGCAACGCTGGAAGTGCCGACTGGAGAACCTGGCGTTGTGACCGTCGATATCGACGATACGATCGAAGGGATCGCGGAGGCGGCGCTCCGCGATCTCAAGTCGTTGGGCGTCGCTTAGCCATCGGTCCGCAACAGGACCTTCTTCTTGAAGAGGACGTATGACCGCAGGCAAACGCGATGACGTTGCTCAGGTGAAACGCTGCGGCGAATAGGCGGAAATATCGATGAATGGCCTTTCGCCTGCAATGGCCTCCGCCAGAGCGCGCCCAGTGACCGGCCCCAAGGTCAGTCCGTGATGGGCGTGGCCGAACGCGAACCATAGACCGTCGTGTCGCGGCGCCCTTCCAATGATGGGCATCATATCAGGCGTGCAGGGGCGGGCGCCCATCCAGGGCTCCGGATCGAGCCTCTCGCCGAGCGGAAAGACTGTGCGCGCTACTTTCTCGGCGCGGTCGAGCTGCACCGGCGTCTTCGGCGCGTCCAGCGCCGCAAATTCAGCGCCTGTCGTCAACCGTATGCCGCGGCTCATCGGTGCAAGGAAGTAACCTCGTTCAGCATCCAGCGTCCAGTTGTGGAGGGTTGCATTGCCTGTCGTGGCATAATGCATGTGATAGCCGCGTTTGACGCCGAGCGGAAAGGCATAGCCGAGCCGACGTGTAGCGACCGCGGCCCAGGGGCCGAGCGCCAGAACCACATCCTCCGCGTCCAGCGAGCCTTCGCTGGTCACCACCCTCCAGCTCGCACCGGAACGACCGAGGGAGTTGGCGTCACCAGTGACACACCTTCCGCCCAGACTCTCGAAATAGGAGCGGTAGGCCATCGTCAATCCGTGCGGGTCGAGCACCGACCACGGATCGCGCCACCGCAGGCCGCCGATGAAATCTCCCTTGATATTGGGTTCGAGCCGCGCCACGCCGGCGGCATCCAACTGCTCGTGCATGACGCCGAACTCGGCCCGTAGCCGCTCAGCCTCGGCGAATTCGGCATCGCGCCGACCGGCTGTGCGGAAGATCTCCATCCAGCCATCCTTCCGGATCAGATGCTGCGCATTCGACGCTTCGATCAGATCATTGTGCTCCGAAATCGAGTGCTCGATCAGCGGGGCATAGGCACGAGAAATCATCTCGTGACGCCTGGCGTTCGAATTCCACCAGTAGCGGCCAAGGAACGCCAATTGTCCGGGCAACGCCTTGAGGTGATAGTGGGCGTCGATCCGGTTGTTGAAGGCATAGCGTATTAGAAGGCCGAGCTGCTGTGGAAACCCGTATGGTACGACGCCTTCGCGTTGAATGAGACCGGCATTGCCGAACGAGGTTTCATTGCCTGGCGCCTTGCGGTCGATCAACGTCACCTGCAGCCCCCGGCGCTGCAGGTGAATGGCCGTCGATACGCCGACGATACCGGCGCCAAGTACGATTGCGTTCTTTGTCATTGCCATGCATTCCACTTACTGCAAGCAATGAAAATGCCGCTCCGACAAGCTACAGGCAAACGAAAAATTTCGTTTCATTTCAAAAACATTGTCGTTTTCAGTGCCTCGTTTTCAGCTTTGATGCGGACATAAAGCACTGCGGCGTTGAGCACCGAAAATATCGCTGCGTAGACGGGCATGCCGAAGGCCAGAGGAAGGATGGCGATCTCGCCTACCACGACGACATAGTTGGGGTGGGCCAGGAACCGGTAGGGTCCACTGCTGACGAGCGGAGCGCCCGGCAGCACGATGATGCGTGTCGTCCATCGTCCCTTGAGCGTGCCTATGACCCAGAGCCGACCCGCCTGCAGGACCATGAAAACGGCAAACCATAGCGGGTCGACCGGGCGGCCGATCGCCAGCAGCCACAATCCGGTGATCCAGCAGCTATGCAGGGCCACCATGTAAGGATAGTGCAGCGGCGCGACCTCCTTCGCGCCGCTGCTCAGAAGCACCTGTGTATTGTGGCGGGCAAGAGCAAGTTCCGCGAGGCGCTGTGCCGTCACGAAGACGAGGAGTGCAATTGAGGGCCACATCATGCGACCCTCTTTAAGGTCACGCAGCTTGCCGTAAAGCCCGGCCCCATCGCGACCATCGCGCTGCGCTCCGGCAGCCCCGCCTTCAAGGCGCGCTCGAGCACGAAGAGCACCGTGGGCGAAGACATGTTGCCGTATTCGGCAAGCACCGCGCGTTCGTGGTCCAGGGTTCCTGCTTCAAGTGACAGCGCGCTTTCAAGGGCAGTCAGCACCCTCGTCCCGCCGGGATGGCAGATGAAGCGATCGATGTCGGCCCGAGAAAGACCGTTGCGCGCCAGTATTCCGTCGACAGCCGGGCCGAGTTCCGTTTCGGCAAAGGGCGGCAACGATTGAGCGAGAACCACACCGAAGCCGGTGTCGTCAATCTTCCACCCCATGATGCCGAGCGTATCGGGGAAGAGATGCTCACCCGTCGACTCGACCTCCACCTTTCCCTCCGGTCCTGCCCGGAGTATGCAGGCTGCCGCGCCATCGCCGAAAAGCGCCGTGGCGATGATGTTCGCGCGCGTCAGTTCGTCCAGACGGAACGCCAGCGTGCAAAGTTCGATTGCCACGAAAAGCACTGTTGCGCCTGGCCGATCCCGGGCGAACCGCGAGGCGATGGCGAAGCCGGAAACACCGGCCGCGCAGCCGAGTCCGAAAACCGGAACACGTTCGATATCCGAGCGAAAGCCCATTTTCTGTGCGAGCTGTGCATCAAGGCTCGGTGTGGCAATGCCGGTGGACGAGATCGTGACGATGCAGTCGACGTCGGACCCTCGCAGGCCCGCCTTCATCAGCGCATTGGTGGCTGTCTCGAAAAACAGGCTGCGCGCCACATCGCCGTAGGCTTCCATCCGGTCCTGCCAGCCGTGCGGCTCGATGAACCATTCCAGTGGACGAGCGGCATAGCGTTTCCTAATGCCGGCATTGTCGAAGACGCTGGCAAGGTGGGAGAAATCCTTGAAGCGTGATGAAAACAAACGGGCGGAAGTCGCCGCCGCTTCCTTTTGTGTGATGACATGTTCCGGCGTTGCAACGGCAAGACTCAGTAATTTTGCGGTATCACTCACGGAATGCTCCTTGTGGCCGGCGCGTGAGCGGCTAACACCTCAGACCTGCATTTATTCGCTGGCGCCGGAGCTGCGACGCCAGAAAAAAGAAGAACACGCAATCGAATAAAGTGCCAGCCAACAGTGTTCACTCGCCGCTAACGTCATTTTCCTAGGAGATATCCCATGACGATCGCGACTGTTCGTATTGCTTCCATCCTGGTCGGCGGCTGCATTGCCGCTTTCGCGCTTTCTGCCCCTGCCTTCGCGATAGGCGGCGGTGGCAGCGGCAGCGGAAGTGGCTCCAGTGGCGCCGGTAGTTCTGGCGGCAGCAGCGGCACCATGCCGACCTGCAAGAAGGGCCAGCTGTATGACAAGAAAACGAAGCGGTGCGTCAAGCAGAGTAGCGCCAACGTGACGGAAGAAAACCGCACGGACTATGCCTATTCGCTGGCAAAGGCCGGCCGCTACGAAGAAGCGCTTGCCATGCTCGATACGTTGAAGAACCCGAATACCGCCGAGGCCCTGAACTATCGCGGCTACGCCACCCGCAAGCTTGGCCGCACGGACGAGGGAATTTCCTACTACCTGAAATCCGTCGAGCTTGATCCCAACTATGCGCAGGTTCGCGAATATCTCGGCGAAGCCTACGTCATCAAGGGACGTCTTGATCTCGCCAAGGAGCAGCTCGAAACGATCAAGACGATCTGCGGCACCGAATGCGAGGCGTATCGCGATCTCAACGAAGCGATCCTCAAGCCGTAGGAGCTATGACGCTGACGTAAAGCGGGAATGTGCAATTTCGGTTGAACGGGAACTACCAAATGCCGGTCGCATACACCACATTTCCTGCCTATAGTCGCGCAAAACCGAGGCCGTCGGTGCAACCGGCGGCTTTGGAAGGAAAACCCGTGGCGGAGGCTCTCATCGCAAGCGAAGCCGACATCAGGAGCGGCCTGGCGGATAATCTTGTGCGGCTGTGGCGCTATGGCCTCGTGCTCTCGCATCGCCGCGATATTGCCGACGATCTCGTGCAACAGACCTGCCTGCGTGCCCTTGAGCGCTTTGAACAGTTCGAGGCCGGAACGCGGCTGGACCGCTGGTTGTTCTCTATTCTGCATTCCATCTGGTTGAATGAAATCCGATCGCAGCGGGTGCGCCTCGGTCAGGGCTTTGTCGATGCTAACGAGGCCTTGGTCGTCGATGGAGCCCATGACACGGAAACGCATGTCATGGCGAACCAGGTTCTACGATTGGTCAATGCGCTGCCGGATGCGCAACGGGCCGCCGTCTTCCTCGCCTATGTGGAAGGCCTTTCCTACAGGGAGGTAGCAAGCATATTGGATATCCCGATCGGAACCGTGATGAGCCGCCTTGCCGCGGCGCGCGCCAAGATCGCAGCCAATGTCTCGGGAGAGGGGGCGACATGAACGACAAGAACCCGATCCTTTCCGATGAGGAGTTAACGGCCTATATCGACGGCGAACTGTCGGATGCGGAAGTGTCGCGCATCGAGGCGCTTCTCCATTCGAACGAGCGTGTGGGCGCAAGGCTGAAGTTCCTGTCGCGTAGCAGCCTCCAGTTCAAGCAAGCCTTCGAGCCGCTGCTTACCGCGGCGCCGAAGACCGAACTCGATGCTATGCTCGGCATTGTGCCGGGCGATGCAAAGCCGGCTCCTTCGCGCCCCAGTCGCCGAGGCTTCCTTAGCGCGATTGCCGTCTGCCTCGTCGCGGGTGTTGTCGCCGACCGGGCCTTCATCGGCATTCGCAATCGCTTGCATGCGCCTGATGAAAACAGCGAATGGCGCACTGTGGTTGCCGAATACATTACCCTCTATACCGCGGATACTCTGGCCGGCCCGTCGCCGTCCGATGACGCGCAGGCCGCGCAACTGGCTCTCCTCGACGACAAGCTTGGCCTTTCCCTTTCACCTCAGACGGTGTCGCTGCCGGGTATCGAGTTCAAGCGTGCTCAGCTGTTGCAGTATGACGACAAGCCGCTGGCGCAGATTGCCTATCTAGACCCCGAGACGGGGCCGCTGGCGCTGTGCATTGTCCGCTCGGCTGTCGGTACGAAGGAGCCTGACGTCGAAGGCCGACACGGCTTGAACGTTGTCTACTGGTCAAATCCAACGCATGCCTTCATGCTGATCGGCCGCATTCCGATCGACCGCATGCAGGAACTGGCGGAGGATGTGAGGAAAAAGACCTTAGCGTGATGCTCAGGAGGGAATTTGGCTGATGACTCCGGGTTTCCGCATTTCAAAGACTAACAATATTTCCTCTGAATTCCCTATGTTTTTCCGATCGTGAGCGATGATCGCCTCTGGCGCAAAGCGGAAGCAGCGTGGCTTAAATCAGCCGGGGATGCTTATCAACTATCGCCAGTCGACGCCTCCAACAATCGCCTACATCGTTAGTGCATGCACGCCCTAACCGCCGCTGTCGGGGTCGACGCCGGGCAGTTCTAACGGGCCAGCCAGATGGCGCTTCGGGAGCTGGTAGTCAGGGAAAGGTGCGGACGCACAGGTGTTGTAGTTGGAGCTCATTGAGGAGTATTATCTAAATCTAAAATAGAAATTATGAGCGGGAACGAGCGGAAAACTGCAGAACCCTTTTCCGCAGTTGGCCCATAAGGACGAGGAAGCCCGTACTTCGGGAGGAAAAGATGAAACACATGCAGATCAGGGGGAGACCGTCGCGCCGTAAATTTCTAAGCGGGGCAGCCATGGCCGGTGCGGCGATGATCGCAGCACCAAGCGTCGTCAAGGCGCAGGGGCCGGTCAACATGCGTTGGCAGAGCACCTGGCCATCCAAGGACATCTTTCACGAATTCGCGCTTGATTTCGCAAAAAAGGTCACTGACATGACCGGCGGCGATCTCAAAATTGAAGTGCTGCCGGCAGGTGCGGTGGTGCCTGCCTTCGGCTTGCTCGACGCGGTCTCCCAGGGGACGCTCGACGGAGGGCACGGCGTGGTTGCGTATCACTACGGCAAACAGGCGGCGCTGGCTCTGTGGGGCTCGGGGCCGGGATTTGCCATGGATGCCAACATGTTGCTCGCCTGGCACAAATACGGCGGCGGCAGGGACCTCCTCGTAAAGCTCTATGAATCGATCGGGGCCAATGTGGTTTCGTTCCTCTACGGGCCGATGCCGACACAGCCGCTCGGCTGGTTCAAGAAGCCGGTCGCCAAGGTGGAGGATTTTCAGGGACTGAAATTCCGCACCGTCGGCATTTCCATTGATGTGTTCACCGGCCTTGGTGCCGCGGTCAATGCGCTGCCTGGCGGCGAGATCGTGGCGGCATTGGACCGCGGCCTGCTCGACGCGGCCGAGTTCAACAACGCGTCGTCCGACCGGGCTTTGGGTTTCCCTGACGTCTCTAAGATTTGCATGCTGCAAAGCTATCACCAGAATGCCGAGCAGTTCGAGGTGCTGTTCAACAAAGCGAAATACGATTCATTGCCTGACCAGATGAAGGCGATCATCTCCAATGCCGCGGAGGCCGCCTCTCAGGACATGCACTGGAAGGCGATCGACCGCTATTCGACCGACTACGCGGAGATGCAAACAACCGACAAGGTCAAGTTCTACAAGACGCCGGAAGCGATCCTCAAACGGCAACTGGACGTCTACGACGAGGTCGTGAAGAAGAAGGCAGCGGAAAACCCGCTGTTCAAGGAGGTTATCCAGTCGCAAATAGCTTTTGCGGCGCGGGCAACGCGGTGGGAACAGGATACCGTCGTCAACCGCCGGCTAGCCTTCGATCACTACTTCGGCCCGAACGGAGTTGCGAAGGAACTATAACGTTATCACCGGACAACGGTGCTTCTAACGAAGGTATAAGCTATCTCGGGGGGCACCCGTGGACGTTCAGCAGTTTCTCATCAGGATCGATGCGATCAGCGTGTGGGTCGGCAAGGCTGCGGCGTGGCTGATCATCGGCCTGATGACGCTCGTCTGCATCGAAGTCTTCAAGCGCTACATCATGAACATGCCGACAGCGTGGATTTTCGATGTTAGCAATATGTTCTACGGCACCCTGTTCATGCTCGCCGGAGCCTATGCGCTGGCGCAGAATGCCCATGTACGCGGCGACTTTCTCTACAGCTCGCTCAGGCCTCGCATACAGGCGACGCTCGATCTCCTTCTTTATATCCTATTCTTCCTGCCGGGCGTCGCCGCGCTCATCTATGCCGGTTACCACTATGCGGGGCTATCCTGGCGGATCGGCGAGCATTCGACCGTCACGGCGGAAGGCCCGCCGATCTACTACTTCAAGACCGTCATTCCGGTAGCGGGCGTACTTGTCCTCATTCAGGGGCTCGCCGAGATCGCGCGCTGCATCCTCTGCCTGAGGACCGGAGAATGGCCGCGCCGGCTCAAGGATGTGGAGGACATCGACGTTGTCGCCGAACAGCTTGCGCATAGCGAGCACATAGACGCGCAAACGCGCGAGGCGGCGATCCAGCACGCCCAGGATATCGACAGGGCGGCGCGGCAACGGGGCCGGGGAGGAGACATCGAGACGTGACTGATCCGTTCCTCGGACTGACGATGCTAATTCTCATCGTGGTCGTCATCGTCATGGGGTTCCCGACAGCCTTCACGCTGATGGGGCTCGGCATGATTTTCGGCTTCTACGCATTCTACAATCCGGCCGAGCACTGGATCGACAACCGCGTCTTCGACCTGATGGTTCAGCGCACCTATGGGGCGATGACCAACGATGTCCTGATCTCCATCCCGCTCTTCGTGCTGATGGGCTACGTGATGGAGCGTGGTGCGCTGGTGGACAAGATGTTCTACAGCATCCAGCTTTCCTTCCGGCGGATTCCCGCCTCGCTTGCCGTTGCGACCCTCATCGTCTGCACCTTCTGGGGCATTGCCAGCGGCCTTGTCGGAGCGGTGGTGGTGCTGATGGGCGTCATTGCAATGAACCCGATGCTGCGCGCCGGCTATGACGTCAGGCTGGCCTCGGGAGTGATCACCGCCGGCGGCACGCTGGGCATTCTGATTCCGCCATCCGTGATGATCATTGTCTATGCTGCGGTTGCGGGACAATCTGTCGTCAAACTCTATGCCGCCGCGATGTTTCCCGGCTTCTTTCTCGCGCTTCTCTATCTCGCCTACATCCTCGGCTGGGCGACCATCAGTCCGAAGATCGCGCCCGCCCTGCCCGAGCAACAGACGAGAGTCCCCGTGCCCAGCTGGATGGAGCGTTTTCAGGCGCTCTATTCCCACAACATGCTCGTCGGGCTTCTCCGCGCATTGGTCTCGCCATCAAAGGCGATGGCGCTCGAGACGGGCGAGGGGCGGCTCAGCTACTGGAAGCTGGTCAAGAATGCTTGCGCTGCGCTCGTGCCCTTCTCGCTGACGGCATTCACTCTGGCGCTCGTGTGGTGGTATGTCGTCATCTATCCTCAGGCATCGGCAGTGGCGGAAGCACCGGAAGGGTTGGAACAACTCGGCGCACCCGCATCTGACGCCGAGCCGGTGGCGGTGAATGGGCCAGCAACCACTTTCTACGTGGCCTTCGGGATCATCGCCGCAATCGCAGCGGCGGTACTCCTGCGCTACTACAGGAATATGAGTGCGGAGCGGCTGCAGGTTGTGAAACTGCTGGTTTCGTCGGTCATGCCGCTCGGGATCCTGACCGTTGTCGTGCTCGCCGTCATTCTGTTCGGCATCACGACGGCGACCGAGTCCGCCGCGGTTGGGGCCGCCGGCGCCTTTCTGCTGGCGTTCCAGGCCCGGACGCTCAACTGGAAACGCACGAAGGAGGCGGTCTTCCTGACAGCGAAGACCACGGCCATGGTTTGCTGGCTCTTCGTCGGTTCGGCGCTCTTTTCCGCTGTCTTCGCTATCCTCGGCGGCCAGGCACTGGTTGAAGAGTGGGTGCTGGCGCTCGATCTCACGCCCGTGCAGTTCATGATTCTGTCGCAGGCGATCATCTTCATTCTCGGCTGGCCGCTCGAATGGACCGAGATCATCATCATTTTCGTGCCGATCTTCCTTCCGATGCTGAGGCACTTCGATATAGATCCGATCCTCTGGGGCGTGCTCGTCTTCGTCAATCTGCAGGCGGCGTTCCTGTCGCCGCCGGTGGCGATGTCAGCCTATTATCTCAAGGGCGTCTCGCCACCGCACGTCACCCTCAACCAGATCTTCGCCGGCATGATGCCCTACATGCTGATCGTCATCCTCTGCATGATTATCATGTATGTATGGCCGGGCATGACACTGTGGCTTCCGAACTATCTTTACGGCTAAGAGACATTGCCGTCTGCGGCGGCCCGTGCTGCAACACCTCTATGCCAATGCCTGTTGCTATCGATTTCTTTTGCTCTGACATCTCAAAGTCCCGTTGATGAGGTGGAAGCCGCGCGAGAGCGGCGAAAAAGGGACTGCCCAAACCCGGCATTATTTGAGACAATTGCGTGGGGAGGATTGCCTCTACGGCTCGCTCAGCCGGTTTCGAATCGATATCTCGTCGAAACGTCCTTGGATCCTGCCCCGTCCGCAGCGGTGAGTCGGCTGTCGGCAAGCATCTAGCGAACATTTTTTGTTGTTCAGCAAACGCGAGCCAGGAGCACTTCACATGGTAACGTGGAAACCCGATCCAAGCTTTTATCCGTCACCGCGAATGGCCATGAAAGCCGCGCCGGAGACGCTTGCCTACGTCGTCGCCTTCGATCCGGCGCGAGCGGTTCCCGACGAGCTGGCGGTCGTCGATGTAGATCCGAAATCGGCTTCTTACGGGCAGATCGTAAATAACCTCGCGATGCCCAATGTCGGCGACGAATTGCATCATTTCGGCTGGAACGCCTGCTCGTCCTGTCTATGTCCGAACGCACCGCACCCGCATGCGGAGCGCCGCTATCTGGTCGTGCCGGGACTAAAATCCTCCCGCATCCATATCATCGACACCAAACCGGATGGCAGGAGCCCGTCCATCGTCAAGGTGATCGAGCCCGGCGAAGTGGCCGAACGGGCTGGTTATTCCCGGCCGCACACAATTCATTGCGGCCCGGAGGGCATCTATGTTGCCGCACTTGGTAATGCCGAAGGCAAGGCCCCAGGCGGCATTTTTCTAATGGATCACGAGACCTTCGAGGTCCGCGGCCAGTGGGAAATGGATCGGGGGCCGCAACAGCTTTCCTATGACGTCTGGTGGCACCTTGGCCACGATACGCTCGTCACCAGCGAGTGGGGCACGCCGGATACGTTCGAAAACGGCTTGATCCCGGAAATTCTGCTCGGCGCGAAATACGGCCGCCGTCTGCATTTTTGGGATTTGCACAAGCGCAAGCACCTGCAGAGCATCGATTTTGGCGACAAATATCAGCTTGTATTCGAACTCAGGCCCGCGCACGACCCGACCAAGGCCTATGGATTTGTCAACTGCGTGCTCAGCCTCGAGGACCTCTCCTCCTCGATCTGGGTCTGGCACCGCGACGGCGCGAAGTGGGGGGTGACAAAGGTGATAGATATTCCGGCCGAGCCCGCCGATCCGGACCTGTTGCCGCCGGTGCTGAAGGGTTTCAATGCCGTGCCGCCGCTCGTCACCGACATCGATCTTTCGATGGATGACAGATTTCTCTACGTGTCCTGCTGGGGAACCGGCGACCTGCGTCAGTACGATGTCTCCGATCCGTTCAAGCCGAAGCTGACTGGCAAGGTCCGGATCGGCGGTATCGTTTCGCGTGCTTCGCATCCAGGGGCGAATAACGGCGCGCTGAATGGTGGCCCGCAAATGGTCGAGATCAGCCGAGACGGTCGCCGCGTCTATTTCACGAACTCACTCTATGGGGCGATCGACGAGCAGTTCTATCCCGACGGCGTCTCTGGCTGGATGGTGAAACTTGACGCGGAACCGGACGGCGGCATTGCCTTTGACGAGAAATTCTTCGTCGAATGGCCGAAGTCACATCGCCCGCACCAGGTCCGTCTGCAGGGTGGAGATTGCTCGTCAGATTCTTACTGTTACCCGTAGGGAAAATGACGTCAGCCAGATGAGGCGCCCATGAACGAGCTCTGGCCCTGGATGCTGCTGGCGGGACTGGGCGCCTTCCATGGTCTCAATCCGGCGATGGGATGGCTGTTTGCCGTCGCACTTGGCGTTCACCGGCAGAGTTCGGCCGCGGTGGTCCAGGCGGTACCCGCCATCGCCCTCGGGCATGCTGTCTCCATCGCATTGGTCGCCGGAACCGTTGTCGCCGCCGGCCTGCTCGTGAACCAGGATGCTGTATGCACGGCCACCGGTGGGGCCCTTGTTGTATGGGCTATCTGGCATCAGGTCTTCGGCCACACCCGCCGCGTTCGCATCGGCTTGCGCACGGGGCTTGCCGGCCTTGCCTTCTGGTCGTTCCTGATGGCGACGGCCCATGGTGCGGGGCTCATGGTTCTGCCGGCCTTGATGCCCCTCTGCCTCACGGAGTCGCCATTGCGCGAAATCGGCGGCGTTGGGTCCGCGGCGATGACGATCGCAGCGGTCGGTGTCCACACCCTTGCGATGTTGGCGGTCACAGGTCTCGTTGCCCTGGCGGTCTATCGCTGGGTCGGGCTCGAGATATTGCGCAGTGCCTGGATCAACGTGGATCTCGTATGGACGCTGGTGCTGCTTGGCACCGGTGTCGCGCTGCTGATCGTCGGGTGAGGGTGACACCCTACGTCATTATAATGCTCGCTTTATCGCGCGCATCCTTTGATGCCACCTGGGACACTGCCCTTGCTTGCCGCTATCGACGCCTAAACGGGATCTGTCCCGTCGGAGAGAGCAAGCATCCAAGGGAAATTAGAGAGAATTGGCTAGGGGAGTCTTGATTCTAACACAATTTCAAAGGTTTAGCGAAATAAGCTTGAAATTCCCTCTGTTTTTCCGCCGCGAGCGACCGTGGATGCCAGCTTTGTGCCCCGGCTTTGGGCCTCAGTCAACACAGGGGACGAGCGGCAATTATTTCCGCTACGGTGCAATATCGCGAACACTCTCCACCCTGACGGACCCGCGGTGTGAGTTCAATTGGCCGGAAGTCGTCGACGCACGATTCCTACGTGGAAGCGCATGCCGTGGACGAGGCCCTCGTCGTTGAAGTCGTAGCTCGGGTTATGAAGTGGAGCCGACTCCTTCCCATTACCGAGGAAGACGAAGCATCCAGGGACACGGCTGAGGAACTGCGCGAAGTCTTCCGATGCGGTCATGGGCTTCGAGGCGGTCCGCACCTGTGATGCCCCGAAAAGCTCTGTCGCAACGGCCATGGCCTCATCGGTCAAGGCGGCGTCGTTCAGCAGGGGAACGAATTCCCGGGTATAGTGGACGTCCGCTTCGATATTGAAGGCGAGTGCAGTCCCTTCCGTGATCACCCGCATTTGTTTTTCGATACGCTCGCTGACCTCGCTTCTGAAGCTGCGGCAGTCGCCCAGAATTTGCGCCGTACCGGGCAGGGCGTTTCTGGTGCCGTCGGTGATCAGCTCGGTCACGGAGACGACGCCGATGTCGGCGGGGTCGATGCGCCTTGCGACGATCGTCTGGAGGTTCGTCACCAGAGCGCATGCTGCCACCAGCACCTCATTGCCCCAATGCGGACGTGCGGCATGGCCACCCACGCCCCTCAAAGTGATCTCGAAATTGTCTTCGGCCGACATGAAGGCTCCAGCCTTGGTCTCAAAGTTGCCGACCGGAAGCCCCGGCATGTTGTGGATGCCATAAATTTCATCGAAGGGATGCTTTTCGAACAGGCCGTCCGACATCATCGACAGCGCGCCTTTGCCCCATTCCTCGGCAGGCTGGAAAACGAACCGGACGATGCCGTTGAAACCACCTTCCTCGGCGAGCAGCTTCGCGGCGCCCAATAGCATTGCGGCATGACCGTCGTGACCGCAGGCGTGCATGACACCGTCGTTCCGGGATTTGTAGTCCGGCGCGCCCTCTTCGGTGATCCGCAGTGCGTCGATGTCGGCGCGCAGGGCGATTGCGCGATTGCCGGTACCGCGCCTGAGAGTTCCCACCACGCCTGTGCCGCCGACGCCCTCGGTGACGTCATTTAGGCCGAACTCCCTCAGTTTGGCGGCGACGAATGCGGATGTCGCCCTCTCCTCGAAGCCGAATTCGGGATTGGCATGCAGGTGCCTGCGCCATCGGGTCATTTCCGCGTGAAGTGTCTTGATGTCGGTCATCGCTTTAATCCTCCGACGCGGTGAGCTTGCGGACCACGTCAAGCAAGATGTTGGCACCCGCAATCAGATCGGCGTCGGGCGTGTGTTCTTTCGGATTATGGCTGATGCCTGCGATGCTTGGCACGAAGATCATCGCCGACGGCGCGATCCGCGCGATCATCTGGGCGTCGTGTCCTGCTCCGGATGTCATCCGCCTGGATTTCAATCCGCGCGCGGCCGCGGCCACCTCAACAGCAGCCACGATGCTGCTGTTGAATGCCACGGGTTTGAACCTCGCCAGACGTTCCGTGGAGATCGTGACCTGCTCTTCGGCGGCCAACTTGTAGAGATACTCGGCAAGGGCGGATTCCTCGGCCAAAAGACGATCCTCGTCCGGATCGCGGAGGTCGACGGTGAACGTCGCCTTCGATGGAATCACGTTGATCGCGTTTGGTTCGAGCTCCATGCGGCCGACCGTCGCCACCGTCGGCGTGTTCGACGCCTTCGCCCGTTCGCGCAGGAAGGTAATGACACGCGCCGCAGCCAGGCCTGCATCCCGGCGCATCGAGATCGGAGTAGTGCCCGCGTGGTTGGCGTCACCTTCGATCGTCACCTTCTGCCAGGAAATACCTTGGAGGTTCTCGACGGCTCCAACCGGAACCCCTTCACGCTCGAGCAGCGGGCCTTGTTCGATGTGCAGTTCTACATAGGCGTGAGGCTGCATGAAGCCCGGCTCATGCGTTCCCGCATAACCGATCCTGGCAAGCTCGTCCCCAAGGACTGAACCGTCTGTGCCAACAGTGGCAAGTGCTTCATCGACATCAAGTCCCCCCGAATAGACGAGAGAGCCCATCATGTCGGGTGCGTAGCGAACGCCTTCCTCATTGGTGAATGCGCCGACCACGATCGGGCGGACGGGATCGAACCCGTCTGTCTTTAAGGTCTCGATCACTTCAAGTCCGGAAAGGACGCCATAGCATCCGTCGAAAATGCCGGCATTGATGACCGTGTCGATATGCGACCCCAGCATCAAGGGCTTCGTAGAGCCGGCCGCTCCCGACGGCGTCCAGATGCCGAAGACGTTGCCGATGCGGTCCACTGCGACCTCAAGTCCCGCCTCCCGCATCCAAGAGGTTAAGCAATCCCGACCGAGCTTGTCGGTGTCGGATGCGGCAAGCCTGATCAGACGTCCATTATCGTCTCTGCCGATTGACCCCAGTTCGAGGAGACGTCCGAGCAGACGCTTTGCATTCACCGATGATCCAGTCATGCCACTGCCTCCGCATTCCTCGACAAAACGGCGCCGGGAGCTTCCCCGACAATTTCCTCGTATTTGACAGGGTCGGTCGCGCCCTCAGTGTTGATCACGAGAACCCGCGAATACGGGCCAAGCTGCAAGGCGGCCTTGCTCGCCGGATCGCCGATTGCCTTGATCAACCCTGCCAGGCCTACGCCTCCGCTTTCAC
This sequence comes from Rhizobium sp. BK060, assembly GCF_014193145.1. Classification (NCBI taxonomy): domain Bacteria; kingdom Pseudomonadati; phylum Pseudomonadota; class Alphaproteobacteria; order Hyphomicrobiales; family Rhizobiaceae; genus Rhizobium; species Rhizobium sp. BK060. Next base: position 221,421 of record NZ_JACHYW010000002.1, read on the forward strand.
CTGCCACCACCGCCGGATCGCCCGCGGTTGGATACGCCAGTTTCCTCATCACGGTGATGGCGTCATCCTCGTCCACAGTCATGAAGGCGTCGGCCACGCGCGAGAGGATACGCCAGGCCACCAATGAGGGTTCGTAGCACTCCAGCATCGCCATGACCGTCGGTTCGCCATGGGGGATGATCACAGGATGTCCCGCCTTGGCGGTTTCGACGATGCAAGCGGCTCGGCTCGGATCAACGACGGTGAACACCGGTCGTTCGTCACCCAGGACGATAGCGAGATGGCCGGCGGCGGCCGCGGCGATGCCGCCGACGCCAGACTGAACGAACACATGTGTCGGAGGCTCCGGCATCTTCCTGAGCGCCTCCTGGATGATCGCGGTGTAGCCCTGCATCACAAGGCCGGGAATACGCTCATAGCCGGGCCATGACGTGTCTGACACGATCGTCCATCCGCGTTCGGCAGCGACTTTGGATGCTTCTCTCACGGAGTCGTCGTAAGTGCCCTCCACCCGGATCATGTCCGCGCTGAACCGGGCTATCGCCGCGACCCGTTCGTCGCTGACACCGGAATGCACAAAGATGGCTGCCTTCGCGCCGACAAGCTGAGCGCCCTGCGCGACGGACCGTCCATGGTTGCCGTCTGTGGCGCAGGCGACCGTCATGGTTTGCGTGATTGCGGCGACGTCAGGCGTGTGAAGTTCCGACACGTCGAGCTGCCGGGACAATCGCCTGCTGGCCTCTTCGAGGACGAGCCGGATCACGGCGTACGATCCACCGAGCGCCTTGAAGCTGCCGAGACCGAGCCGGAATCCTTCGTCCTTCAGGTGGATGCTGGACACGCCGAGCTCGTGAGCGAGCGCGGACAGGGATACGAGAGGCGTCTCCGCGTTGTTTTCCCGGTAGGATAGGAACCGCTGAACCTCTGTCACGGCTTCTACGCCAAGCGTTTCCGAGTCACGCGGATCGAGCGGAGTCTTGTATGCAACATTCAAATTTTTGAGAAACATGATGGACCTCGCTAAGTTCGAGGGGAAATATATTGCATCTCACACGCAGAGTGCGCTGTATCTCGGGGCAAATTTTGCAAGTTTGTTTCGCTTGGAGGTCCAAATGGGTGCGACTGCACGCCGGGTGGCATTGGATGATTTCGACCGGCAGATCCTCGCCATCCTGCAAAAGGACAACATGACGCCGCAACGGACGATCGGGGAGGCGGTGAACCTGTCCGCTCCCGCGGTCCAGCGCCGGATGAAGAGGATGACGGAGGCTGGCGTGATCCAAGCGAACGTCGCGATCGTTGATCCCGCTGCGCTCGGCCATCCGATCACCATCTTCGTCGAGGTCGAAGTCATCAGTGAAACGGCGGAGCAGATCGAAAATGCGAAGCGCGAGTTCGCCACCACTCCCGAGATCCAGCAATGCTACTACGTGACGGGCGAGGCGGATTTCGTCCTGGTCATTGTCGTACCTTCAATGACTGCGTACGAGGCCCTGACCAAGCAGCTCTTCTTTGGAAACAACAACGTCAAACGGTTCCGCACATTTGTAGCGATGGACCGTATCAAGGCTGGCCTCGAAGTCCCTGTGCTGTGAACCCAGCTTGGGCCGGCTGGAAAAAGATGGCTTGACTGTCGCGCGATATCGTTGAGCGCTTAAGGCGGTGTGGCGGAGGAGTTGGAATGTCCGCTCTTGTGCAAAGCTAAAATGTCACGTCCGGCTGCTTCGGCCAGTTAGATATGCGACATTCGGCATCTCCAACCGCTCCATGGAATCGTTTCAGTCCTTCTGGCAGCGCAGCTCGGGATAGAAGAGCAAAACGGGACCGCTGACACTGAAGCGGAGCCTGAACCGATGGCCGCAACCGTCGTCGCGACGCCGGATGAAGCCTAGGGGCATCGTCGGCGCCATGCCCGAAATCAAAATCCCGCAACTGATCTTCTCCCTAAGCGTCACGAACTATGGCTCCGACAACCTGCACAAGAAGATTAGTGCCTTTACAATAGATCGCTTATCCGCAATCTTTGCCCGGTGGATTAACAAGCAATCAGTACGAAAGAAGGCGCGCACGACAACGGTCACCCAGAGCCAATAGGAGATCGAAGCATGAGACAGAAGAACGTTCGGATCTATCGAAATCCAGACAGGGGCGAGTCCGTCAAGGTTACCTGGGGCGAGGGCGGTGAGAACGACTATTCTGACGTTGAAGCGGCCGCGACCGCCCTTGGCTGTTCGACAGAGTGGTTGGAGCAAAACCTGAAGGCTAGCTTTCTCACGAGCGTCGGCATATCGGAACTCGACCTATATTGGGACGACTCGATGTGGCGTTCCGACACAGCAGGCAGGAATTTCAGTATAAAAGACCGCGTCAGTCTATTTGGCGAGATTACTGCCGTGGATGATGAAAAGGGAGAGGTTACCATTCGGATCAATGGCGTTCCTGTGGCTGTCACCTTGTCGAACGAGAACGTTGTTCTTCTCGCAAGGAATTAGGCGTGGTGAGCGGGAGCGCTAATTCTTCTCCTCCCGATACGGCAAAACCGTCGAAGTTGTACCCATCGATGATGATAACGATGTTCGCACGTCGCCGCGACCTGCGAAGGCAAAGTTCTGCAGCATCTCCTCGAGCGTTGCTTTGATTTAGATGCGCCCGCACATGACTAGCCTCCTCGCCAATCAAAGCTTGTGGCTGTCGCCGTTATAGTCAAGGCGTGCGACTTCGCCGAAGATAGGCGGACATCCGGAATGTCCTGCTAAAATCTCTTCGCAACCTGGTACTCATTCGCTCCCCGGATCGATGCCTCTCCGCGCGGTCGATCTCGAATTGAAGCTCGAGGCGGCGCGCTTTCAGCTTTTCAACGTTGGTCACGCATTTAATCTCCATTCAGATACGGAGACACGACCGAGCTCGCCGGATCGTATTCTCTTAATTTCCCGCTCTTCATGGGTTGGTAAATCAACTCGCGGTATTCGCTGCCTTTGCGGGTATTGACGTATGCTTCAATTACATCGACGCAGGTTGGCTCAGGTAACATCCACTCTTCAGCCAACACCGACTGCGCGACGAGAAGTCCGACAAGGACTGCCGCAAAACTGCAAAACGGTTGAAATTTTATGATTCCCGCAACTTTAGAGGGAGATAGTCAGAATATTCCCGATTCTGTCAATTGGGAACGGTGACCATTATCAGATCCGGAAGGCTCCGGGTGTGGCACGCGAGGCGCGCGCCCGGAGCATTCCGGTGTCCGATGGGTTTTGGGACAGCACAAATTATGCAGGACAGGGGCGGCTTGAACAGTCGGACAAAGGTCCTGAAGGCGCCCGAGCCGAAGTCCGATCAATCTCGGACTTAGGTCCGATGTTCAGGAACAACGCTAATGACGTATTAAGGATCCTAGGCTTGAGACACAGCCTTGCCAATGACTATGCGTAAACCGGAATGGGAATGAAAAATGAAAAAGCTCGCTATCGCAGCGCTAGCGTTCGCGACTGCGTTGTCAGCGTCGCCGGCATTCTCTCAGATCTACTTTGAGTATGGCGCAGGACCTCGCTACTACGATGATCCACCAGCGCCACGGTACTATCGCTACTCGCCACGCTATGCATACGATGACGACGATGACGACTATCGCTATGGCCAACGGTGCTGGACACAGAAATACTACAGATACCGCTATGGCCATCGGGTGGTGCGATACAGGAACGTTTGCGACTAGAGCGCACTGGCCTGCCTCCGATCAGATCATCGGCGGTTCGGGGTCAGGATCGATCTCCACGATGATGTCCGGCGTGTCGTTCCTTGGCGAACCGAGCTTGCTGTCAGTGGGCGATGCCAAACGTTTCCTTGACGTCGCCACGTGCTTTTCCGTGATGCGCTGCAACACCTCATCGCAGACGGTCAAATCCTCCGAAGTGAGGGGTTCATCACGTTGTCGCATTTTACCTCCTCGTCATTTGTCCGGCAGGTGCTGTCGGCCGAATCCCATCGAGATATTCGATCGCCGCGCTTCGCAAGGCAATCTGCCAGTCATGTCGCATGTTGCATTCCATGTTGCATGGAGTAGCCGCTACCTCTTTGAAATGCCTGAAAACCAAGCGCAATAGGTTGCAACATGATGCGACATGACAATGAGACAAATCTGCCTGAACGCAATTAGTATCTACCGGAAATCATTGATGAAATTGATTGGCTGGGGAACCTGGATTCGAACCAAGATCGACGGAGTCAGAGTCCGCTGTTCTACCATTGAACTATTCCCCAGCAGGTGCGGCGCTCGAAGCGGCTCCGCTGGTGTGCGGCGCTTATAAACAAAAGATCGAGGATTGCAAATACCTGTTTCGAAAAAAATCCACGTGACGTTCGGATGGTTTTTGGTGTCATCTGGGAGGTCTAATATCCCGCCTGCCAAAAAGAATTTGGCGATTTCGCCGTGCGCTGGTATCTTCGCGCCAACGCAAAATCGAACGAGCGCCTGCTGCATACCTTTGGACTTGCGCGGCGCGGTGGAAAAAGAACGTGGAAGACCCCGAAGGCGGCTCAACGCCGCAAGGTAACGGGGCGTCGGCGGTAGGGCGCAGGGATGGCAAGAAATCCAGGCGCCGCAAGGGCAAGCGTGGCGGGCAATCCCGCAATGCGAACCAGTCCGCTCAGCATGTCCTCTCCGGCGATACCGGAGAGGCGGCGCGCCCAATTGAAGCCGGCAACGCGGCGCGCAAGCGAAAGCGTCGCCGCCGTGGCGCGGGCGCTTCAGGCGAAGCCGTGCAGCAGCCGCAACGGGCAAACAACGAAATCTCCGCAACCGCAGGACGCACCGTTCCCGGCGACAGCGAATCGGCGCCGAGCCGACGCAATCGCCGCAAGCATCGCGGCAAGCGCGGCCTCCAGGGGCGTCCGCTGGCGCACGAAAAGCCGCCGGTCGGACACGCGGTCCAGCCGCAGCAGCCAGTGCCGGCCGGACGGAACGGACCTGCGGAATCGCGAACCGGCCAGAACGACAATCGTACGGCACGCCAATCCGACGGCGGGCAGCGCAGCCCGGGCGAACATCCGTGGCCGGACGAGCTCTATGCCGCTCTCGATCTCGGCACCAACAATTGCCGTCTGCTGATCGCCCAGCCGACGCGACCGGGCCAGTTTCGCGTCGTTGACGCCTTCTCCCGGATCGTGCGTCTTGGCGAGGGGCTGGCGGCAAGCGGTCGCCTCTCCGACGATGCGATGGATCGCGCCGTCGATGCGCTGCGCGTCTGCGCTTCAAAGCTGAAGAACCGCGAAATCCGCCGTATGCGGCTGATTGCGACCGAGGCCTGCCGGCAGGCGAGCAACGGCGCCCAGTTCCTTGACCGTGTCGTTGCCGAAACTGGGCTCGAACTTGAGATTATCGATCGGGAGACGGAAGCGCGGCTGGCCGTCTCCGGCTGCTCGTCGCTTGTCGGGCGCGAGACACGCTCGGTCGTTCTCTTCGATATCGGCGGCGGCTCCTCCGAAATCGCGGTCATCCGCATCGGTGATAACCGCTTCAATCGCCTCGCCAACCACATCACTCACTGGACCTCGCTTCCCGTCGGCGTCGTCACGCTTTCGGAGCGCCATGGCGGACGTGATGTCACGCCGGATGTCTTCGAGGGCATGGTGGGGGAGGTGGAAGGCATGCTTGACCGCTTCGATTGCCCTGTGATCGACATCGGTCATGCGGATGATTTCCACCTCATCGGCACCTCGGGAACAGTGACGACGCTCGCCGGCGTTCATCTCGACCTGCCGCGATATGACAGACGCAAGGTCGATGGCATCTGGCTTTCGGATGACGAGGTTTCGGCGATGCAGGCAAAGCTGCTGTCGTGGGATTTCGCAAGCCGCGCTGCCAATCCCTGCATTGGGCCGGATCGCGCCGATCTGGTGCTTGCAGGCTGCGCCATTCTCGAGGCGATCCGCCGTCGCTGGCCGAGCCCGCGCATGCGCGTTGCCGATCGCGGCTTGAGGGAAGGCCTGCTCACGGACATGATGGCGGACGACGGCGTGTGGCGGCGCCACCGCAACCGCCGCGGCCAGCGCGGCAAATAGGGGACAAGCATGGCGAAGCCAACCATTGCGGGTAACCGCACCGGCCGCAAACTCGGCCAGCGCGTCAAGAACAAGAAGATGAAGGCGTCGTCGCGGCAATGGCTGCAGCGTCACATCAACGATCCCTACGTGCAGCGCGCCCAGCTCGAGGGTTATCGCGCGCGCGCAGCCTTCAAGCTGCTCGAGATCGATGAGAAGCACAACATCTTGAAGGGTGCTCGTCGCATCATCGATCTTGGCGCTGCACCCGGAAGCTGGTCGCAGATCGCTGCCAAGGTCACCGGCTCGACCGATGAGGATATCCGTGTCGCGGCGATCGACTTTTTGGAGATGACTCAACTGCCGGGCGTGAAGATCCTGCAGCTGGACTTCCTCGATCCGTCAGCACCGGCTCAGTTGATCGAGGCCGTCGGCGGCACGCCGGATTTGGTAATCTCGGATATGGCGGCGCCCACCACCGGCCATCATCGGACCGACCATCTGCGCACCATGCACCTCTGCGAAGTAGCGGCCCACTTTGCTGTCGAAGTGTTAGGTGAGGGCGGTCACTTCCTGGCAAAGACGTTCCAGGGCGGCACGGAACGCGAGCTTCTCAACATGCTGAAGCGGCATTTCAAGCAGGTCGTTCACGTCAAGCCGGCGTCCTCGCGGGCGGAGTCGGTCGAAATGTTCCTGCTGGCGAAAGGCTTCAAGGGTCGCCAAGCGGAGGCCGACATTCCCGAAGCTTGATCTTTGGGTCGGTCTTGAGTGATGATCGGCCTCCCAAGACTTGGAATGCCCGGCTACCATGCTCCTCTACGTCACCCTCGGAACCAACGACATCGATCAGGCGAGGCGGTTCTACGACATCGTCCTGCCGCTGCTCGGTTACCGCCGTCAGCGCTACTCCGAAGAAGAAATTGGCTATGCCGCAGATGGGGATACCCGCTGCCGGCTCTGGATCGTAACCCCATTCAACCGCAGGCGGGCGTCGAGCGGAAATGGTTCGATGGTCGCGCTTCATGCCGAGCGCCGTGCTGACGTGGACGCATTCCACGCCGCAGCGCTTGCCGCTGGCGGTATCGATGAAGGCGCGCCGGGATTGCGACCGTTCCATGCCAATTTCTATGCTGCTTATGTCCGCGATCCGGATGGCAACAAGTTGAGCGCCGTCTGTGAGAACGCGGAATAGCCCTTACTTCACGGCCTGTTGTTCCGCCTCGATCGTCGCTGGGGCGAGACGCTTTGCCCGGTGGCCGGAAACGAGAGCGCCGGCGCTCTTGTCCATCCGGATGAAGGGGATGGTTGCCACGACGGTCAGGATCGCGATGACATAGAAGGCAATGTGGAAGTCGGCCACCTGCAGCGTCTCGCCGCGGAAATAGATCGACGTCTCCAGGATCGCGGCGGCAACAGCAACTCCCAGTGCCAAGCTGATCTGCTGCATCACCGAACTCATCGACGTTGCCTGGCTCGCCTGCGCGTCGTCGATGTCGGCGTATGCCAGGGCGTTGACGCCGGTAAAGAAGAACGACCGCGAAAGGCCGCCGATCAGAAGAATGGCGATGATGACGAGGTGCGGCGTCTGCGGCGTGAAGAAGCCGGTCGTGACCGTCACGATCGTCGTCACGCCTGCCGCCGAAAGCAGTGTGGTGCGGAAGCCGGCCGCCGCGAAGACGCGGCGAGCCATGAACTTGGTGGTGATGGCGCCGATCGCGCCGGCAAAGGTGATGAGACCCGACCGGAAGGGCGTCAGGCCGAAGCCGAGCTGCAGCATCAAAGGCGTCAGGAAGGGCATGGCGCCGATACAGATGCGAAACAGCGTGCCGCCGGTTGTCGATGCGCGGAAGGTCGGGTTTCGGAAGAGGTTCAGGTTGAGGATCGGCGCCGGATGTCGTTTGGCATGGCGCACGTAGAGAAAACCGCAGACGAGACCGATTGCCGTCGCCGTGATGCCGATAATAGGAGGCAACGCCGGCAGGCTGACGACGGAAAGGCCGAAGACGACGCCGGCGGCCGAAAACGACGTCAGCAGGAAGCCGATAAGATCCAGCTTCGGCGGCGCCGTCGCCTCCACCTCGGGCAGGAAGATCGTTGCGAGCCAGACGCCGATGATGCCAACCGGCACGTTGATCAGGAAGATCCAGTGCCAGGTGAAATAGGTGGTGATGAAGCCGCCGAGCGGCGGGCCGGCCAACGGTCCGACGAGCGCCGGAATGGTCAGCAGCGCCATTGCCGAGACAAGCTCGCTTCGTTTCGTCGTTCTCAGAAGCACGAGGCGACCGACCGGCGTCATCATCGCACCGCCCATGCCCTGCAGGAAGCGGGCGAAGACGAACTCGATCAGGCCAGACGAGATTGCGCAGAAGATTGAGCCGACGACGAAGACGCAGATGGCGAGGCGGAAGATGCGCTTGGCGCCGAACCGGTCCGCCATCCAGCCGCTGATCGGAATGAAGACCGCGAGCGACACCATGTAGGAGGTCAGCGCCAGCTTCAAAGTGATCGGCCCGACGTGAAGATCGTTGGCGATTGCTGGCAGGGCGGTCGATATGACGGTGGAGTCCATCTGCTCCATGAAGAGAGCGACGGCGAGGATCAGCGGGACGATGCGGTTCATACGCGAATGCCTTGAAGGTCTTGCGAAGGCGGCTCGGGAAGCCAGTGCTCTGTAGTCCTCGGGAAAGGCTCTGCCAACCTCTCTTTCCGCTTCTGAAGCACGTTTGCATCACGTCTGCGTGAGACGGCTTGCTCAGCAATTTCAACGGTCAAGATTGACATAAGTTTGTTTGGACCAGCTGCAAGAAACGCGGCGGTCGGTTCGTCATTGGGGGTGTCGGTAAAGAGGTCGCACGTTATTGGAAGGATTGGATATGGCAGTACCGTCGGGGAACGGCGCACTTTGTTTGCTTCGGGCATCGGCCTGCTGGCGGCGCCGATGATTTTGAGAGAGACGGCCGCAATGGCCGCAAGTGGAGAAAAGACCAAGATGGATGCGACGACGCAGCCCCAGTTCAATCAATTCAAGCTCGGCTCTTATAAGTTTACTGTCTTCAAGGACGGGGCCACGATTGCCGAAAAGCCTTTTGACACCTTCGGGACTAACCAGAAGCCGGAAACGGTCCAGGAGCTGCTCGCGAAGAATTTCCTGCCGACCGATAAATTCGTTAATACCTATGCCCCGACGCTGATCGATACCGGATCGGATGTCATCCTCGTCGACACCAGCTTTGGCGAAGGCGGCCGCGCCCGCGGCAGCGGCCAGCTTCGCGAGGGGCTCAAGGCTGCCGGCTATACGCCCGACGACATCACGCTGGTCGCACTGACCCATTTGCATGGCGATCATATCGGCGGCCTGATGGAAGGTGGCGCTCCGGCCTTCAAGAATGCGCGTTATGTCATCGGCCAGATCGAATTTGATTTCTGGACCGATAAGGCCCGCGAGGGCACGCCTGCCGAAGGTGGCCACAAGGCGGTTCTCGCCAATGTGGTGCCCCTTGCAGAGAAAGCGACCTTCATCGGCGATGGCGGCAAAGTCGCAGGCGGTATCACCGCGATGCTGGCGCCGGGTCACACGCAGGGCCACATGGTTTTCCCATGTCGAATCCGAGGGCAAGCGCCTCCTGGCGACGGGTGACACTGCCAATCACTATATTCTGTCGCTGCAGAAACCGGACTGGGAGGTTCGCTTCGATATGGACAAGGCGCAGGCAGCAGCCACGCGCCGCAAGGTGTTCGGCATGATCGCCGCCGACAAGGTTGCCTTCCTCGGCTACCACATTCCGTTCCCGGCCGTCGGCTTTGTCGAGACATACGAGGACGGCTATCGCTTCGTTCCGAAGACCTATCAGTTCGACCTGTGAGGTCGCTGCATGGCAGCCATACCAAGCCCGGCGGACACGTCGGGCTTTTTGCTATTCCCTTCCTGTCATAGACGTGTTACCAGCCCTCGCCAACTTCCAACGCAACCCTTGCACACCGCCGGTGCGGACGATTCGTTCCGGGAGGCGTTGCATTTTCTTAATTGAAGGAAATTGGCCATGGCTCGCATCATAGAAACGCCCACCGGTTTGGACGCACTCACCTTCGATGACGTGCTCCTGCAGCCCGGTCATTCCGAGGTTTTGCCCGGTCAGACGAGCGTTGCAACACGCATCGCCACTGATTTCGAGCTGAACATCCCGATCATCTCTTCGGCCATGGATACCGTCACGGAAAGCCGCCTTGCCATCGCCATGGCGCAGGCCGGCGGTCTTGGCGTCATCCACAAGAACCTGACGCCGTCCGAGCAGGCCGAGCAGGTCCGCCAGGTCAAGAAGTTCGAAAGCGGCATGGTCGTCAACCCGGTGACGATCGGCCCTGATGCGACGCTCGCCGATGCGCTGGGCCTGATGAAGACCTACAGCATCTCGGGCATTCCGGTCGTAGAAAAGTCCGGCCGTCTCGTCGGCATTCTGACCAACCGCGACGTCCGCTTCGCGTCGGATCCGAAGCAGAAGATCTACGAGTTGATGACGCGCGAGAACCTCGTCACCGTCAAGGAAAGCGTCGACCAGCAGGAAGCCAAGCGTCTGCTTCATGCGCATCGCATAGAGAAGCTGCTGGTGGTCGACGGCGAAGGTCGCTGCGTCGGTCTTATCACCGTCAAGGATATTGAAAAGTCGCAGCTGAACCCGAACGCATCCAAGGATGCGCAGGGCCGCCTGCGCGCCGCTGCTGCCGTTGGCGTCGGTGACGATGGTTTCGAACGTGCCGAACGCTTGATCGAGGCAGGCGTCGATCTTCTGGTCGTCGATACCGCCCATGGCCATTCGCAAGGCGTTCTCAATGCCGTGGCACGCGTAAAGAAGCTTTCCAACTCCGTGCGCGTCATGGCTGGCAACGTGGCGACATCGGAAGGCACCAGGGCATTGATCGATGCCGGTGCGGATGCCGTCAAGGTCGGTATCGGCCCGGGCTCGATCTGCACGACACGCATCGTCGCCGGTGTCGGCGTTCCCCAACTCGCCGCCATCATGTCGGCCGTCGAGGCAGCCCAGGCCCAGGACATTCCCGTCATCGCGGACGGTGGCATCAAGTTCTCGGGCGACGTCGCCAAGGCGATCGCATCCGGCGCTTCCGCCGTCATGATCGGCTCGCTGCTTGCCGGTACCGATGAAAGCCCGGGCGAAGTCTATCTCTACCAGGGCCGTTCCTTCAAAGCCTACCGTGGCATGGGCTCCGTCGGCGCCATGGCGCGCGGCTCGGCAGACCGCTACTTCCAGGCCGAAGTGCGTGACACGCTGAAGCTCGTGCCTGAGGGCATCGAAGGCCAGGTTCCCTACAAGGGTCCGGTCTCCGGCGTCCTCCACCAGCTTGCAGGCGGCCTCAAGGCGGCCATGGGTTATGTCGGCGGCAAGGATATCAAGGAGTTCCAGGAGCGCGCGACCTTCGTCCGCATCTCTGGCGCTGGCCTTCGCGAAAGCCATCCCCACGACGTCACGATCACCCGCGAAAGCCCCAACTATCCGAGCGCCGGCGGCTGACAATGAACGCGGGCAGCCGTATTCCGCTCTGGATTATCGCGCTGCTCGCGGCCATCTGCCTTGGCGTGCTTGCGTGGACGACATTCGGCTTTGTCGTCCCCTTCAAACATGAGACCGGGCAGGCGGTTCTCGATATCTATTTCGCCGGTTACGACGAATTGACCATCGGCCGGATGCAGCGACTCCTCGGCGAGAACGAGATCGCCAACAATTTGCTGCGGGCGATGTATGCCGGTCCCGAGCTGATCTTCCCGGCGCTTTTGACTGCACTTCTGCTGCTGGTGTTGATGAGGTTGAGGCCCAGCGGCTCATACTTCAATCGCCCGATCCGTCCTTCCCTGACCAAGCTCGTCTATGCGCTTCCCTTCATCTATGGCCTTTCCGACTACGGCGAGAACATCTCCAGCCTGGTTGCTTTCGGAGACAGCGCCTGGACGGATCAGGCCGCTGACCTATTGCCGTGGATGACGCGACTGAAGTTTGCGAGTCTAGCCATCTGTGTGATCGTCATTGCCCGTTTCGCCCTCGTGCGCGCGATGCATAGCGAAGAGAGCGAGTGATAGTCTCACCGCGGCCGACGGCGGCATTGCTCAAGTCTGACATCGCCGCGCCCGCCGCAGAACTGTGGCGGGCATTTGCGGCCTTGCTGTTTTTCCTCTACAGCACGGAAATCAAACGGAAAGCCGCAAGGAAGAGACAGCATGACCGGCTACGAAATGTTCTGGCCCGCAATCGCCCACGTAGCCTTGGTTTATTTCCTCTACATGCTTCTCGGTTATCGCCGCCAGAAATTGGTGCAGGTCGGAAAGGTGCACCGCTCGAACTACCGTGAAAATCGCGACGAGCCGCCGGAAGGCCTCGTCGTCAAGAATTGTCTCGCCAATCAGTTCGAGTTGCCGGTGCTCTTCTACGCGTGCTGCTTCCTCCTCTATATCACGGAGGCCGACAACCTCGTTGCCGTCGTCCTTGCCTGGGTTTTCGTGGCGCTACGCTACCTGCACGCCTTCGTCCATGTCACCTGCAACGACCTCCGTTACCGTAGCCTGCTCTTTGCAGCCGGTTATGTGGTGCTCGGCGCCATGTGGCTGTGGCTTGCCGTCTGGATGGCCTTCCCGAACGGCTGAGCGACTTGAAGTAACGTAGTTTTGTTCCTGCGTTACCGGCGGCTGACCTATCTTCCCCGGCAGGCGAAAGCCAACAAGTAGGGAGCAGGAGGACCCAAATGAGCAAGCCGGAAATCACGCAGGCGATGATTAGCGCCTACGACGAATACACGCATCTGACACTCGACCGCCGCAGCTTCATGGATAAGCTGACGAAACTGGCTGGCTCGGCTAGCGCCGCCGCGGTCATCGCGCCGATGCTCGCCGCCAATAAGGCGAGCGCGGAAATGATCGCCGCCGACGACAAACGGCTGGTCGCAAAAAACGTGACCTATCCCGGCGGTGCCGGCGAGATGAAGGGTTACCTGGTCGAGCCGAAGGATGCTTCAGGCAAACTCGGCGCGGTGATCGTGATCCACGAGAACCGCGGCCTCAACCCGCATATCCGTGATGTTGCGCGCCGCATGGCATTGGAAGGCTTCATCGCGCTGGCGCCGGATTTCCTTTCGCCCAATGGTGGCACCCCCGAGAACGAAGACAAGGCCCGCGAGATGTTCAGCACGCTGGACCGGCCCGCCACGGTGGCGAACGCCGAGGCAACGCTCGCCTATCTGACCAAGCTCGACAATTCCAACGGCAAGGTCGGCGTGATCGGATTTTGCTGGGGTGGTGGGCTGGTAAACGACTTCGCCACCAAATCGCCGGAGCTGAAGGCCGGCGTCGCCTATTACGGGGCGCAGCCGCAGGCGGCCGATGTGCCGAACATCAAGGCTGCCTTGATGTTGCACTATGCCGGTCTCGACGACCGCATCAATGCCGGCATCGATGCCTACAAGAAGGCGCTGCAGGAGAACGGCAAGGACTTCCAGATCTTCGTTTATGACGGCGTCAACCACGCCTTCAACAACGATACGTCGTCGGCTCGCTATGACAAGAAGGCTGCAGATCTTGCCTGGAGCAGGACGGTTGAATTCTTGAAGAAGAACTTGGCCTGATCAGGCGGCCAATTCGTGCGGGGCAGGGGCGACAGCGATGATCGCCTCTGCCAGCGCCTCCATCTCCTTGCCACGATGATTGCTACGCCGCCAGGCGAGGCCGATCTCGCGCGACGGCTGCGGGTCGGCAAACGGGACGATGCGGATCGAATTGCGACTGGTCTCCGTCGGAATGGCCATTTCAGGAATGAGCGTCATGCCCATGTCGTGCGACACCATCTGCAGCAACGTCGCCATCGACGTCGCGCCGAAGTTCACAAGGCTGCGCTTGCCGGCGCTGCAGACGGCGAGCGCCTGATCGCGTAGGCAATGTCCCTCCTCGAGCAGCAGGAGGCGGTCCACATTAACCTCATGCTCGGTCAGCGGTGACATCAGCACCGCCTCGCCGTTGTCGGCCACGGCCATGAAGAAGCGGTCGGTGAAGAGCGGCCGCGTCTGGATGCCTTCGATGTCGAGCGGCAACGCCGCGATCACGGCATCCAGTTTCCCTGTCAGAAGATCTGCCATCAGTCGATCGGTTACCGCCTCCCGTAGCTCCACCTCGACGCTGGGGTATGTCTTGCGCAGATGTGGCACGAACTGCGGGACGAGGTAAGGCGCGACGGTGGGAATAATTCCGATCCGGATCAGACCTTCAAGTGTTCCGCCGCCTTTTCGGGCCGTCTGCTCGAGCAGGTCGACTTGATGCAGGATGGCGCGGGCGTAGTGCAGCACCTCTTCGCCTTTCGGCGTCAGAATAGTATTCTGACGAGTGCGCTCGACGAGTTTGGCGCCAAGATACTCTTCCATCTCCATGATCTGGGTCGACAGCGCGGGCTGGCTGATGTGGACCATTTCGGCGGCGCGGCCAAAATGGCGCGTCGTTGCCAGCGCATCGAAGTAGCGCATCTGTCGAAGTGTCAGCATGATAATTTCTTCCAATCGAATCTCTTAATGAATACGACTGGAGATTATCGAAGGTCAATGGACAACCATTCCGGTGGTGCGGGGCGACAATCATCAACAGGCACACTTCAAGCGCGCCCAAGCGGATGCTAATCGCGCGTGCGTCCAGGACGGCTACAAGATCGCCGCGATCGGTGCTGAGCCGGAGGCAGCCGAGTAAGTTCGCAGTCGGAAGCTGGCCAAATCGGGGTGTATCACCCCGATTTTTTTATACTTTTCCCAATCCAGACAATCCGATCTATCTCGTTTACGAGTCGTGAAGACCTGCATGTCATATCGGCCAAATGGCGCCGGATGAACCACTCCGTCGCTTCAAATAGAACAAATGGGAACGACATGAAGGTCGGAAGTTTGGATCGTATTGGCCTCCGCCGGAAGCCGAAACAGGAACGCAGTATTCAGAGGCTCGACCTCATCTTGTCGGCTGCTGCAGCAATCATTGCCGAGAAGGGTGTGAGCGCCATGCGGATGACGGAACTGGCCGTCGCCGCCAAGGTGCCGATCGGCTCCGTCTATCAATATTTTCCCGAGAAGGCCGCGATCGTCAAAGCTCTCTTTGACCGCCAGGCATTGACGATCCAGACGCGGATAGCCGATGCCTTTGCGTCTGTGCACTCCGTCGACCATGCGCTCGAGGTACTCGCCGCCATGATTGACTGGCACTATGACGACTACCGCAACGATGCCGCCTATCTCGGCATCTGGATGGGCACTGAAACCGATCACGATCTGCTGCGCCTCAACATCGAGCACAGCAAGCGGATTGCGGACATTTTCCAGGATACGGTCCGCCGCGTCGCACCGGAACTCTCGGTAGCCGACATGCAGGCCCGTAGCTATCTGTTCAGCCACCTGCTAGGGGCCTCGATCCGCCTTGCCGTCGTCAGCGAGGACTCGCTTGCCAGACGCATTCTCGACGAGTGGAAGCGCGTGATCCGCAAGGCTTTCCTCTCGCCGGCTGCTGCGTGACGTCTACCAGCTCGGTACGATGTTGGCGATCTTGAGGCGGGGTTGCACCCGCCCATAGGCATTCTTCACCTCAGGTTCGAGATTGTCGTCGACGACGGCGGGCGTGATGTTGTCGAGGCAGGCGGTGATATGCGCGGTAATAGCGTTCATCAGTGAGATCGACACACCCGGCCGCTTCATGATGCCGATCTGAACAGGGGGCAGGGCAGGGAAACCGTCTGCCTGGCTCAGCACCTTCATCCCTGTACGCAGCGCCGATTCTGGCATGACCGAAACGGCCATGCCGGCAAGCACTGCGGCCGCGACGACGGTGCACGACCAACTGGTGAACAGGATCTGGTGCTCGCGCCCGACCGCATCGAGCGCAGAGCAGGCGAGCTGGCGCCACTGGCAGTCGCGACGACCGACGGCGAGCGGCACTGGCGCGTCGTCACGGATGGGATGGTTGGCCGAGCCGACCCAGCAGAGCGGTTCCGTTCGCACGACATCCGACATGCGCTCGCGCGGATTGTGTGTCACCAGCGCGATGTCGAGTTCGCCGCGATTCATGCGCTCGGCGAGACCCACGGAGGGCTCGCAGACGATATAGAGCTCGACGTTCGGGTGTGTCTTGGCGAAACGGCCGATGATCTCCGGCATGTAGCGGTCGGCGTAGTCATCGGGTGTGCCGATGCGCAGCGTGCCTTCGAGACGATTGTCGTCGAAGGCCGCGATCGCCTCATTGTTGAGGCGAATGATGCGCCGCGCATAGTTCAATAGCTTTTCGCCCTCGGCGGTCAGGCGGTTGCCGCGGCCGTCCTTGATGAAAAGCTGCTTGCCAATGCGCTCTTCCAGCCGCCGCATCTGCATGGAAACGGCCGATTGCGTCTTGTAGACCCTGTCGGCGGCCTTGGTGAAGCTGCCGGAATCGACAATCGCGATGAAGGTCTGCAACTGATCAATATCAAGAGGCGCGGTCATGAGTTCACCCATAAAGTTCTCTGATGATAATCATTAGAAACATTCGTTGGACTGATCAATAGGTGTTTGGCATCTTCGGGGTGCAAATCAAGCAAAGTGAAGGACAGACACCCTGCCTGTCCGCTCCGATTTCAACCCGATGCCTTCCCGCTCGAACTCGCGGGAGGGGTGGGTTGTTGCGCGCCAATGAAAGGATCAACCATGCGCACGACAGACCGGATACTCGAACTCGACTGCAGCCAGACCACCCCGACGTTCTCCCAGCGTCTCGCAAATGGCTTTGCAACGTTGTCATCCGTACTGCGCGTGTTCCGCAACCGTATGGAGATCAACCGGCTGCACGATCTCGATGACAAGCAATTGAGGGATATCGGCCTTACCAGGGCCGATCTGACCTCGGCGTTCCTGGCGTCCACCTTCTTTGAAGATCCGTCGGAACACCTGACGCGTTCCGCGCGCAATCGTGGACCTAAGTCGCTCTTCCGGTCCCGAAAGGATTAAGGCCGGCTCAGTTTTCCCCGCAGGGTGATAGCCAATAGCCCTGCCTCTTGCCCGGTGACCGGCCTCCCAGCCGTCTCCGGGTTTTTTTATGCCTTTGGAGGCGTGGAGGAAGGCGTCTTAGGCATATAGGTTTCGAAGATCGCTTCCATGTTTTTCTGGTAGTTCTTCTGCACCTCGAGCCCGCTGTCGAACATGCTGTTCAGCATGTCCATGTAGCTTTCCGTCTCCGCTTTCGCCTGCTCCTTCTGAGCTTCGGCTGCTTTCGGCTCGACCGGCTTTCCAAGCGAGCCCATCATGTCCTGAAAGGTCTTTGCGAACGGGTTGTCGAAAAACGGGTTAGTGACCGTCTTCTCGGCCTCCGGCTTCTGCATGCCGAACATCAGCTGCATGGCCTGGGTGAAAGGGTTGTCGAAGATACTTGGCTCGGGGGTAGGCTTCTGCTTCGGCGCGAAGCCGGTACTTTCGAGCCATTTCTGGATGGTTTCGCCCATCGCCGTGTTGACGAACGGATTGACCGGGGCCGTCATCTGCCCCATCGACTGCTTGAACAGGCCACCCATCAGCGTATCGGCCATCACGGGCAGCATCTGTTTGTAGATTTCCTGTCCGATTCCCGTCACCTGGGCCGCCTGCGCAGCCACCGCGCGCGACACCTCTTTGGAGCCGAACAGCTGCGCAAGGATGTTGTTGCCGTCCGATATCCCCTGCGGCGTGAAAGCCTTGCTCATGTCCTCGAAATATTTGGCATAGTTGCCGGAGGCGACCGCCTGCATCAGCCCCATAAAGTCGTAAGGGCTGCTGGTGCTCCGCTTCAGGCCGGCGGAAAATGCCGGCATCAGCGCCGCCATCGCCTTGGCGGTCTGCTCCTGGGCAAGATTGAACTGCTTGGAGACTGCATCCATCGCCGCGCCGTTCTGGGCCTGCATTATCATGTCGAAGAGTGGCAACATGGAAATCCCCTTCCCGGTTCGCAACGCTTAATTGCGTCACTATAGCCGGAAAAAGGAATGCGCAAACCGCTTTTTGCAGAAGGGCTTAGGGTCATGACTTACTAAATTCATCCATTCTGCCTGACGGATTTTGATTTCGACAAGAAGGATAGGCGTCGGAAGTGCCCTACCACATTCAAGTCTTTACGACGCAGTCAGGGGCAAAATCCGTCTCGCCCTTCGGGTTAGGCGGCATGGGCCGTCTGATCGCAAGCAATGCTCGCCAAGGCGCTACAAGCCTTGCGCTTGCTTACCTCCACCCAATCCCATGCCGTCAAACAGACGGATGAATTTAGTAGGTCCTGGCTTAGTATTGATACTCTTCGAAGACGGGCTCTACCGAACCGGCCCAGCGGCCATGGTAAAGCGCCAGCAGATCCTCGGCCAAGGTCGCCTTCTTCGCCATGACTTCATCGAGCGGCGAAAGGAAGATGGTTTCGTCCTGCCCTTCCTTGTTGAGCTTGTTGCGCGCCCTCAGCCCCGCCTTCGAAACGGCGATGACTTCACGTGCGGTCTCGTAGAGCTCATGCCCGCGGAACTTTGCCCTCAAGCCCTGAGCCGGCACAGCATCGCGCAAGGCGTTGACCTCGTCGAACGTCCAGTCCTTGGTCAGCATATCGGCATCTTCGAGCGCCGCCTCGTCATAGAGCAGCCCGACCCAGAAGGCTGGCAACCCGCAGATGCGCCGCCAAGGCCCACCATCCGCGCCGCGCATCTCGAGGAAGCGCTTCATGCGCACATCCGGGAAGAGCGTCGAGAGATGGTTCGTCCAGTCTCCCATCGTCGGCTCCCAGGCGGCGATTTCGCCCTTCAGTGCGCCGTTCATGAACTGCCGGAAGGTAACATGGGTACAGTCGTGATAATGCCCGTCGCGCACGACGAAATACATCGGCACGTCGAGGGCCCATTCGGCATAGTCATGAAAACCGAAGTCGTCGCGGAAGGTGAAGTCCAGCAGACCGGAGCGGTTGTTATCGGTGTCACGCCAGATATCGCCCCTCCACGAGAGCAGGCCGTTGAGCCTGCTTTCGGTAAAGGGCGAGGAGGCAAAGAGGGCGGTTGCCAGAGACTGAAGCTTCATCGAGACGCGCATCTTCTTGCGCATGTCGGCCTCCGAGGAGAAGTCGAGGTTCACCTGGATCGTGCAGGTGCGATACATCATGTCTAGACCCTTGGCTCCGACCTTCGGCATGTAGCGGGTCATGATCTCGTAGCGGGATTTCGGCATCACCGGTGTTTCGGCCAGCGTCCATTTGGGGCTGCCGCCGATGCCGAGGAAGCGGATGCCCATGGGCTCGGCGATCTCGCGCAATGTCGCCAGGTGCGCGTTCGATTCCTTGCAGGTCTCGTGGATCGTTTCCAACGGCGCGCCTGATAATTCGAACTGGCCGCCGGGCTCGATCGATATGGCGCCCATCCCCTTCGGCTCGCCAAGGCCGATGATGTTGTCGCCATCCACGATCGGATCCCAGCCGGATTTTTGCTGCAGACCTTTGAGCAGCGCCGAAATACTAGCCTCACCGAAGTACGGCACCGGGCTATTGTCGGCCCGGAAGAAGGCGAACTTCTCATGCTCAGTGCCGATGCGGAATTTTTCTTTCGGCTTGCTTCCCACAGCAAGATAATCGGTCAGCTCCTGAACCGAAGAGAGTGGCGTCTGGTCGGTGGTATCGCGAGCCATTCAAGTCTACCTGCAATGGGAGAGCGCCCGGAAAAAACCGGGCAATTGGAAGGGTGATTAGGACCGCTCCCACGTATGTTGCAAGTGAAATTGTTTCAACGGTCCATCAAAAAAATAGCTGCCTACTTCGGCAGCGACCGATCCTAAGGTTAATTCCAGTCGCCGATCGACGCCTGAATGACAGCCATGGCAGCAACCGCAGCTGTATCCGCTCGCAGGATCCGCGGCCCGAGCGGGATTGCGGTAATGAAATCGAAGCTGCGCAGGCGCGCGCGCTCCTCCTCGGAAAAACCGCCCTCCGGGCCGACGAGGAGGGCCAGCTTTCGCTCGCTGATTTTGGACAGCAATGGCAGCGGGTTCTGCCCTGCGTCGCCCTCGTCGCAATAGATGATGCGGCGGTCGCTAGGCCAGGAGTCCAGGAGATCGAACAGCTTCACAGGCTCGGCCACATCAGGGATATCAAGTATGCCGCATTGCTCCGCCGCCTCGACGACATTTGCCTTCAACTTATCGAGATTAGTAATCTTGCCCTGCACGTGTTGGGTCATCACCGGGCGGAGAACACCTGCTCCCATCTCCACTGCCTTCTGCACTAGGTAGTCCAGACGCCCGACCTTCAGGGGAGCAAAGAGATAGTGCAGGTCGGAGGGAACAGGCTGCGGCCGCGTCTGCTCCTCGGCAATCAGCACAATACGCTTTCGCGTCGGAAAGGTGAGACGCGCCTTCCACTCGCCGTCGCGGCCGTTGAAGACAAGCAACTCGACGCCCTCGGCCATACGCAGCACGTTAGCGAGATAGTTGAAGTGATCTGCCGTCGTCTCCACGGTTGTTCCGGCAGCGAGGGGGGCGTCCACAAACAACCTTTGCATCCGAAAATTGGCGCGCATTGAAAAGTCCTGCTCAAACAAAGAGAGCGAACATAACCCAATAGAGGATGGCTGCAAGCGCTGCGGAGGCCGGCACGGTGATGACCCAGGCGGCGATAATCGTCATGAAATGCGATCGGCGGACGAGATAGCGGCGGCGAACCTCGTGCGTGTTTGGATCTTCCGGTTCGTCGAGCGCCCAGCTCTCTGCCCTGCGGCGTATGTATTCGATACGGCGTTTCGAATGCCGCGTATACCACTCACGGAAGAAGCCGACGCCGAACACGGAACCGACGGCGATATGCGTCGTACTAACCGGCATGCCGAGCCATGAGGCTACGATGACGGTGAAGGCCGTTGACAGCGCCACGCAATAGGCCCGCATCGGGTTGAGCTTGGTGATCTGCTCACCGACCAGCCGGATCAGGCGTGGCCCGAAGAGCAACAGTCCAACGGAGATACCGAAGGCGCCGATCAGCAACACCCAGATCGGAGGCTGGTCCACTGCACCCTCAGCGGATCCGCCGACCGCGCGCACGATTGCCGAAAGCGGCCCGACGGCATTGGACACGTCATTGGCGCCATGCGCAAAGGAGAGCAACGCAGCTGAGCCAATCAACGGGATTTGAAACAGCACACGCAGCGAGCTGTTACGGTTTTCGAGCTCTACGGCCTGCCGTAGAACGAATGACCGCGCCGCGGCCCATCCGATGAAGCCGGCCGCGACCCCGAACAGGAGGATGGTCAGCGCGGAGAATTCGCTGGGCGCTTGAAGCTGCAGCATCATGTAGGACGAAAAGCCGCCGACCATCATCGCGATCAGGATGGGCACCCAACGTCGCGCTGCGGCAATCTTGTCTTCGCGGTAGATGATCAGCGTTTTCACCATGAAAAGGAGGCCGGCGGCGATCACGCCGCCCAACAGGGGGGAGGTCACCCAAGCCGACGTGATCTCGATCATCACCCGCCAGTTCACCGGCTCGGGACCGACCGCGCCGATACCCGCGCCGATCACCGCGCCGACAATCGCATGCGTGGTCGATACCGGCGCGTTCATCCAGGTCGCGAGGTTGATCCATAAAGCGGCGGCCATCAATGCCGCCATCATGATCCAGCTGAGCGTCCCCGGCGGCACCTGCACCGCGTCCACGATGTTTGAGGAGATCGTCTTGACCACCTCGCCGCCGGCAACCGTCGCGCCGAGAATTTCGAAGATTGCTGCGATGACAAGCGCTTGTCCCATCGTCATCGCACGCGCGCCCACGGCGGCGCCTACGTTGTTGGTGACGTCGTTCGCACCGATGTTCATGGCCATATAGGCGGCAAGCGCCGCCGCCGCGACCACGAGCATCGCGCTTGGCCGGTCAAAGACGTAAACGCCGGCAAAAAGCATGGCCAGTCCGAGGAAGATCAGCCCGAGGCCAGGGGCCACCAGTTTGCGCGACACGAATTTCGTCGCATCCTCGACATGCGTAAGCTTGTCGAGATCCTTGTCGAGCGTTCTTTTGGTGAGGACGGCTGGTCGGTCGGGCATGCTATTCCTTGGCGTTCAGTCCTGCTTTAACGTCGCCAAGTTTAGCAGCGCAAGATGGCAGTATCATTCCGCTGGAATTTGTTTCAACATCCTTGCCGCAAGCTGCTCCGCCATACGGCGCTTGAAGAGCAAAAAGATCTCCCGAAGCTCGGGCTCGTAAACCCGTTTCGCAGCTTCGTCACAGGAAACCCACTCGGTCTTGCGCTCGCCTTTCTCCTTGAAATTCTTGGCGATGTTGGCGACCTCGAGTGTGTAAACCTGAACCTTGCAGGTTACGCTGAGCCCATTCTTCAAGACCTTCGGATAGGAATAGGTGCCAAGTATGTCGCTCTCGACCGTCCCACGTACCCCGGCCTCCTCGAAAGCTTCGCGGGCGGCGACCTCGTAGGCTGTACGCCCGTCCATCGGCCAGCCCTTGGGAATGATCCACCGCCCGGTATCGCGGCTCGTCAGCAAAAGTACTTCGAGCTCGCTTGTCCTCTTCTTCACCCGATAACAAAGCGCAGCATACTGTTGACGCGGAGGGCGTCTGAACATCAGCTGTACGTCTGAAGCGAGGCGGGAAAGAAGAGTCAACGGTCGGGTCACCTTTTAAGTTCAGCTCCTTGAAGTCGCTATATTAGTATCCACTGGAAAGCTTGCGCAATCCATACGTGTTTCAAGTTTTCCAGCGGGATTTGATACTTGTTCAATTGGCAGCTTCCGTTTCTCCACGGTTCGGAAGATCCGCCAAATACTGTCCTGATTCGGCCATTGCACAGGCGTTCAATATGGGCCCGTCTTGCATTTCAATCAATGACGGCGTCATGTCGTGCACTGTTATGTCAATACTGTGGTAACCATGCGTCTTCCTCCCCTAAAAGCGGTCCGCGCCTTCGAAGCCGTTTGTCGCCACGGCAGCATTCTTGGCGCTGCCGCGGAACTTGGTGTCGTGCGTGGCGCCGTGCGTCAGCAGATTGCCATCCTGGAGAACTATTTCGGGGAGAAACTGTTCGCGCACGACGGGAGAAAACTGGCTGCAACCGCGAAGGCGGCACGGTTCGCGGAGGCGGCCAACGCGGCCTTGGTTGTATTGGAGCGTGCCGCCGCGGAATTTGCGGGCGGCGAGCATCGCCGCATCCGCCTCGGCGCGCCCTCGGCTTTTGCTATATGGTGGCTGATGCCGCGGCTTGCAAATATGCAGGCAGAACTCGGAAGCGTTAACGTCGATATCGTGCCGATGTCGATCGTCGAGCCGTTGTCGCTGCATCCGGAGCTTGACGCGATCATCATGGGCGGTGAATACCGGTCGGCGACCGGCATAACGGCAGTCAAATTCATGGAGGATGATTTCGGTCCCGTTGCCACGCCGGGTCTTACGGAAATGATCGCCGACGATCCTGCTCGGATGGTGGAGATCACCGCTCTCGTCAGCCGCAGCGCGCCAACCCTCTGGCAGGAATGGTTTGCCGAAAGCGGCACTCAGGCCGTGACGTTCCGGCGCAAGCAGGAGTTCGAGGATTTGCTCCTCGCACTCGGGGCGGCGCGATCGGGTGTGGGTGTCGTGCTCGCGCCTCGCGCCGCCATTGAGGATGACTTGCAGCGCAATGTGCTCGCAGCACCCTATGGCTTCATTCGCCGACCGGCCGGCTATAGCCTGTCTTGCCGCGCCACCGACGCGAAGAAACCCGCCTTCACCGCGCTTCGCGACTGGCTGCTCCGTTCCGACGCGTCCGCGCAATAGGGCAGATTTTCTGCCCTATTGCGAAGAATTATCTCCATGGTCGAAAGCTGCTGCCGGGCATAACACTGCGTTGAGAGCAGAAGGACACGGATATGCAGAGAGACGCAACCCGCATCGAATGGATTGGCAACGGCTGCCGATTGCTGAAGGCAACGGCCGCAGAGTTCGAGAAAACCCAGCCGTTCGGCGGTTTGACCATCGGCACCGGTATCCATCTGGAACCGAAGACAGTGGCGCTGCTGATGACGCTGAGGGCCGGCGGTGCTCGACTCGTCTGCACCGGCAATTTGAACAGCACACAGCCTTCGACCGTCGAGTTTCTCCGTGCGCAGGGGATCACCATGTTTGCGACTCAGACGACGGACCCTGTCGCGCACCGCAAGAGCCTGGAGGCGGTTGTCGCCGAAAGGCCGGATCTGCTGCTCGACAATGGCGGCGACCTCTTCGCGATCGCGGCCGAGGCCCCTTACGCCAGTCTCCTCGGCGGCACCGAGGAGACGACGTCGGGCCGCACGCGCCTGTTGCCGATGCGGGCGAAGTTGAACATGCCGATCCTCGTCATCAACGATAGCCCGATCAAGCAGTATGCCGAAAACAGACATGCCGTCGGCCAGAGCCTTTTCGAAAGCTACATGCGCTTCACCAACCGCTCCACCAACGGCAAGCGCGTGACGGTCTTCGGTTACGGCGCCTGCGGGAAGGGAACCGCAGCCTGCTTCCGCAACGCGTTCTCAAGCGTCAGCGTCGTCGATATCGATCCGGTGACAGCGCTGGAGGCTCATCTCGACGGGTTTTCCACGCCGCTGCGCAACGAGGCGATTGCCTCCGCCGACGTGCTCATCACCGTCACCGGCCTCCCCGGTATCGTCACCGCAGCGGATCTTCCATTGATCAAGGATGGTGCCATCCTGATGAATGGCGGACATTTCCCGCATGAGATCGACGTCGCCGCGTTCCGGCACTACCCCGACGTA
The DNA here is from genome assembly GCF_014193145.1 of Rhizobium sp. BK060. NCBI lineage: Bacteria > Pseudomonadati > Pseudomonadota > Alphaproteobacteria > Hyphomicrobiales > Rhizobiaceae > Rhizobium > Rhizobium sp. BK060. The sequence goes on from NZ_JACHYW010000002.1 coordinate 246,225, forward strand.
GTGCGGATCGATCGTTACGAGGCTGACCATATCGAGACTTTGCACCTGAAGGATGGTCGCTGCTTCCATATTCTGGGCGGCGGGCATATGGCGAACCTCGCCGGTCCCCGTCCGCTCGGCAATTCCGTGGAGTCGATGGACCTGGGCTTCACGCTGCAGGCGCGCTGCCTCGAACGTGTTGCCAGGTGCGAGGTCGGCGCCGAGAGCTGCATTGTTCCGGTGCCGAAAGATATCGATGCCATGGTGGCAAGCGCCTATCTCGATCTGGCGCGGTAAGACGGGTGCGGCGAGCATACGCCGCACCTTGTGAAATCAAGCGATCTCCACCACCAGCTTGCCGTTTGCCTGACGGTTTTCGATCAACGCATGCGCTTCCGCGACATCGGAAAGTCCGAAGCGGCGCGCGTCCAGCCTCGGCATCAGCCTTCCGGCCTCGACGAGCTTGCCGACCTCACGCAGGATCTCGCCGTGGTGGCTTCGCCCTTCGCCGGTCAGAAGCGGCAGCAGCGTGAATACGCCCGAATAGGTCGCCGCTTTGAACGATAGCGGGGCAAGCGCGTGTGTGCCCCATCCGAGTGCGCTGACGACGTGACCGAACCGGCCGACCGCCTGGAAGGCAGTATCGAGGTCGGGGCCGCCGACGGTATCGTAGACGATGTCGAAACCCTTGCCGCCCGTGTGATTGCCGACATAGTCCGTCACGGTCTCTACCCTGTAGTCGATCGGCATTGCACCGAGGCTTGCGAGGTAGTCAGCCTTGGCGGCACCATCGACGGCAAACACATTGGCGCCCGCGGCTTTCGCCACCTGTACGACAATGTGCCCCACGCCGCCGCCGGCACCGAGGACAAGAACCTGCTGGCCTTTGCCGACGTTGGCGCGATCGACCAACCCTTCCCAGGCGGCAATTGCGATCAGCGGCAGGGCTGCTGCTTCCCGCATCGAGAGGTTGTGGGGCTTCGGCGCAATCAGCCTGGCGTCGACCGCTGCGAATTCAGCCAGCGAGCCCTGGATGCCGCCGACGCCACCGGTCATGCCATAGACCTCGTCGCCGCGATGGAACGCGGTGACGCCGGGGCCGACCTGCTCGACGACACCAGCCACATCTATGCCGAGAACGGCCGGAAACGGATGGCGCGCATGGGCGGCATTGCCGGCGCGGATCTTTGTGTCCAGCGGATTGACGCCGCTCGCCTTGATCCGGACCAGCACTTCACCTTCACGCGGCGTCGGCCTGGCGATCTCTGCTGCACGGAAATCGGCTTTCGGCGTGTCAATCAGCAGCGCCTTCATCGTTGTAGTCGCAGACATGCAACTTTCCTTTCGTCTGTATGGGACGGAAAATGCGCCGTTGATATGCGAATGGAAATGAAAGAGATTGCATAAAGTTCATGCATTTGTGTTTGGAAGATAGATGGTGGAATGGAGTGATCTCAAGCTGTTCCTGGCGATTGCGCGCCAAGGCACTCTCGGTGCTGCCGCCCGCAGCCTCGGCCTGACGCAGCCGACGATGGGTCGTCGCCTGCGTGCGCTGGAAATCTCGCTCGGCCAGACGCTCTTTCAGCGGACGGCGGACGGCTTCGTTCTGACGGATGAGGGCGCCACCGTCTTCGCACGTGCCGAGCGCATGGAAGAGGAAGCACTTGGCCTTGAGCGAGAACTCGCCGGGCAGAACCGCCAACTGAGTGGCTTCCTGCGCCTGTCCTCATCGGATTGGTTCGGTGCACACGTGCTTTCACCGGTGCTTGCGGAATTCTCGCTGAGCTACCCGAATATCGTCGTTGAATTGCTGACCGATAGCCGCCTGCTGAGCCTTTCCCGGCGAGAAGCGGATGTCGTTTTTCGGATCGCACCTTTTACCGAGCCGGAGGTGATATCGCGCAAGCTGCTCCACATTGACTACCGGCTGTATGTCGGCCGAGGCGGGGAGCATCCAAAAGCAGGCGACGGCACAGGCGCGCGTCTGGTAACGATGGACGAGGCCTTTGGCGGCACGCCAGATGTCGCATGGCTGACGCGCCTTCTGCCGAAGGCGGAGATCGCCATGCGTAGCAACAATCGCGATGTGCAGGCGACTCTTTGCAGAAACGGCGCCGGCCTGGCGGTTCTGCCGCGACCTCTTGGCGATTCAATCCCTGACATCGAGCCGGTCGACCTCGGGGAAGCTCCGCCGGGACGCGACACCTGGGTCGGCTATCACCGGGACATGAAGCGGCAGGCGCGCCTGCGGGCACTTCTCGATCTCGTAATCGAGAGACTGGCGAATTGAACCCTGAAGGCTCTAGCGTTCCCAATAGGGGACCGGTCCGTAAATTTCGGCAAGATAGTCGATGAACAACCGCACCTTGGCTGGCAGGAACTGGCGGCTCGGATAGACCGCGGAAAGCGCCACATAGCGCGATCCTTCATAGGCGGGAAGGATGTGCACCAACCGGCCGTCCTTGAGCTCACGGCCGATGTCCCACGTGGAGCGCAGCGCGATGCCAAGCCCCGATATGACAGCCTCTCGCACCACCTCGCTGGAATTCGTCACAAGCATCCCCTCTGGCCGCAGAGAAAGCGGCCCTTCCGGTCCTTCGAGCCGCCAGGCATCGTTGTTGTGCGCGGGCAGGCAGCGATGTTGCTTGAGGTCTTCGAGCGTCTGCGGTGTGCCGTTGGCGGCAAGGTAATCCGGCGATGCGCAAAGCAGGCGCCGCACGGGCGCAAGTCGCCGCGCGACTAGGCTTGAGTCCGTCAGTTCCGCGATGCGGATCGCAAGGTCGAAGCCTTCGCCGACGATGTCGGTGAATTCATCACTGAGCACGAGATGGATCGCAAGCCCGGGATGCATGTCCATGAAGGACTTCAGATGCGGGGCGACATGCGTGCGTCCGAACGAGGTCGGCGCCGTCACCTTCAGCGTTCCCTGCATCTGCGCCGAGCGTCCGGAAATGTAGTATTCGGCCTCCTCGATGCCAGCGAGAATGCCGAGCACGCGGTCGTAGAAACCCTGGCCGGCCTCGGTCAGCGAAATCTGCCGCGTCGTGCGCTGCAGGAGCCGCGTGCCTAACCGGTCCTCCAGGCGTTTGATGCGTTTGGAGACCACGGCCGGCGAAAAACCGAGCGCCCTGCCGGCGAGAGACATGCTCCCCATCAAAACGACTTTTGCGAAAATTTCGAGGTCACCCAGATTGGTCATGTGCTTTGATTGTTTGTCCTTTTGGAATAAGTGCTTAGCATTTGCGCCATAATGGGGAAAGTGCTAAGCCCGATTGAGCCGGCAGCGCGGAGGAGGCGTCCGGTTTTCGCTGCCGCCAGCGAAGGGAGAGAGCCATGTCCGACACTATTTCGTTTCTCGCCCCGCGTGCCGATGTGCTTGCCCGCCGCCGGCAGATCGTCGCCGATCTCATCGACCTGCTGCCGCCGGAATGCCTGGTGCATGAGGCGCGCGAGCTGATGCCGTTCGAGACCGATGCCTTCGTTTCCTATCGCCGGATGCCATTGGCAGTTGCCTTGCCGCGGACCACCGCGGAAGTGGCCGCAGTCATGAAATACTGTCATCGCTATGGCGTCCCGGTGGTGCCGCGCGGTGCGGGAACGTCGCTCTCGGGCGGAGCGATTCCGCAGGAGGATGCGGTGGTGGTTTGCGTATCCAAGATGAACCGCATTCTCGAAATTGATCTGCCCAACCGCGTGGCGGTGGTCGAGGCAGGCGTCACCAATCTGAATATCTCGGAATCCGTCTCGGCGGATGGTTTCTTTTACGCTCCCGACCCGAGCTCCCAGCTGGCCTGTACGATCGGGGGCAATATCGGGATGAATTCCGGCGGCGCGCACTGTCTGAAATACGGAGTGACGACGAACAATCTGCTCGGCGTAAGGATGGTGCTGATGGATGGTATCGTGATCGATCTTGGGGGCAAGGCACTCGATGCGGCGGGCTACGACTTGCTCGGCCTCGTTTGCGGACATGAGGGCCAGCTTGGGATCGTCACGGAAGCGACCGTTCGGCTGATCGCCAAGCCCGAGGGCGCGCGCCCGGTTCTCTTCGGTTTCGATACCTCCGAAGAGGCGGGGTCCTGCGTCGCCGACATCATCGCGGCAGGGATCATTCCCGTCGCCATCGAATTCATGGACAAGCCAGCAATCGAAATCTGCGAAGCCTTTGCCAAGGCCGGATATCCCCTTGATGTCGGCGCGCTATTGATCGTGGAGGTTGAAGGGTCGGAAGCGGAAATGGACGACATGCTGAAGAGCATTGTCGAAATCGCGCGCAGGCACAGCGTGAAAACCGTCCGTGAGTGCCAGTCGGCAACCGAGGCGGCGCTGATCTGGAAGGGCCGCAAGTCGGCCTTCGGCGCAACCGGCCGTATTGCGGACTATATCTGCATGGACGGAACCGTTCCGCTCAGCCAGCTGTCTTATGTGCTGAAGAAAACCTCTGAAATCATCGATCGCTATGGGCTTCGCGTCGCCAACGTGTTCCATGCCGGCGACGGCAACATGCATCCGCTGATCCTCTTCAATGCCAACGATCCGGAAGATGCCGCCCGCGCGGAAGCGGCGGGCATGGAAATCCTGAAGCTGTGCGTCGATGCCGGTGGTTGCCTGACCGGCGAGCATGGCGTCGGCATCGAAAAGCGCGACCTGATGCGCCATCAGTATTCCGAAGCGGATTTGGCGCAGCAGATGGCAGCACGTGCAGCCTTCGATCCGGCCTGGCTCCTGAATCCGTCCAAAGTCTTCCCGCTCGAGGGGCGCCCAGCCGCATGATCGACCTATTGCCTATGGCGGACCAAGAGGCTGCGGCAATCGTCCGCAGCCATGCGCGGGAAGGCAAGCCGCTCGCGATCTGCGGCGGCAACACCCGGTCCGGTTTCGGAAACGCCGTGGTTGCGGAAAGCCGCCTGCGGTCGTCCAATCTCGGCGGGATCACGGCCTATAATCCGGGCGAGATGGTTTTGACGGCCCGCTCGGGAACACCGTTGTCCGAGATCGAAGCCGCACTGGCGGAGAACGGTCAGATGATGGCTTTCGAACCGATGGACCATCGGCCGATCATGGGAACGGCAGGCGAACCGACGATCGGTGGCGTTTTTGCCGCTAACGTCTCGGGCCCGCGCCGTTTCGTTGCAGGGGCGGCGCGCGACAGCCTGCTTGGCGTCAGCTTCATCAACGGCAGGGGCGAGGTGATCAAGGCCGGCGGCCGCGTGATGAAGAATGTCACCGGGCTGGACCTCGTCAAGTTGATGGCCGGCTCACACGGCACGCTGGGGTTCCTGACGGAAGTGACGTTCCGCGTGCCACCGCGACCACGAACCGAAGCGACGATCGTCGTCTCCGGGTTGAACGATGCCGAAGCCGCCAACGCCATGGCGGCGGCGACGGCCTTGCCGGTCGAAGTCTCCGGCGCCGCGCACCTGCCGATGACCGTCTCCTGGAAATTTCTCGACAGCACGCTCTCTGAAGGCGAGGCGACCTGTCTGCGGATCGAGGGCCTGCCCAGCTCTGTCGATGCCAGGGCAACCAAGCTCGCCGCGGCCATGGCAAGGTTCGGATCCGTCGCGCGGCTGGAACAAAGCGAGAGTGTCCGCCTCTGGAAAGACATCCGCGACGTTGCTCCTTATGCCGACGGCACGCCGCGACCGGTCTGGCGTGTCTCGGTAGCCCCAAGCGTCGGTCACCAGCTAGTCGCGGCACTTCGGCTTGAGGCTGGGGTCGATGCATTCTACGACTGGCAAGGTGGGCTGATCTGGATGCGGATGGAGGCAGATGCCGATGCCGACCTCCTGCGTCGTTTCATCAAGGCGCTGGGCGGCGGTCACGCCACGCTCATCCGCGCATCCGAACAGATGCGATCAATGACGGCTGCCTTTCAGCCACAGCAGGAAGCTGTAGCCTTGCTGTCGCAGCGGCTGAAACTGAAATTCGATCCCGCCGGCATCTTCAATCCCGGGAAGATGGCAGGAGCATAGGGCAATGCAGACCAATTTCACGCCGGCCCAGCTTGCCGACCCTGATGTTGCCGAATCCGAGAAGATCCTGCGCAAATGCGTGCATTGCGGCTTCTGCACCGCGACCTGTCCGACCTATGTGACGCTCGGCAACGAGCTAGACAGCCCGCGCGGGCGCATCTACCTGATCAAGGACATGCTGGAAAACGGGCGCCCGGCGGACGCCGAGGTCGTCACCCATATCGACCGTTGTCTGTCCTGTCTCGCCTGCGTGACGACCTGTCCTTCCGGCGTCGATTACATGCACCTGGTCGACCACGCACGGGCGCATATCGAAAAGACCTACAAGCGTCCGTTCATGAACCGGCTGGTGCGCGCCATCCTTGCCGCCGTTCTGCCTTATCCCGATCGATTTCGCCTGGCGCTCAAGCTGTCGTCGGCGGGCCGTCCGTTGGCTGGCCTTTTGCAGCGTGCGCCCGCATTGAAACCATTTGCCGCGATGCTGGCGCTGGCGCCGCGCCACATTCCTCCGGCTTCCGCCTATGCCGTGCCGGCGAGCCACCCGGCGGTCGGTGAGAAGCGTGGCCGCGTGGCGATCCTGACCGGTTGCGCGCAGCCGGTGTTGGATCCCGGCATCAACGAAGCGACGATCAGCCTCCTCACGCGGTTCGGAGTCGAAGTCGTCGTTCCGAAGGGAGAGAGCTGCTGCGGCTCGCTCGTCCATCACATGGGACGCGAGGAGCAGGCATTGGCGAGCGCACGTGCCAACATCGATGTGTGGACGCGGGAAATCGAGAGGGGCGGGCTCGACGCAATTATCATCACCGCCTCCGGCTGCGGCACAACGATCAAGGACTATGGCCATATGCTGCGGCTTGATGCTGCCTATGCCGAAAAGGCGGCGCGCGTCTCGTCCCTGGCGAAGGACATTACAGATTTTCTCGTATCCCTCGAGCTCCCCGCGCAGGTGCCGAAGGGCATCACCGTCGCCTACCATTCGGCCTGTTCGATGCAGCACGGCCAGAAAATCACAATGGCGCCGAAGCAGCTGTTGAAGGCTGCGGGCTTCAATGTCCGGGATCCTGCCGAAGGTCACCTGTGTTGTGGCTCCGCTGGCACCTACAACATCCTGCAGTCTGATATTTCCGATACGCTCAAGGCCCGCAAGGTCAAGAATCTCGAGGCAACCAAGTCGCATGTAATCGCCACTGGCAACATTGGCTGCATGATGCAGATTGCGACCGGGACCGCCGTTCCGATCGTCCACACGATCCAGCTGCTGGATTGGGCCTATGGCGGGGACATACCGGAAAAATTAAAGGGTTTGCACTTAGCTTAGCGGCGCCGGATCGTCCGGCGATCTCAGGAGCCCGCCATGTATCGCACCATCCTCGCGCTTACGGTTTTCTGTGGTGCGGCCAGTGCCGCCCATGCAGACACTCGCTTTTTCTGCTCGGCGGATGACAAGGATGTGCGCTTCACGGTGGAAAGCGGCTTCGAGGCCGGAGGCGGCCACAAGCTCAATCATTTTCGCGGCGCACTGGTGATTAAGAGCGGCGACATCACGCAAGCGCTTAAGAAGATTGCCGTCACTTCAGAAAACCTGACGCACCATTGGTCGTATGACGGCGAATTGCGGCTGGAGGTGTTCTATGAAGCTGGCGACGATGCGAATGGTCAGGGAATCAGCCTGATCGTGATTGCCGGCCAGCTCGGCAAATCCATGAACGCATTCTCGGGGACCTATGAACTCGCTCTCGAAGGTGGCGCGAAACCATTCACAGCCACCGGCAAGGTCAGCTGCGGATCAAAATAGGCGACCGGTTGTCCGGCCGCCTAATTACTTGTCTCAGCCGCCGAACAGCGTCCGCAACACGTCGATGCCACGATCCTCGAAGCTGATCTCGCCCTGCTTGTTGCCGGGACCGATGACGATGACCTTGGTGCCGACCGGCGCGCGATCGTAGAGTTCGATCACATCCTTGTTCATCATGCGGATGCAGCCGGACGACATGTTCAGGCCGATCGTCCATGGCTGGTTGGTGCCATGGATGCGGAAGATCGTGTCGCGGCCGCCCTTGTAGAGATACATCGCGCGGGCACCGAGCGGATTGTCCTCGCCGCCTTCCTGGAAGGCCGGGATGATATGACCCTTCGCCGCTTCGCGAACGCGCATCTCAGCCGGCGGCGTCCAGGTCGGCCACTCTGCCTTGCGGCCGATCTTGACCACACCTGACCAGCCGAAGCCCTCGCGGCCGACGCCGATGCCGTAGCGCGTCGCGCGGTTCTTGGTTTCGACGAGATACAGGAACTTGTTGTTGGTATCGATGATGATCGTGCCGGGCGTTTCGTTCGTGACGAGGCGCACGCGCTGGCGCTTGAACTGCGGCTTGACCGATTTCGGCGGCGAGGCAACCCGAACGACAGGTGCGCCATCGTGAACAGGCGTAATCGGCTGCGCCGAAACCGATGTGGACATGGAAGAGACCAGAAGGCCGGCGGCCGCAAGAGCCGTCGCGAATTTCAGCATGGTTGATTCCCTCAAAGCAAAACCGGACCGAAGCTACCCGAACTTCGGTCCAGTTCAAGATGTTGGGCGCGGGATGAAACAGCTGCGGTGTCTAATTTCAACTATTCCCGGCTCCGCGCCGGTATTGATAGGCCCTTACATGACGATGACGCGGGTTCCAACCTTTACGCGTTCGTAAAGGTCAACAACGTCTTCATTGCGCAGCCTGATGCAGCCGGAGGACACGGCGTTGCCGATCGTCCACGGCGCATTGGTTCCATGAATGCGATAGAGCGTCGAACCGAGATACATGGCACGCGCGCCGAGCGGGTTGCCGGGACCGCCGTCCATGCGCGCGGGAAGATAGTGGCCCTTCGCAGCTTCGCGACCGATCATTTCCGAAGGCGGCGTCCAGTCCGGCCATTCGGACTTGCGGGTGATCTTGTGCACGCCGGCCCATTCGAAGCCCGGCTTGCCGACGCCGACGCCGTAACGCCGCGCCTTGCCGCCGTCCATGACCAGATAAAGGAAGCGGCTGTTGGTATCGATGACGATCGTGCCGGGCTGTTCCTTGGTGTCGTAGGTGACGATCTGCGGCAGGTATTGCGGCTCAAGCTGACGACGGATGACGGGAACACCAGGATTGATGGCGGATACCGGCTGCGCCTTGGCCGCAGGAGCGCGGCCGAAGGCGCCGGACGTGAACAGACCGCGCTGCGCGGCGACCGGTCGCTGGTAGACGACGGGACGAACCTTGCCGCCGAGCTGCATGATCCACGGGGCTGCAAGATCCGGGCTCAGCACGACCGGCGGGCGTGTCGCGTAGCGGTCGTCGCCAAGCGCGGCCGTGGAAAAGACGCCGAGCATCGCTGCGGCGAGCATAAGGGATTTCATCATCGGACGGACTCTCTACAAATGGCCGAAATGCGCGGACGGCAGCGGCCGCCTGCCTTCACGCTGCCATCGTTCCCGCCAGCGAATAGTAAATTTGAGTTCATTCAAGTCTGAAGCGCGAGATAAACTTTTCGTCAGGGTTATCGTTCGGTTTGGAAACAGAGTTTGCAAATGGTAAAGCCGGATTCGCAGCACGAAAGCGAAGCGGGATCATGAGCGATACGGGCATTATTATCGGCGAAGACGGCAAGAGCCGCTGTCACTGGCATGCCAACCTCCCGGATTATCTTAGATATCACGATGAGGAATGGGGACGCCCGGTAACGGATGATACCCGCCTCTTCGAGAAGATCTGCCTGGAGGGGTTCCAGTCCGGCTTGTCCTGGCTCACCATCCTGCGCAAGCGCGACAATTTCCGCGCTGCCTTCGCCGGCTTCGATTTCGAGAAGGTTGCGCTTTTCGACGACAGCGATATCGAGCGCTGCCTTGCCGATCCCGGCATCGTGCGCCATCGCGGCAAGATCGTTTCGACGATCAACAATGCCCGACGTGCGATTGAATTGCGGCAGGAATTCGGCTCGCTTGGCCGCTATTTCTGGAGCTTTGAACCCGGTCACAACGAGCGGCCGAAGGTGGTCGACCGTGCCGCTGTTATGGCCAACCCGACAACGCCGACATCGGTCGTCATTTCCAAGAATCTGAAGAAACGCGGGTGGACGTTTGTCGGCCCGACCACAGTTTATGCCTTCATGCAGGCAATGGGTCTCGTCAACGATCATGTTGAAGGTTGTTTCTGCCGCGTCGAGGTAGAGGCGATGCGCAATGCGCTGGTGCGCCCATGAAGGCGCTCGCGGCAACCGTCGCCTTCTGCCTGGTAGCGTCCATGGCATTCGCCCAGTCACCGGAGCTGCAGCCTGGCGAGCGACTGGAAAAGCTACAGTTTCCGGCCGCAACCATGGAGCTCAAGGGCTGGACGAAGTTCGGCAACGGGCGCGTCTACACGCTTCCGGTCAAGGCGGGCCAGCATGTGAAGGTCAGCTTTTCGACGAAGAGCAAGTTTGCCTTCCTCTCGATATTCGATCTCGCGACGCCCGATGAGGAGGCAATCTTTGGTACCGACGAGGATGGCAGCAGCTACAATATCACCGTGAAGGACAACACCACCTGGCTGCTGCGGCCTTACTATTCCAAGGTATCGCCGCGCCGCGGCCTTGGCGCACCCTACAGCATTCTCGTCGAGCCTCAGGCGACAGCGCCGCAACCAACCGCTCCGGCCGAGAAGCAATCGCCGTCGCCACTCTTTCCCTCAAGGCAGTGACAACGGGTTTAGCCAAGATCTTCGATCAGCCCACGCAGTTCGCCGAGATGTTCGATCTTGCGAAAGCGCGGTGCGTCCTTCGGTTCCTCGACATGCTCGATCACCCAGGTGAGCTCATGTGGCACGAAGACACCGTAGCTGCCGGCGGCGATTGCCGGGACAATGTCTGATTTCAGCGAGTTGCCGACCATCATGGCCCGTTCCGGGCCGCCGCCGACCTTGGAGAAGATCCGCCGATACGTCACGGCGGTTTTGTCGGAAACAATCTCAACGGCGTGAAAGAAGTCGCCGAGCCCGGATTGCGCCAGCTTGCGCTCCTGATCGAACAGGTCGCCCTTGGTGATCATTACCAACAGATAATTCTCCGAGAGCGCCGCGAGCGTCTCCTGTACGTGTGGCAGGGTCTCGACCGGGTGGGAAAGCAGGTCGCGGCCGGTGTCGAGGATGCCGGCAATGACGCTGGCAGGCACCTTGCCTTCGGTGACTTCGATCGCCGTCTCGATCATCGACAGGGTAAATCCCTTGATGCCGAAGCCGTAGTGGCGGAGATTGCGCTTCTCTGCCTCCAGCAAGCGCTCCGAGATCCTCGGGCCGTCTGCATAATCGGCCAGCAACTCGGTGAAGTGCGCCTCAGTCAGCCGGTAGTATTGCTCATTCTGCCAGAGCGTGTCGTCGGCATCGAAGCCGATGGTTGTCAGCGCGCGAGTCGTCATCGCCCATCTCCGAGTGATCTGATTGGAATCTATTGAAAGACTGACGCGAAACAAGGGGATCGCAAAGCCGTGAGGCGAGTACACGGCATGTTGAAATGCCGCTGTCTCGCCTTACATCGATAGTGCCTCCCGCGCAGCCGTATTCCGGCTGTTCCCGTCATGCGCAGGCCAATAACCAAAAAATGAATTCATCTGTCCGTGGGCAGTGCCCGCGGTCGACACAAGGAAATCTTCGACCATGCGTTACAATCAACTTGGAAATACGGGACTATTCGTCTCCGAAATCTGCCTCGGCACCATGACCTTTGGAGCCGCCGGCGAGGGCAATATCTGGGGGTCCATTGCTGATGTTGATCAGAAGGCAGCTGACCAGATCGTCGAAAGGTCGCTTGCCGCTGGCGTGAATTTCATTGACACGGCCGACGTCTATTCCTTCGGCGAATCCGAGAAGCTGCTCGGCCAGGCCCTGAAGAACCTGGGCGTTCCTCGCAAGGACGTCGTCATCGCCACGAAGGTCTACGGCGTCATGGGCGACAAGCCAAACGACCGCGGCGCCTCACGTGGCCACATCATGGATTCGGTCGAGGCGAGCCTGAAGCGCCTGCAGGCCGATCATATCGATCTCTATCAGATCCACGCCACCGATACGGCCACGCCGATCGACGAGACGCTGCGCGCCTTGGACGATCTCGTGTCTCGCGGTCTGGTGCGCTATGTCGGCGTCTCCAACTGGCAGGCATGGCGCATCGCCAAGGCGCTCGGCATCTCCGAACGCCGCGGCTTCGCGCGCTTCGAGACGGTACAGGCCTACTATTCGATCGCCGGGCGCGATCTGGAACGTGACATCGTGCCAATGATGCAGGAAGAGAAGCTCGGGCTGATGGTCTGGTCGCCGCTGGCTGGTGGCCTCCTCTCCGGCAAGTATGGGCCGGGAACCCCAGGCAATGGGGAAGGGCGCCGCGCCTCGTTCGACTTCCCGCCGGTAGACAAGGATCGCGCCTGGGCCTGCGTTGCCGTCATGCGCGAGATCGCCGAGAAGCACGGCACGAGCGTCGCGACCGTGGCGCTTGCCTATATCCTCGCCAAGCCATTCGTGACGACTGTCATCATCGGGGCCAAGCGCGTCGAGCAGCTCGACCAGAACCTGGCGGCCGTCAATTTGAAACTCGATGCCGGCGACCTGAAGAAACTGGACGACGTCAGCGAACTCGCGCCTGAATATCCGGGCTGGATGCTTGCGCGACAGGGAGCCGGTCGCCGACCGGAACCATTTGAACCAAGAGCCTGATCGAAGTCTAGTGAAGCGGACGCCGGAGCTTTATACCCCGGCGTCCTTTGCGATTACTTGCCGTGTGCCTTGAGCCAAGCCTGCATGTCGGCGATCTCCGCCTCCTGGGCCTTGATCACCGCTTCGGCGAGCTTGCGAATTTCCGGATCCTTGCCGTACTGCAGCTCGATCTTCGCCATGTCGATCGCGCCCTGATGATGCGGAATCATACCGCGGACAAAATCGACATCGGCATCACCGCTATAGGTGATCGCCATATCCTTGTGCATCTTGGCGTTGGCTTCAGCAAAAGCATGGCTTGCTGCGCTGTGGTCGCCCATCGGCTTGCTCATGTCCATTTGCATGTCCTCGGCGGCGGCGAACGTGGCCGAGAGTGCAAGAGCCGTGGCGATGACGATAACTTTCAGAGACATGGGATTTCCTTCCTCTGTCTGATACTGGAATTCAATGCGCGGTCGAAACCGCAGCGGTCCATGAAAGCCTGTCAGATGAGCCGGGGAGGCGGCGCCAGCGGCGCGGGTCGCGCATCCCGCATGGCATGAGCGGGTCCGGGAGCAGGATAGGAAAATAGTTGCTTGCCGGTTGCGGCGAAAGTCATCGACGGCGGCACGACAAGACAGGCCGAGCAGAAAGGCATGTGCACCATGCCGCTGGCTGAGCAGGGATCCTGTTGTGGCGCCGGCGATTTGGCTTTCTCGCCCATATCCATCCCGCTTATGTGCTGATGCTCGACGCTGGCATTCGAAGCGACGGTTTGTATGGACAGGCATGTCGGACAGCCAGCCCAGGCGGACATGGTGCCGTAAGCAAGCCAGGCGAACACCATCGCTATGATTGCAAGAAAGCGCATGCCGTCAAAATAGGAACACGACACGAAGAAGCCAAGGTGCTTTTTGCGGATTTGGCAGGCGCTACCAGCGCGGTTGCAGCATTAAACCCGTAGCGGATGCATATCGCGAGATTACGGTGCAGGCCGCCCAGCGACTTTGACTTGATCTGGCCAATATCAATAGGGCACATGCTCCATAATGATCTGCGTGTGCAGCATCGGCGCCTCCGCTCCGAAATAGGTTTCCAGCAGCGGCAGAAAATCGTCCGACAGATAGAAATACGTCAGTGCACGATCGGCCAGCAGGCGGAAGTTGGCGTCGTCGCGACGTAGCGCTATCGCATAGGGTTCGTGCGTAAACAGCCGATCGCCAATCTCGAGCGAGGACGGATCGCGCGCCCGCTTGGCCAGGCTGATGAGCAGCACCTGATCGGCGATATAGGCATCGATCTTGTGATCCTCCAGCGCCGTAAGCCCGTCCTCGTGCGTCTCGAAATCGGCAAGCCTCGTCTTCGACACCTGGGTTGCCAGCGCCTCGCGCAGCGTCGCTCCCGTTGTCGTGCTTGCACGCACGCCGATTACGCGCGTGGATGCGACACTCTGGCTAACGGAGCGAACAGCGGGCTTGTCGAGAAAAAGAGTCGGCAGGTAGTTGGGCGAATCTTTGCGGAGCAGCGCAGTCGCCCCGGTCAGGAAGATGGGCTGTGAGAAGTCGACGATTTCCCGCCTCTTCAAAGTGACGGTGATCGCACCGCAAAGCAGATCGACCTCTCCATTCTTCACCGCATCGAAGCCGTCGGCGAGGGTCATCTCTATGTATTCGCGCTTCAGTTGCGGAACTTGACGTTCTAGTTCATCGGCGATCTTGCCACAGAGGTCGATAGCATATCCCGTCGGATTAATGCCCGGCTTGCTGGAGGAGAAGGGCGCCTCGTCGGCGATGTAGCCGATGCGCACGCTGTTGCGCTCAGTGATCGTGTCGAGCGTCGCAGCGGCTGCCGCGAAAGCCGAAAGGCAAAGGGCAAGATTCGCCACTAGAAGCCGTCTCATGCACTTTGCCATAGGCATGATCCTCATCTTCGAACGGTTGCGATTTCAAAGGCGTACACGCAGACTATGGGCTGTCCGCCATTTGTCAACTGAGGACACCTCGGCGCGGCTCGAACTGACTACCTCATCCTGAACGAGATTCGGGCTCGGAAGAGACGAGCCTCAATAGGCGGCAACGACCTTCTGCACGATCTGATAGTCGGCGCTCTCCTCGCCGAGTGGCGCCACGGGCCATGTCCAGTTGGCTTGAACCGATGACAGCGACACGCCGTGCAGCAGGTCAGCCTCCTCATGAAGCTTCCCGCTGCGGTCGATGACCGCATAGCAGACATCGGTAATCAGGCAGGTCTTGCAGGGCGCTGCTTCCAGCCCAGAGCGGTGTGCCTCGATCAGTCACGTGACGGTATCGGAGGGCATGGCGCCTTTCTCTTCCGCCTCGTAGCAGCGTTTTGCGCCACGACCGATCTGGGAGAGGAGATTGGCCGAGATGACGAAATCGAGATACGGGACGGTCCTCAGAAAGGCGAGCGGCTCCGGCTGTTTACCCCCGGCAAGCTCGTCATAACCCGAAAGGTCACGCTCGATCAGGCGAACATTGCGGTATCGCTTGAACCGAAGCCACAGGCGCACCGAGGCAAGATGCACGAGATCGACGATCACGACGGTGTCAAAGGTCTCGGCCAGCTCCTTTATCGGCACATCACGCAGCAGGCCGGATCCCACAACGACCACCGTCCGCCTCTGCCGCAAACCCGCCACGGCGCTCCTTACAGCGCTCCGGCTACGCTCCTCGTGCTCCTCCCATTGCCGGCTGCAGCGGCCGGCGCGGAACCATAGATTGACGGAGCATCGGATGAACCGGCGATGCGCCTTCAGCGTCATCGGAACGGTCGCGGCGTAGAGAAGTGCCTCCGCGATCACGATGTAGCTCCCGCCATTCGATCCATTCTCCCTCGTTCAATTGATTCTGTGTTCCGGATCAAGGGCCTTCGCCCTTGCCGCATCCGGCCCTTTCCGCTAGGAAACCGCCACTGTCACAGCGAGCGGAATACCTTGGAAATGAACGACAAGCAGAAGAAACCACAAAAGCTCAAGGCCAGACTTCCACGCGGCTTCGTCGATCGTTCGGCAGCCGACATTCGTGCCGTCAACGAAATGACCGCGAAGATCCGGGAAGTCTATGAGCATTATGGTTTCGATCCTGTCGAAACGCCGCTCTTCGAATATACCGATGCGCTCGGCAAGTTCTTGCCCGATGCCGACCGACCGAACGAAGGCGTCTTCTCGCTGCAGGACGACGACGAGCAGTGGATGTCTTTGCGCTACGACCTGACGGCGCCGCTCGCCCGTCTTGTCGCCGAGAATTTCAACGAGATCCAGCTGCCGTACCGCACCTATCGCGCCGGCTATGTCTTCCGCAACGAGAAGCCGGGTCCGGGCCGTTTCCGCCAGTTCATGCAGTTCGACGCCGATACCGTCGGCGCACCAGATGTCTCGGCGGATGCCGAGATGTGCATGATGATGGCGGACACGATGGATGCGCTTGGTCTAGCCGGGCAGTACGTGGTCCGTGTCAACAACCGCAAAGTTATCGATGGCGTCATGGAGGAAGCGGGCCTTGGTGGCGAACAGAATGCTGGTCGGCGTTTGGGCGTGCTGCGCGCAATCGATAAGCTCGATAAGTTCGGCTTCGACGGCGTGCGACTGCTACTGGGTGGTGGCCGTAAGGATGAGTCAGGTGACTTTACCAAGGGCGCTGGCCTGACCGCAGATCAGATTGAGTTTATCCTGGGCTATCTCAAAGGGGATGATTTCCGCCCGGCGAGCGATCTTTATGCTGCGGGCCACGCCGAACTGCAAAAGATAGAGGCGCTCGTAAGAGCGGCCGGCTATGATGAGGATCGTATCAGGATAGATCCATCTGTCATCCGCGGTCTCGAATACTACACCGGCCCGGTCTACGAGGCCGAGTTGAGTTTCGACGTGACCAATGAGAAGGGCGAAAAGGTCGTTTTCGGTTCCGTCGGCGGCGGCGGTCGCTACGACGGCCTTGTGTCCCGCTTCATGGGCCAGGCGGTACCGGCCACCGGCTTTTCCATCGGCGTCTCGCGCCTGATGACGGCGCTGAAGAACCTCGGAAAGCTCGGCCAGGCCGACGTCATCGAGCCTGTTCTGGTGACTGTCATGGACGGCGATGTCGAGGCAATGGGCCGCTACCAGCGTATGACGCAGGAACTGCGCAAGGCCGGCGTCCGCGCCGAGATGTATCAGGGCAACTGGAAGAAATTCGGCAACCAGCTAAAATATGCCGACCGCCGCGGCTGCCCCGTTGCCATCATTCAGGGCGGCGACGAGCGCGCTGAGGGCGTCGTGCAGATCAAGGACCTAATCGAGGGCAAGCGCCTGTCGGGCGAGATCGAGGACAACGCCAGCTGGCGCGAGGCGCGCGTCGCCCAGGAGACTGTTGCCGAAAGCGATCTGGTCGCCAAGGTCAAGGAAATTTTGGCGGCGCAGGCCGAAGACCGGAATAGGGCGGGCTGAGATGGCCCTGATCAACCTGCCGGACTTCTCCGGCGATCTCCTCTCAGAGTTTGCGGCGCGAAAGACGGAGAGGGTGGACACACCCGTCATCCAGCCCGCCGAACCCTTCCTCGATATCGCCGGTGAGGATCTTCGCCGCCGCATCTTCATGACCGAGAGCGAGACAGGTGCCAGCCTCTGCCTGCGTCCCGAATTCACGATTCCCGTCTGTCTACGCCACATCGAGAGCGCGACCGGCACGCCGAAGCGCTATTCCTATCTCGGCGAAGTCTTCCGCCAGCGGCGCGAAGGCGGAAGCGAGTTCTATCAGGCCGGGATCGAGGATCTCGGCGACATCAATATCGCCGCTGCCGACGCGCGGGCAATCGGCGATGCGATCGGCGTCTTGGAGCGTGTCGTTCCGGGTAAGCGCCTTGCGGTCACCCTCGGCGATCAGGCCGTCTTCGAAGCGGTCGTGCAGGCGCTCGGCCTGCCGCTCGGCTGGCAGAAGCGGCTGATCCACGCCTTCGGCAACATGAGCCAGCTCGAAGCTCTGCTGGCGAGCCTTGTCAGCCCTCAGTTCGTCACCGGGCTGAGCAACGAGATCGCGCATCTGATCGCCGCCGACGACGAAGCCGCACTGGTCGCGCATATCGATGCGACGATGCAGGCGACGGGCTATTCGACGAATGCAAGCCGCTCGCCGCTGGAAATCGCGCGTCGCTTGAAGGAGAAACTCATCCTCTCCGAAACGCGCCTCGATGACGCGGCCTTCCGCGTGCTCGAGGAATTCTTGTCGCTGAATGTGCCGCTGATCAATGCCTCGGCGGCGCTGGCTGGCTTTGCTGATGCCGCGGGCCTCAAGCTCGGTAACGCGCTTGCGCGCTTCGACGGTCGCGTCGCCGCGTTGGCGAATGCCGGCGTCGATCTCGCGCTGATCGATTACCGCGCAGCCTTCGGGCGCCCGCTGGATTACTACACCGGTCTGGTTTTCGAGATTGGCGTTCAGGGCACGTCGGCCGTTCTCGCCGGTGGCGGCCGTTTCGATAAGTTGATGACCTTCCTTGGCGCCAAGGACCGCATTCCGGCCGTCGGCTTCTCGCTCTGGCTGGATCGCATCGAAGCGGAGAGGGCTGCCTGATGACGATTACCATCGCACTGCCCTCTAAGGGCCGCATGAAAGACGATGCTTCGGCGATCTTCGAACGCGCCGGCATCAGAATCACCGCTGTCGGCAACGATCGCTCCTATCGCGGACGGGTTGAGGGATGGGACGACGTCGAAGTGGCCTTCCTCTCCGCCTCCGAGATTTCCCGCGAGCTCGGCAACGGCACGGTCGATTTCGGCGTCACCGGTGAGGATCTTATCCGCGAGGGGCTGGCGGAGGCGGATAAGCGTGTGGAGGTCTGTGCCCGTCTCGGTTTCGGTCACGCTGATGTCGTGGTTGCTGTCCCGGAAATCTGGCTCGATGTCGACACCATGGCCGACCTCGGCGATGTTGCCTCCGATTTCCGCGCCCGCCACGGCCGGCGCCTGGCGATCGCCACGAAATACTGGCGGCTGACGCAACAGTTCTTCTCCAGTCAGCACGGCATCCAGCTCTACCGCATCGTCGAGAGCCTTGGGGCAACGGAAGGGGCGCCGGCCTCAGGTTCCGCCGACATCATCGTCGATATCACCTCGACCGGCTCGACCCTTCGTGCGAACAACCTGAAGATCCTGTCCGATGGCGTCATTCTTCGCTCCGAGGCTTGCTTCGTCAGGGCGCGCAAAGAAAGCCATGTGAACGACGCCACAGTCCAGGGACTGGTAGACGCCGTTCGTTCGGCGCTCTGACCGTCTCAAAATCGTCAGGCAAGAAAAAAACCGCCGTCTGGTGACGGCGGGTTCTTCATGCTTGGGAGGTGGCTGATCGCTTAGGCGGCAGCGTAGGCGCCGCGGCGTGCATCGAGCGAGTAGACGCCCGGGCCGTAGGTGGCGAGCAGGATGTAGGCGCCGGCCAGCGTGACGTTCTTCATGACCATGATCTGGTTCAGGATGTTAACCAGTTCCGCGCCGCTGGCGTAGGGCAGGTGGAAGAGGACGGCCGTGAAGACACAGAAGACGGCGAGCAGCCAACCGACGATCTTCGTCTGGAAGCCGACGAGAACGGCAAGGCCCGTCACCAGCTCGAAGGCGCCGGCGAGATAGGCAAGGGCGGTAGCAGCAGGAAGGCCAGCGCCGGCGATCATGCCGGCAGTGCCAGCGACGTCCGTGAGCTTGCCGAAGCCAGCAAGGATGAACATGAAGGAAAGGAGAATGCGAGCGACGAGAATGATGGCGTTGTTGGTATTCGACATGGGACAATGTCTCCGTTTGAATGGCGTTTGAGGTCGTTGTGCTCCCCGGCACGGTTTCGACCTCGCATGCCGTTTTGTCGCCTTTTTTTGCTGTCGTGGAAAGATAGACGGAAGGGGACAGTTCGTTCTCTATTATTGAACGATAGATCGACGACGAAGTCGGCTTGCCATCGGCGATACCCCTCTTCTATGGTCGGCCGCCCAAGATGGAGATCCCAATGGCAGATCTTTCCGCTTTTCCGATCACGACGCGCTGGCCATCAGCGGATTCCAACGTTATCCAGCTTTACTCGTTGCCGACGCCGAACGGCGTCAAGATATCGATCGCGCTTGAAGAGCTTGGCTTACCCTACGAGCCGCATCTGATTTCGTTCAGCACGAATGACCAGAAGTCTCCGGAGTTCGTGTCGCTTAACCCGAACGGCCGCATCCCGGCGATCATCGATCCCAATGGCCCGGATGGAAAGCCGATCGGCATTTTTGAATCCGGTGCCATCCTGCTCTATCTCGCTGAGAAGACAGGCAAACTCATTCCTGCCGATGCGGCAGGACGCTATGAGACGATCCAGTGGGTCTTCTTCCAGATGGCCGGTATCGGGCCGATGTTCGGTCAGTTCGGGCACTTCTACAAGTTCGCGGCCGACAAGGTCGCCAGCAACTCCTACCCGATGGAGCGCTACCGTGACGAATCCAAGCGGCTGCTGAGCGTGCTGGAAGCGCGGCTGCAGGGACGCCAGTGGATCATGGGTGACCTTTATACGATCGCCGATATCGCCACCTTCCCGTGGCTCCGTGGTGCCGACGTGTTCTATGGCGGCCGCGAAGTGCTTGATTATAAGAGCTTTCCGGCGGTGATGGCCTGGCTTGAGCGCTGCATCGCTCGGCCAGCATCCGAAAAGGGCTTGAATATACCTGCGCGCCCTGCCTAAAGCCGAGCCAAGGCAAAGAAAAAGCCGGTTCCAAAGGGCCCGGCTTCTTGTGTGTGGCGGACGCTTCTATTGGCGCCGCGCGAACTCGCTGCCGGCATTCGTCTTGAATCGAGGAAAGACGAAAACACCAAGCATGCTGCCGCTGTAGGCGTCGTCGTGACCGTTCGACTCCCCCATGCAGAACAATGGTTGACGGAAGCCGTTCGGCAGCATGATCGTGGTCGAAAAGCAGAAGGAAGAAGAAAGCGTCGCAGCCTGTTCGAAGAGCTCCAGGATGCGGTCGTGATCCTTCGGGTCGTAACAGCGCATGAGGCTGAGAAGCCCGCATTCCCGCGCGGGAAGCCCGTGCAGCATGGCACTCCATTCCTTGAGGTGGATCACGCCGGTGGAGAAGTCTCCGACCCAGGTTTCCGAAATGGAAAACTGCGCCAGCATTTCAGGATCATGATTGCTGATATCCAGTGAGCCCGGCATGAGGGGCGCTGCGGCGTTGGTTCTTGCGATTTTGAACAAATTTTTCCCCAGCTTAGGTGCAGCTTCCCCCGCTACACGTCCGGCAAAAATGAGCAGGTTCATGCTGCGCCGCGCATCATGCGCGGGCGACCGGGAAATGGGGTTTGGATTGCCGGTCCCTCTGGCGGAACCGCGTCCAATTTCTCGGCACGTTACACAACTTATGATATATTTTCGGGAGGGGTTTTTCCCGAACTCGGTCTCGCGCC
The DNA here is from genome assembly GCF_014193145.1 of Rhizobium sp. BK060. Lineage (NCBI taxonomy): Bacteria > Pseudomonadati > Pseudomonadota > Alphaproteobacteria > Hyphomicrobiales > Rhizobiaceae > Rhizobium > Rhizobium sp. BK060. Next base: position 267,269 of record NZ_JACHYW010000002.1, read on the forward strand.
CCATGGTCAGGATCGATATGGGATAGCGACCGTCGGCCGATGAACGCGCGCCGAATGCAACGCGGATTTATCGGTCTTTTATGCAAACGGCAATCGGCTTTTTGCGCACTGCAGATCTCTACTGCGAGTGGAAAATACACCCGAAGACGCTCCTGGACGCCAGGAAATAGCAAAAATTTCGCAAGTTCTTGACGTGCAAACGGTTTCACTGCGGTTCCTCGCGCTGAAATGTGTAGAAAATTGCACCGCGAGAGAAATCAGCCTGTGAAAGAAAAAATACAGCGCCACAAGTTTTGCGAAAGCTTCGCCCAATGCGAGGGTTGCTCACGACTCTGATTAAACGTTTCAGCTATCGATTGAAAAAGCTGGAGGGTGGGGGCGACGAATCAGGTGCGAAACAAAAAAGGGCGGTCCGAAGACCGCCCTTCCTATTCCGGGATACCTGAAGTGGATCAGTGAAGCTTTACAGACAATTCCTGCGATAGGCTTTCGGCCTATCACATCATGTCCATGCCGCCCATGCCGCCCATGCCGCCCGGCATGCCAGCCGGAGCGTCCTTCTTTGGCAGCTCGGCGATCATGGCTTCGGTGGTGATCAGCAGCGAAGCAACCGAAGCTGCGTCCTGCAGAGCCGTGCGAACAACCTTGACCGGGTCGACGATACCCATGGCGATCATGTCGCCGTATTCGCCGGTCTGGGCGTTGTAACCGAAGTTGTCTTCGCCCTTCTCGAGGATCTTGCCGACAACGATCGAAGCTTCATCACCAGCGTTCTCGGCGATCTGACGGGCCGGAGCCTGCAGAGCGCGGCGAACGATGTTGATACCGGCGTCCTGGTCGTCGTTCTCGCCCTTGGCCGAAATCTTGGCGGAGGAACGCAGCAGGGCAACGCCGCCGCCCGGTACGATACCTTCCTGAACAGCAGCGCGCGTCGCGTTGAGCGCGTCGTCGATGCGGTCCTTCTTTTCCTTCACTTCGACTTCCGTCGAGCCGCCGACGCGGATGACGGCAACGCCGCCAGCGAGCTTAGCAAGACGCTCCTGCAGCTTTTCGCGGTCGTAGTCGGAGGTAGTTTCTTCGATCTGGGCCTTGATCTGGGCAACGCGGCCTTCGATGTCGGACTTGGCGCCCGAACCGTCGACGATCGTCGTGTTTTCCTTGGAGATCGAAACCTTCTTGGCGCGGCCGAGCATGTCGAGGGTAACCGACTCGAGCTTGATGCCGAGGTCTTCGGAAATGACCGTGCCGCCGGTAAGGATCGCGATGTCTTCGAGCATTGCCTTGCGGCGATCGCCGAAGCCCGGAGCCTTGACAGCAGCAATCTTCAGGCCGCCGCGCAGCTTGTTGACGACGAGCGTAGCAAGGGCTTCGCCTTCGACGTCTTCAGCGATGATGAGGAGCGGCTTGCCGGTCTGAACGACAGCTTCGAGAACCGGGAGCATAGCCTGGAGGTTCGAAAGCTTCTTCTCGTGCAGGAGGATGAAGGCGTCTTCGAGGTCAGCAACCATCTTTTCCGGGTTGGTGACGAAGTACGGGCTGAGGTAGCCGCGGTCGAACTGCATGCCTTCGACGACTTCGAGTTCGGTTTCAGCGGTCTTGGCTTCTTCGACGGTGATAACGCCTTCGTTGCCGACCTTCTGCATTGCTTCAGCAATGTCGAGACCGATCTGCTTTTCGCCGTTTGCGGAGATCGTGCCGACCTGGGCAACTTCTTCCGACGTGTTGATCTTCTTGGCCTTCGCCTGAAGATCCTTGACGACTTCAGCAACAGCGAGGTCGATACCGCGCTTCAGGTCCATCGGGTTCATGCCGGCAGCAACTGCCTTGGCGCCTTCGCGAACGATCGCCTGAGCGAGAACCGTTGCGGTGGTCGTGCCGTCGCCGGCGATGTCGTTGGTCTTCGAAGCAACTTCGCGGACCATCTGGGCGCCCATGTTTTCGAACTTGTCTTCCAGTTCGATTTCCTTGGCGACCGAAACGCCGTCCTTGGTGATGCGCGGAGCGCCGAAGGACTTGTCGATGATGACGTTACGACCCTTCGGGCCGAGCGTTACCTTCACTGCGTCAGCGAGAATGTCGACGCCACGCAGCATCTTTTCGCGCGCGGTGCGGCCGAACTTGATTTCTTTAGCTGCCATGATTGAAACTCCTGAATTCGAGTTGTCCGGGCTTTGGGCCCGTAGCTAAAATCGGAAAGGGAAAAGCGGCTGATTAGCCGATGATGCCCATGATGTCGGCTTCCTTCATGATCAGAAGGTCTTCGCCGTTGATCTTGACTTCGGTGCCGGACCACTTGCCGAACAGAACGCGATCACCAGCCTTGACGTCGAGAGCGACGACCTTGCCGGACTCGTCACGAGCGCCGGAGCCGACGGCGACGATTTCGCCTTCCTGCGGCTTTTCCTTGGCGGTGTCGGGAATGATGATGCCGCCCTTGGTCTTTTCTTCGGACTCAACGCGGCGAACAACGACGCGATCGTGAAGGGGGCGGAAGTTGGTGCTTGCCATTGTCTAATCCCTCGATCAAATGACACTCACAGGCCGAGAGCGGCCTGCACGGATGGTGTTAGCACTCGTCCTTGGTGAGTGCTAGCGAGGCAGCATTTAGGAGTGGCCTAGCGGGGAGTCAAGAACGGCCGCAATTTTTCTTCGCCGTCCTCGCAACAGCCTTAACAGCACATCCTTGTCGGAAGTGCGACAGCCTATGCGACGATCGAGCTCCCCCCTAGGCTTTTGTCTTCGAAAAGTTAGTTGCAGCCCTGTCTGCGCCAGGATTGTCGTAAAGGCGTGCCGATGATATCGAGCGCCTTGAGGCGAGAGGGGCGGCAACCGTGCATGAGGCGATCGCGGCAGGGGATATCGAGGCGGCGCCGACGCTGCGGGAGGCGGTTCGCGTCTGGGCGCGGATTGGCTGTCTGAGCTTCGGCGGGCCGGCCGGCCAGATCGCCCTCATGCATAAGACGATTGTCGACGAGAAGCGCTGGATCTCCGAGGAACGTTTCCTGCATGGATTGAATTTCTGCATGCTGCTGCCAGGCCCCGAGGCCCAGCAACTGGCAACCTATATCGGTTGGTTGATCCACGGCGTGCGCGGCGGCCTCATTGCCGGCCTGCTGTTCATTCTGCCGGGCTTCCTTGTCATCCTGGCGCTATCGAGCCTCTACGCCGTTTTTCAGGAGGCCGCCTGGCTTCCCGTGCTTTTCTTCGGCGCGAAGGCTGCGGTTCTGGCAATCGTCATCGAGGCATTGCTCCGGGCGTGGCGCCGAGCGCTGAAAGAGCGATTTCATTATTATGTGGCAGCAGCGTCGTTCCTGGCGCTCTTCCTTCTGAACCTGCCGTTTCCTCTGGTTATCATCCTGGGCGGAGCAGCAGGCCTACTATGGATGAAGCATCGCCAGCGTCGGCTGGCCGCGCCAGTCTTGCCGCAAACCTCCTCGCACCGGCATTTTCCTGTGGTCACGACGCATGCCATCGCAAGGCCGCTCGTAGTGCTCGTGTTCTGGATCCTCGTCTGGCAGTCGCCGCTCTTTTTCATTCGTGGCCTTGATGCACCCACGGATCTGATCGCCGAAACTCTGAGCGGCGAAACCAATGTGTTCGGCGCGGTCTTCATCTTTTTCTCCAAGATGGCCGTGATAACCTTCGGAGGCGCCTACGCCGTCCTTTCCTATGTCGCGCAGGTTGCCGTCGGCCATTACGCCTGGCTGCAGCCCGGTGAGATGCTCGATGGACTGGCACTTGCAGAGACGACGCCTGGGCCGCTGGTCCTCGTCCTCTGTTTCGTTGGGTTTCTCGCTGGCTATCGCAACCCTATTGCGATGGCGCCGCTTGCCGGTGGCGTTCTCGGCGCCTTCCTCGCCGCATGGGCGACGTTCGTACCGAGCTTCATCTGGATCTTCACCGGGGCTCCCTACATCGAGAAACTGCGCAACAACGAAAACCTCTCGGCCGCCCTTTCGGCGATCACCGCGGCGGTTGTCGGCGTCATTCTCAATCTTGCACTGTGGTTCGGCCTGCATGTGCTCTTCGTCGACGTTGGCCGCGTCGCGCTTCTTTCCGGGAAGACCGGCCTGCCGATCGTTAGCGTTGCCTGGCCGCAGTGGTGGACGCTCGATGTCGCGGCACTCGGGATCTTCGCCCTGGCGTCCGTTCTGCTCTTTCGCTTCAAGGTCGGCATCCTGACGGTGATCGGAGTATCAACCGCCACGGGCCTGTTGGTCAGGGCTGCCATCGCCGTCTTCTAGTCGACAGCTTCCGGTTTTTGCAGTTGCTCACTGCAAAATGCCTTGCCATCCCGGCAGGCCTTTGCGATGTCAGCCGTGACTTAACGAGATCGGGAAATCGGAATGGCCAAGCGGATCGAGAACTTTGCGGAAATCACCAGCCACTATGACGCGGTGTTCTGCGATGTCTGGGGCGTCTTGCACAACGGCGTCGATCCGTTCCCCAAAGCGGCAGCTGCGCTGGAAGCGGCGCGCGGCGAGGGGCTGACCGTTGTTCTCATCACCAATTCGCCGCGTATCGCTCCCCAGGTTGTGACGCAGCTTCGCCAGATCGGCATCCAGGATGGCGCCTACGACCGCATCGTCACATCGGGCGACGTCACGCGCGGGCTCATCGCCGAGGGCCCCAAGAAGGTGTTTCTGCTCGGACCGGATCGCGACCAGGCGATCCTCGAGGGTCTTGGCGTGGAGCGCGTCGAGGCAAGGGATGCGAACTCCGTTGTCTGCACGGGCTTCTTCGACGATGAAACCGAGACCCCGGAAGACTACACCGAGATGCTGAAGGCGTTTCAGGTGCGCGGCGTGCCGATGATTTGCGCCAACCCCGATCTGGTTGTCGAGCGCGGCCACAAGATCATCCCCTGCGCCGGCGCGATGGCGGCTTACTACAATCAGCTCGGCGGTCAGACACGTATTGCAGGCAAGCCGCACAAGCCGATCTACGACGCCGTCTTGTCGGTCGCCCGCGAGGCCCACGGCGACTTTCCGCCGAGCCGTGTGCTTGCCATCGGGGACGGCATGCCAACTGATGTTCGCGGCGCTCTCGATTACGGCCTTGATCTCCTCTATATCAGCGGCGGCATCCACGCGAAGGAATACACGCTGAACGGAGAGACCGACGAGGCAATCCTCACGGCCTATCTGGAACGCGAAAAAGCGACACCGAAGTGGTGGATGCCCCGTCTCGCATAAAGAGCCTCGCATGAGAAAAGCCAGCCGATGACCGTTTTTCACCGCAATGAGACCCGCGAACCCTTGCCGGCCCACCTGCGTGGCGGCGTGATTGCCATCGGCAACTTCGACGGCGTGCATCGGGGCCATCAGTCCGTGCTGAACCGGGCCCTGGAGATATCGAGTCAGCGCGGTATTCCGGCGCTGGTCCTGACCTTTGAGCCTCACCCCCGCACGGTCTTTCGCCCGGATCAACCGGTCTTTCGCCTGACGCCGGCGCCGCTCAAGGCGCGTATCCTCGAAGCGATCGGCTTCAACGCCGTCATCGAGTATCCGTTCGACAGGGAGTTTTCGCAGCGCTCGGCGGATGATTTCATCCATTCGATCCTTAAGGATTGGCTCGGCGCCTCCGAGGTCGTAACGGGCTTCAACTTTCATTTCGGGCGTGGCCGGGAAGGCGGTCCGGCCTTCCTGATGGGTGCCGGTCAGAAATATGGGTTCGGCGTGACGTTGATCGACGCGTTTCGCGACGAGAATACCGATGTGGTGTCTTCGAGCCACGTTCGCGAACTGCTGAAGGACGGCAATGTCAGCGAGGCCGCCGCCATGCTCGGCTATCACTATACTGTGGAAGCGGAAGTGATCGGCGGCGAGAAGCTTGGCCGTCAGCTCGGCTTTCCGACCGCGAATATGCAACTGCCCACTGAAGCCGATCTCAAGGCGGGTATCTATGCCGTTCGCTTTCGTCTTGCCGATGGCACGCTGCACGATGGTGTCGCCAGCTACGGTCGCCGACCGACGGTCACCGAGAACGGCGCGCCTCTGCTCGAGACCTACGTCTTCGATTTCAGCGGCGACCTCTACGGGCAGATTTGTTCGGTGTCGTTCTTCGGCTATCTGCGCCCGGAATTGAAGTTCGATGGCCTTGAGCCGCTTGTGGAACAGATGAACCGCGACAAGGAAGAGGCAAGCGCGCTGCTTGCTGGTGTGCGGCCGCTCGGCGAACTCGACCTCAAGATCTGCTTCACCTGATTCGGGGTATCGGCACTTCCGCGCGCTTGGGCGCCCTCGACGTCATGGAATCCCTCTTCCTTTTCCCGGCAAAAGCGCCTATGAACCGGCGCGATGAACAAGTTCCGGCTGGCGATCACGATACGAATTATCGGCCCGGCCTTCCGCGCGCGCTAAGCGGCCGGAAGGTCCGGGTTTTCGGCGCTTGGACGACGAGCGCCTCCGTCACCAAATTCAAGCCCGTTGCGCCCGCTCCCGTGGCGCCTAGAGACGATTGCTAGACATGACCGATACAGCCGAAAAAGTCGACTACTCGAAGACCCTCTATCTGCCGGAAACGGACTTCCCGATGCGCGCCGGCCTGCCGCAGAAGGAGCCGGAAACCGTTGCCCGCTGGCAGCAGATGGGTCTCTACAGGAAGCTTCGGGCGTCCGCCGCCGGCCGCAAGAAGTTCGTGCTCCACGACGGCCCTCCCTATGCCAACGGCAACATCCATATCGGCCACGCGCTGAACAAGATCCTCAAGGACGTCATCAACCGCTCGTTCCAGATGCGCGGCTACGACGCCAACTACGTTCCCGGCTGGGATTGCCACGGCCTTCCGATCGAGTGGAAGATCGAGGAGAAGTACCGCGAGAAGGGCAAGAACAAGGACGAGGTTCCGGTCAACGAATTCCGCCAGGAATGCCGTGACTTCGCGGCCGGCTGGATCAAGGTGCAGTCGGAAGAGTTCAAGCGCCTCGGCATCGAGGGCGACTTTGACAATCCCTACACGACAATGAACTTCCACGCGGAATCGCGTATCGCCGGCGAACTGCTGAAGATCGCCAAATCCGGCCAGCTCTATCGCGGATCCAAGCCGATCATGTGGTCAGTCGTCGAGCGCACGGCGCTCGCGGAGGCTGAGGTCGAGTACGCGGATGTCGAAAGCGACATGATCTGGGTGAAGTTCCCGGTTGCCGAAGGCCCCAGCGAACTCAAGGGCGCCTTCGTGGTGATCTGGACGACGACGCCGTGGACGATCCCGGGCAACCGCGCCATCGCCTATTCCTCGCGCTACGGCTATGGCCTCTACGAGGTCGAGACGGCGGAGAATGACTTCGGACCGCAACCCGGCGAACGACTGATCTTCGCCAAGCGTCTCGCCGAGGAATCGGCCGCCAAGGCAAAGGTGACCTTCAGGCACGTTCGCGACGTGGAAGCCGCGGAATTTGCTGCCATCACCTGCGCCCACCCGCTGCACGGCTTGGGCGGCGGCTACCATTTCCAGGTGCCGCTCCTTGATGGCGATCACGTCACCGACGAGACCGGCACCGGCTTCGTCCACACATCTCCGAGCCACGGCCGCGAGGACTTCGACGTCTGGATGGATCACGTTCGCGAGCTCGAAGCGCGTGGCGTCTCCTCTACGATCCCGTTCCCGGTCGACGACGCCGGCTTCTTTACGGTCGACGCACCCGGCTTCGGCCCGGACGCGGAAGGAGGTGCGGCGCGCGTCATCGACGACAGCGGCAAGAAGGGCGATGCCAACGAGCGTGTCATCAAGGCATTGATCGGACGTCACGCGCTGTTCGCACGCGGTCGCCTGAAGCACTCTTATCCGCATTCGTGGCGGTCGAAAAAGCCGGTCATCTTCCGCAACACGCCGCAGTGGTTTGTCTACATGGACAAGGAGCTCGGCGACGGAACGACGTTGCGTTCCCGTGCGCTAAGCGCGATCGACGAGACCCGCTTCGTGCCTGCTGCTGGCCAGAACCGTCTGCGCGCCATGATCGAGCAGCGTCCGGACTGGGTGCTTTCGCGTCAGCGCGCTTGGGGTGTGCCGATCTGCGTCTTCGTCGATGAGCAGGGCGAAATCCTGCAGGACGATGCGGTAGACACCCGCATCTTGGAAGCCTTCGAGAAGGAAGGCGCCGATGCCTGGTTCGCGGATGGCGCGCGTGAGCGCTTCCTGGGCGAGAAGGCAAACGAGCCCTGGACGCAGGTCATGGACATCCTCGATGTCTGGTTCGACTCGGGCTCGACACACACCTTCACGCTCGAAGACCGCCCGGATCTGAAATGGCCGGCCGACCTTTACCTCGAAGGGTCCGACCAGCACCGCGGCTGGTTCCATTCGTCGCTGCTGGAATCCGCCGCAACACGTGGCCGGGCGCCCTATGATGCTGTTCTCACCCATGGTTTCACCATGGACGAGAAAGGCGAGAAGATGTCGAAGTCGAAAGGCAACGTGACATCGCCGCAGGAAATCATGAAGGACGCGGGTGCCGATATCCTGCGCCTTTGGGTGATGACGTCCGACTACGCCGAGGATCTGCGTGTCGGCAAGACGATCATCCAGACGAACATCGATGCCTACCGCAAGCTGCGCAACACCATCCGTTGGATGCTCGGCACGCTGGCGCATGACAAGGGCGAAGTCATCGCGCTTGCCGACCTGCCGGAACTCGAGCAACTGATGCTGCATCGCCTGGCCGAGCTCGATCAGCTCGTCCGCGAAAGCTACGACGCCTTCGACTTCAAGAAGATCGCTCGTGCACTGATCGACTTTGCCAACGTCGAGCTCTCGGCCTTTTACTTCGACGTTCGCAAGGACGCGCTCTACTGCGATGCGCCGTCGAGCCCGCGCCGTCGTTCGGCCCTTCATGTCATCCGCAATATCTTTGAATGCGTGGTGACATGGCTGGCGCCGATGTTGCCCTTCACGGCGGAAGAGGCCTGGCTGTCGCGCAATCCATCGGCTGTCTCGGTTCACCTCGAGCAGTTCCCGGCCATTCCGGCGGAATGGAAGAACGACGCTCTTGCCGAGAAGTGGAAGAAGATCCGCGCCGTTCGCACCGTTGTCACGGGCGCCCTGGAAATTGAGCGCAAGGACAAGCGTATTGGTTCCTCACTGGAGGCAGCCCCCGTCGTCCATGTCGCCGATGCGGAGCTTCTGAAGGCGCTGGAGGGCCAGGACTTCGAAGAGATCTGCATCACCTCTGGCATCGTCATTGACGGTGCCGAGGGCCCGGCCGATGCCTTCCGTCTGCCCGAGGTGTCAGGTGTCAGCGTCGAGCCCAAACCGGCCGAAGGCACCAAATGCGCGCGCTCCTGGCGGATCACGACGGATGTCGGCTCCGACCCTGAGTATCCCGATGTCTCGGCCCGCGATGCGGCTGCATTGCGCGAACTAGCGGTGCAAAACTGAAGAATATTGCCGGGTGAATTGCCTAATCGCGGTTCATTCGGTAAAAGCTGCCTGAAAATGGCCGGATTTTTGCGTCAGGGGGACGGTTCCGGTAGGGCGATGATTGCACCGGCATGGCTGGAAGGGTTTTCATGTTATCAACACGTTGGTTCCGTGTGGGCGTCTGCCTGACTGTTGCTGTGGCAGGCGGCTCGATGATCACCGGCTGCATGGGGAGCCCGCGCTACGGAACGGACAAGACCGCAATGGAGCAGTTGACTGACGACCTTGGTCAGTCCGTTTCCCTGACTGGCGACGGACCGAAGAACAAGGGCGTCAAGTACAGTGCGCGCCCCGGCCTCGTTCTGCCGTCCGCGGCAGCCAAGGAAACCCTTGTCGAGCCGCAGCAGAGCATCGCCAGCAAGGAAAATCCGCAGTGGATCGAATCCCCGGAGGAAACGCGCGCGCGTCTGGTTAAAGAAGCTGACGAAAACAGCGACAACTCGAGCTACCGCTCGCCGCTCGCAAACAATCAGATCGAAGGTGGCCGGCAGACGACTGAAGCGCAGAGCAAGGCCTATCGCGAAGCCCGCGCCATCCAGAAGGGCGCCTATATCGATCAGCGCCGCTACATCTCGGACCCGCCGACCGAGTATCGTCAGGTCGACGATCCGGCAAAGCTCGACGATCTAGGCGAACCGGAACTGAAGAAGGCGAAGAAGAAGAAGAAGGAAGCTGCGATCGCCGGGACCGGCAAGCAGTGGTGGAACCTCCTTCAGTAGAGTTTCGAGCGGGGCAATCAGCCCCGCTTTGTTTTTGACGAGCGGTCAACCAGCAAGACGTGCAGAAGCTGGCAGGCAAGGAAGATCCCGCCGGTAAGGCTAAGTGCTGACGGCGCGAAGATCGCGCTCGATGCGAGCAGTAGCACCACCGCAAATGCCAGTATCGGCACGAAGGCAAAGGCGAGCAGCCGAGGCGCCGACCAGTTCACATTTCCCGAAAGAGACCATTGCATCGGGATCGACCCGTTGTCCGGCGCGATCCTGCAATAGGCATAGGCGACGCCCGCGACCATGAGGACGAATTCGCTGGCGAGCAATGTCATGGCACATCCCGTTTCTGCGCGAAGAACGTCCGCAGGATATCGGCCGATGTCGTCTCCTGCAAACCGGAATACACGTCTGGGGCGTGATGGCAGGTTGGTTGCGTGTAGAAGCGCACGCCATTGTCGACGGCGCCCCCCTTGGGGTCCTCCGCGCCATAGTAGAGCCTACGAATGCGCGCGAAGGAAATGGCGGCTGCGCACATGGTGCACGGTTCCAGCGTCACATAGAGGTCGGCACCGGTGAGTCGTTCCTGACCAAGCTCTTCGCACGCCATGCGAATGACGGCGACTTCGGCATGCGCGGTCACGTCGTTGAGCTCACGCGTACGGTTGCCGGACGCTGCGACAACGCGGCCGTCAAGCACCAGAACCGCTCCGATCGGCACTTCGCCCCGTTCGCCAGCGGCGCGGGCCTGGTCAAGCGCCAGCTCCATAAATTGATTTGTCTTCACGATCCGACAATTTCCACTTAACCGCAGGGGCGCGACCTGATAGGAAGGCCCGAAAAGGCAGGCAAACAACAAATGACATTCAAAGACAAGCCAAAACGGCCAGGCGGCAAGCCATCTGCGCGCAATGCCGGCCCGAAATCCGGCGAAAAGCCGGCAAAGGTGCCCGTCAAGGCCGAGGCGAGCGATGTTGCCGAGGGCGACGCCAAGGCTGAGCGCATCTCCAAAGTGATGGCGCGCGCCGGGGTCGCATCGCGCCGCGATATCGAGCGCATGATCATGGACGGCCGCGTGAAGCTGAACGGCAAGCTCCTCGACAGCCCCGTCGTCAACGTGACGCTGGCAGACAAGATCGAAGTGGACGGCGTTCCGATCCGCGGTATCGAGCGCACCAGGCTGTGGCTGTACCACAAGCCCGCCGGGCTCGTGACCACGAACGTGGACCCGGAAGGACGCCCCACGGTTTTCGACAATCTGCCGGACGACCTGCCGCGCGTCATGTCGATCGGCCGCCTCGACATCAACACCGAAGGCCTGCTGCTGCTGACCAACGATGGCGGCCTGGCCCGCGCGCTGGAATTGCCGACGACAGGCTGGCTGCGCCGCTACCGCGTGCGCGCCCACGGCGAGATCGATCAGGAGGCTTTGGACAAGCTGAAGGACGGCATTGCCGTCGATGGTGTCCTCTACGGCTCGATCGAAGCGACCCTCGACCGCACGCAGGGCTCGAACGTTTGGCTCACCATGGGCCTGCGCGAAGGCAAGAACCGCGAAATCAAGAATGTGCTGGGTGCGCTCGGTCTTGACGTCAATCGTCTGATCCGCATCTCCTACGGCCCCTTCCAGCTCGGCGACCTGCCGGAGCGGGATGTGGTCGAAGTGCGCGGCCGCACGTTGCGCGACCAGCTCGGCCCGCGCCTGATCGAGGATGCGAAGGCCAATTTCGACGCGCCGATCTACAACACGCCGGCCGTTGCAGTCGACGAAGAGGTCGAAGCGAAGCCGGAGCGTCGCGAACGCTCGTGGAAGCCTGAAGACAAGCGCGAGCGTGCGCTGAGCCGCCTCGACACCAAGCGTGATGACAAGCGTGACGATCGCCGCGATGACCGTCGCGACGGCGGCCGCAAGGACGACGACCGTCCGAAGCGCCCGGCGCTCGGCAGCCGCCGCAACGCCAATGTCTGGATGGCGCCTGGCGCCCGCCCGCTTGGCGAAAAGGCAGCCGCCAAGGCCGAAAAGAACGCTCAGACTGCACTTAGACGCGGCGAGAAGCCTGGCCGCTCCAAGCCGCAGCCGGCCCGCCACGACGACACCGGTCCGCGCGTCCAGATCAACCGCGCCCGCGATGAAGAAGGCGAATGGATCCGTTCCAGCGAAGTGACGAGCAAGGACGAAGGCGGCCGCAAGCGCTCTGGCGACAAGCCTTTTGGTGAGCGTCCTCCTCGTGGCGACCGTCCCGATCGCACGGCGCGTGGTGACAGACCTTATGGCGACCGTCCACCCCGTGGCGACAGGTCAGCCGGTGATCGCTCCTCGCGAGGCGATCGCCCGTTCGGCGATAGGCCCCGTGGTGATCGCAAGCCGCGCGAAGATGGGGATGAACGCCCGCGCTCCTTCGGCGACCGTCCGGCGCGCAGTGACAGACCTTACGGTGACCGCCCAGCGCGCAGCGACAGGCCATCCGGCGACCGCCCTGCACGTGGTGACCGCCCGTTCGGTGCAAAGCCGCGCGGCGACCGCAAGCCGCGCGAAGAGGGCGACGAGCGCCCCCGCTCTTTCGGGGATCGTCCCGCACGCGGAGACCGTCCGTTCGGCGATAAGCCGCGCGGCGATCGCCGTCCACGTGCAGAGGGGGATGAACGTCCGCGCGCCAAGGGCTTTTCCAGCGAGGCGCGGTCCGAGCGCCCGGCCGGTGACCGACCGTTTGGTGACAAGCCGCGCGGCAAGGGATTCGGCGGCAAGCCCGGCGGCGGCAAGACTTTCTCCGGCAAGCCGAAGGGTGACAGGCCGGGTGGCGGCGGCAAGCCTTCAGGCGGGCCATCGCGGGGTGGACCTAAAGGAAAGGGAATGACGCGCGGTGCGGATCGTCGGCGGTGAGTTTCGCGGACGGCCGCTCGCCGTACCAAAGTCAAACGACATCCGGCCGACTGCCGACCGGACGCGCGAAAGCCTGTTCAACATTCTGAGCCATGCCTATCCGGAATGCGTCGATGGCACCCGGATCCTGGATCTTTTTGCCGGTACCGGCGCCGTTGGCCTCGAGGCCGTCTCCCGCGGTTGTCGGCACGCGCTGTTCGTCGAAAACAGCGTCGAGGGTAGGGGGCTCCTGTGGGAAAACATCGATGCGCTCGGCCTGCATGGCAGGACGCGCATCCTGAGGCGCGATGCGACCGATCTTGGCAGCGTCGGCAATCTCGAGCCGTTCCAGATGCTGTTTGCCGATCCGCCTTACGGCAAGGGACTTGGCGAAAAGGCCATGGCCGCCGCGGCCAAGGGCGGTTGGCTGCAGCCGGGCGCGATTGCGGTTCTTGAAGAACGCGCGGATGTTGCCGTTTCGGTCGACCCTTCCTATCTCTTCCTGGAAAGCCGGACATTCGGCGATACCAAGGTTCATTTCTTCCGCTATCATCCTCAATAGGGCTGCGGAAATCGGGGGCAGCGGTGCAGCAGGCAGAGAAGATCGAAACCGCGTTGCCTGCCCCCCGCGACGCCTCGGGCCGTTCGACACCAACGGTTGCGGTTGCTTTCGGCGGTGGCGGCGCGCGCGGCCTGTCTCACATCCACATCATAGAAACGCTGGACGAGCTCGGCATTCGCCCTGTTGCGATTGCCGGCTCCTCGATCGGCTCGATCATGGGCGCGGGAATGGCGGCTGGCATGACCGGCGAAGCCATCCGCGAGCATGTCATGATGACGGTCGGCAACAAGGCCGCGGTCGTCAGCCGCCTGTGGGGCCTGCGCCCGCAAACCGTGCGCGATGCCGTCGCCAACGGCGTGCGTATCGGTCAGTTCAATCTCGAGCGTATCCTGAAAGCCTTCCTGCCCGCCGACTTGCCGGATCGTTTCGAGGATCTGCCGATCCCGATGACGGTCACAGCCACCGATTACTACGGTCAGTGCGAGGTGTTGACGAGCCACGGCGCGCTGTTCCCGGCGCTGGCCGCTTCCTCGGCAATCCCCGCGGTCTTCATGCCGGTGCGGCTGCACGGGCGGGTGATGATCGACGGCGGCATCAGCAATCCCGTTCCTTACGAATGCCTGATGGATCGTGCCGACATCGTCATCGGCATCGATGTCGTTGGCGCACCGGAAGGCGATGGCACCCATATTCCGAACCGGATGGAGAGCATCTTTGGCTCCGGGCAGCTGATGATGCAGACGGCAATTTCCCTGAAGCTGCGCCTGCAGGCGCCGCACATCTTCCTGCGCCCCGCAGTCGGGCGCATCGGTGTAATGGACTTCCTCAAGGCGCGCGCAGTCCTGTCCATGTCGGTCGGCATCAAGGACGAACTCAAATACGCGCTTGATCGTGAGATCGAGGCACGCATCACCTCTTAGAGCCTTTCAGGGTTAAATTGAAACGTACTGTTGGCTCACGGGCCGCTTGGTCGACCATCCGACTGCGACAATGAAGCCAGAGATTTCGCCTGGGCCGAAACGAAAAATAGGCGACGGCGCGCCGGAGACTGGCTAAGCAGACTGCGGCATGAGTACCAGGGGAATCCGTTACGCCCCGACCTTGGACGCGCTGGGTATGCGACCATCGCCAGCTGCCAGCGGGGAGGGGAGCCCGGCACCTACCTAAGATCAGTAGCCGTTAATGCCGCTGCCACGAACTGGCCCAATACCTGCGGGAGTTGCGTAGGTGGTATTCTCCGCGCCTGAGCCGGTGGTCGTGCACCCGGAGAGGGCAACGAGCGCGATGGCCACAGCGGCGAAAAGATAGCGTAGAGGCATGGCATTGTCCTATCATTGGAGACTGCGCGGGCCTCAGGGGCCAGAGTTGGGACAATCCCTCATATGGTTGGCATTGGCAAGCCATATGCAAGGAGTGGCAGCCAGAGCCGAACACTCCTTTATTGCGTTACTAGGCCGCAAAGCTGTCAACACAGGATGGGTGCTTTGAGGGATCTGTGTTGGCCTGTCCCCACAGGCCGAAGCGCAGATGATCGAAATATACTGATACTTGCCCCAAGGCTGCGACGCACTCGCTGATGGTGCGATTGCCAACTGCAGGGAAAGTTCACGTCGGATGCTAAGGCCAAGGGACCGGTGCAGAGCGGAGAAGGAGAGCAGGAGAACTCAGGCGGATCGTGCGCAGGAGCCGAAGGAGCTTCCTTCATCGGTTGAACCGACAGAACGTTTCAATTCAACCTGAAACGGCTCTAAGCGTCGGCGGTTACCTCTGCCGTGCCCGCCAACGGGTCCTCGTCGAAGTTCGCGGCGCGCTTTGGCTTGACGAGCGGCTCGGGTTTCACCGGCTGGGAGAAAAGCATGTCGCGGCCGGCCTGCAGTCCTTCCGTGACCTGGAGCACCAGGCGCGCCTCGTCGCGTTTGCGGATATCCTCGCCGATTTCATAGGCCTCCGCCTCGCCGACACCCAATGCCTCGAGCGTACGTCGGCCGAACAGCAGACCGGACTCCAGCGTTTCGCGCAGTTCATAATCGACATTGAGATTGCGGAGCGCAATCGAGTGGATGCGGTCGTAGGAGCGCACGAAGAGCTTGGCATCCGGATAATCTGCCTGCACCAGCTCGACGATCTTGTCGGTAATCTCGCGCTTCTGGGTGCAGACGACGACGATCTTGGCCCGGTCGATGCCGGCGGCCCTCAGCACGTCCTTGCGCGTGCCGTCGCCGAAGTAGATCCGGAAACCGAAAGAGGAAGCCTGCCGGATGCGATCGGCTGAAAAGTCGATGACGGTCACGGCACGCCCGCCGGCGAGCAGGATCTGGGCGGCGATCTGTCCGAAACGCGAGAAGCCGACCATCAGCACATCCGCGCCGGCTCCTTCGAAATCCTCATCCAGCTGTTCTTGCTCTTTGCCCGACAACAGCCGCTTGGCAAACATGGTCCCGATCGGGGTCAGTGCCATTGAAAGGGTGACGATCGCAATCAGCAGCGAGGCGGTACTCGTCGGCATCAGGCCCGCAATGCCGGCGGCGGTAAACAGGACGAAGCCGAATTCGCCGCCTTGCGGCAGCAGGAAAGCGATCCTGATAGCGTCGTCATGCGGCGATCCGGTCGCGCGGCAGAGAACGTAGATCACCAGCGCCTTCGCGGCCATGACGACTGGCACGGCGACGATGATGAAGAGCGCGTTGTCTCTAAGTACCTCCAACTGGATCGAAAGACCGACTGCGATGAAGAAGATAGCGAGCAACACACCGCGGAAGGGCTCGATATCGGCTTCCAGTTCATGGCGGTAGGAGGACTCGGCAAGCATCACGCCGGAAAGGAAGGCGCCCATGGCCATAGACAATCCGGCAAGCTGCATCAGGCTCGCCGACCCCATCACCACGAAGAGGGCAGCGGCGATCATCGCCTCGCGGGCGCCTGTGCGGGCGATGACCTGAAACAGCGGCGTGAGCAGATAGCGTCCCATGACGATCATCGCGGCGACCGCTGCGATGGCAATCGCGAAGTCCAACAGCGGCGTGCCGCTACCCTTGCCGCCATCAAGAATACTGACCAGCGCAAGCAGCGGCACGATTGCAAGATCCTGAAACAGCAGCATCGAGAACGAGCGCTGCCCGTAGCGGGTATTCACATCGCCTTCGTCCTCGAGGATCTGCATCGCAAACGCGGTGGAGGAGAGGGCAAGCCCAAAACCTGCGACGATGCTGCCGCGCCAGTCCAGAACGCCGGAAAGATAGGTCAGTAGCGTGAGCACCAGACCGGTCGCCACCACCTGCGCGGTTCCGAGCCCGAAGATGTCGCGCCGCATCTGCCAAAGGCGCGAAGGCTTCAGCTCGAGCCCGATGATGAAGAGGAGGAAAACGACGCCGAGTTCGGCTACATCCAGGATCTGCTCGCCATCCGTCAAGCCGTGAAAGATCGGGCCGATGACGACGCCGGCGGCCAGATAGCCGAGCACCGTGCCGAGCCCGAGGCGCTTGAAGATCGGTGCCGAAACAACGGCGCCACCGAGCAGCAGGATCGTCTCGGTGAAAAGAGTGTTGGGCTCGGACATGCAGCGAGTTTCTTTCAATGCAGGGAGGCATGCAAGCGGCGGGCAAAAGAATCGGCGCGCGCGGCCTTGATGCTTTTCGTAGTGCACAATAAATGGAACGCGAAGGAAAGGCCAAATCATGTCCTCAGAAATCGACTCCTCGACGCTTCTTTCCCGCGCAAGCCAATTGATCGACCTGGCGAAGAAGGCCGGAGCCGACGCCGCAGATGCGGTGGTCGTGCGCTCGCGCTCGCAATCGGTCAGCGTGCGCCTCGGCAAGGTCGAGGGTACGGAATCGTCGGAAAGCGATGATTTCTCACTGCGCGTCTTCGTCGGCAAGCGCGTTGCGAGCGTCTCAGCAAATCCGGGCTTCGATCTTTCCGCACTGGCCGAACGGGCCGTGGCGATGGCCAAGGTGTCCCCGGAAGATCCGTTTGCCTGCCTGGCGGACGAGGACAAGCTCGCGAAATCCTATCCGGACCTCGAGCTACTCGATACGACCGAAGTCTCTTCTGACCAACTTCGCGAAGCCGCCCTCGAGGCGGAAGCTGCCGCACTTGCCGTCAAAGGCGTCACCAATTCGTCCGGCGCCGGGGCTTCGGCCGGCAGGGGGGGCCTGGTGCTCGTTACCTCCCACGGTTTTGAGGGCAGCTACATGGGCTCGCGCTTCGGCCGATCCGTCAGCGTCATCGCCGGCGAAGGCACGGCCATGGAGCGCGATTACGATTTCGACAGTCGTATCTATTTCAGCGAGCTGGATGATGCCGCGGAGATCGGCCGCAGAGCAGGCGAACGCACGGTCAAGCGCATCAACCCGCGCCAGGTGGATACCGGCAAGGATGTAACGGTTGTCTTCGATCCCCGTGTTGCCCGCGGCTTCGTCGGCCATATTGCCGGGGCTATCAACGGCGCCTCCATTGCGCGAAAGACGAGCTTCCTGCGCGACAAGATGGGCCAGCAGGTTTTGAAATCGGGGCTTACGATTTCGGACGATCCGCTTATCGTTCGGGGCCCATCGTCGCGACCCTTCGATGGCGAAGGGATCTCAGGCGAACGGCTGCTGATGATCGAGGACGGCATTCTCAAACACTGGTTCCTCTCCACGTCGACTGCCCGCGAGATCGGAATGGAAACCAACGGTCGAGGCGTGCGCGGCGGCAATTCGGTAACGCCATCGGCGACGAACCTTGCTCTCGAGCCAGGCGACATCGCGCCGGAGGACCTGATCCGCGGTGTCGGCAACGGCTTCTATGTGACAGAGCTGATCGGTCAGGGCGTCAACATGATCACCGGCGAATATAGCCGTGGTGCTACCGGCTTCTGGATCGAGAACGGCGAACTGACCTTTGCCGTATCCGAGGTGACGATCGCTTCGAACCTCAAGGACATGTTCATGCGGGTAACACCTGCAAACGACATAGACCGCAAGTTCGGCGTCGCCGCTCCGACGCTTGCGATCGAAGGAATGACGCTCGCCGGGCGCTGATAGATTGGATTGCCGAAATGACTGACGTGGACACAGCCCTCTGGCGGAGCGATCTGGAATTGATCGCAGATGCCGCCAGGCAGGCCGGCAAAGTCGCGCTCGGCTACTTCAATCAATCGCCGGAGGTCTGGTGGAAGAACGAGGGCAGATCGCCTGTCAGCGCCGCCGATTTCGCGGCCAACCGGAAACTTGAATCCATCCTGCGTGCTGCCCGGCCCGACTATGGCTGGCTTTCCGAAGAAACCGACGACGACGCCGCGCGCCTGTCGCGCCAAACGCTGTTCATCATCGATCCGATCGACGGCACGCGGGCATTCCTGGCCGGCCAGGATTTATGGTGTGTCAGCGTCGCGGTCGTGCGCCATGGCCGGCCCGTCGCCGGCGTTCTCTACGCTCCCGTTCTCGAAGAACTCTACGAGGCGGTAGAGGGCGGCGTGGCTTTAAAAAACGGCCGGCCGATCGTTGTTTCGACGACAGCTCTCGAGACACCTGGGCGCTTTGCCATCGCCGAGGACGTGCTGAAGGCGTTTCCAGACGCGCTCAAAAATCGCATCGAGCGTGTCCGGCACGTACCGTCTCTTGCCTATCGCATTGCCATGGTTGCGGACGGCCGGATTGACGGTACCTTCGTCAAGCACAACTCCCACGATTGGGATCTCGCTGCTGCCGATCTGATACTGGAATGCGCCGGTGGCCAGCTGGTGGATCTGCAGGGCAACGCGCCGCTTTATAACCGCGAGCAGGTCAGCCACGGCGAGCTTTGCGCTGCCGCGCCAGCACGGCTTGCTGACTTGATAACCGGGATCGGCCAGCGACGAGGCAGTTGACGTTTCCGTCAAAATCCCTCAGATGACACTGTGGGGGAGAACAGAGCAGAAAGAGAAGAAAATGACTGAATCCAGCGGCAAGAAGCAGCTCCTGCATCTCGTATTCGGCGGCGAACTGGAAAGCCTGGAAGACGTTCAGTTCCGGGACTTGAAGGACCTGGATATCGTCGGCATTTTTCCGGACTACGCCAGCGCACTGACAGCCTGGAAGGCCAAGGCTCAGTCGACCGTCGACAACGCCCACATGCGCTATTTCATCGTCCACATGCACCGTTTGCTGGACCCGGAAAACAAGTCTGCGCAGTAACCCTCCCGCGGTGGCGGCTGGTGTGACCGCGAACTGACACTGACTGCCTGACGCATTCTGGACAAACTGATCGGCCATTGCGGCCGCAACAATAATTGGGAATGGGTTGATGTCGATCATTTGCGATCGGAGAATTGGCAGATGAGCGGTCGCATGGCGCGGCTCGCGCTGGGCGCCTATCAGGCAACAGGGACGTTGCTGACTCCGTTCGTCGGTGGATATCTCGCCTATCGAGCGGCCAAGGGCAAGGAAGACCGTGCCCGCCGTTTGGAGCGCTCGGGCTATGCGAGCGCCGACCGCCCGGCCGGACCGCTGGTCTGGTTTCATGCCGCGAGTGTCGGTGAAACGAACGCGGTCATTCCGCTGATCCGCGAAATTCGCCGTCGCGACGTCCACGTCATCCTGACGACCGGAACGATCACCTCCGCCAAGCTGGCCGCTGAGCGTATCGGCAATGAAGCGATCCACCAGTATGTGCCGCTCGACCTGAAGCCGGCCGTTAGCCGCTTCCTCGAATACTGGCAGCCGGACTGTGCGTTGATCGCCGAATCCGAAATCTGGCCGGCGACCTTGATGGAGCTCGGCCGGCGTCGCATCCCGCAGATACTCGTCAACGCCCGTATGTCTGATCGCTCCTTCGAGCGATGGAGCCGACGCCCGGCACTTGCCGAGGCCCTGTTCGAAAACCTGGCGCTGGTGATTGCGCAGTCGGATGTCGACGCGGAGCGCTTCCGCGATCTCGGCGCGCGCCACGTCATGATGTCCGGCAATCTCAAGGTCGATACCGACGCTCCGCCTTATGATGCCGCAGTGTTTGCCGGTTATAAGAAGCAGCTCGGCGACCGCAAGACCTGGGCGGCAATCTCCACCTTCGACGGCGAGGAAAAGGCAGCGGGCATCGTCCATCGCGCGCTGAAGGAGCGAAACGGGCAGTTGACGATCATCGTCCCTCGCCATCCGGAACGCGCCGATGAGGTGGAGGCTGAGCTCGTCAAGCTGGGTCTCAAGGTGGCCCGCCGCACGCGCGATGACGTGCTCACCCCCGATGTAGATGTTTTTCTCGGAGACACGATCGGCGAAATGGGCCTCTACCTGCGCTTGACCGAGGTCGCCTTCGTTGGACGCTCGCTGTTTGCCGAGGGCGGGCAAAATCCGCTGGAGCCGGCGATGCTGGGTTGCGCGGTGCTGTCGGGCAGCAATGTGCAGAATTTCCGAGAAGCCTATCAGAAGCTGGCGCGGCGAGGCAGCGCGCGCATGGTCCGCGACACGGAGATGCTCGCCAAGGGCGTCCATTATTTGCTCACCAACG
Organism: Rhizobium sp. BK060; assembly: GCF_014193145.1. Classification (NCBI taxonomy): domain Bacteria; kingdom Pseudomonadati; phylum Pseudomonadota; class Alphaproteobacteria; order Hyphomicrobiales; family Rhizobiaceae; genus Rhizobium; species Rhizobium sp. BK060. The sequence goes on from NZ_JACHYW010000002.1 coordinate 288,279, forward strand.
ACGGCGCACGCCGCAACATGATCGAGGCCGGGATCGGCGCCGTGCAAGAAATGCGTGGCGCGCTGACGGCGACGGTCAAGGGCTTGGAGCCCTATATCAATCCGCTGACGGTGAAGGCGAGACTGCTGCCGAAGGCGGCTGTGCAGCGCTGAGGGCAGGATATGAAGGCGGTCAAGGGAATACTCTTCGATAAGGACGGTACGCTTCTCGATTATGACGAGAGCTGGCTGCCGGTGAACCGCGAACTGGCCCGCATCGCTTCAGAGGGCGATCTGGAACTTGCGGACCGGCTGCTTCTAGCTTGCGGCATGGATCCGCTCACCGGCCACATCGTTCCCGATAGCCTGCTTGCCGCCGGAAACACGCGCCAGATTTCGGAAGGGCTGATCGCCGCGGGCTCGAAGCTCGACGTAATCGAGCTGACGATCAAGCTGGACGAACTCTTTTCGCATGCGGCCGACTTTTCCGTCGCAGTCACCGATCTTGCAGCTTTTTTCGGTCGCCTGCATGGGCGCGGCTTTCGCCTCGGCGTCGCATCAAGCGACAATGAGCGTTCGATCAGACAGACGGCCCAGCGTTTCGGCTTTGCGCCGTTCATCGACTACGTGGCCGGCTATGACAGCGGCTTCGGCACCAAGCCGGAACCGGGAATGGTGCTTGGCTTCTGCGCCGCGACCGGCCTCGATCCCTCCGAGGTCGCCGTCGTTGGCGACAACAACCATGATCTGCATATGGGCCGCAACGCCAAGGTCGGCGTCACCGTGGCTGTACTCACAGGCACGGGATCGCGCGAATCGCTCTCCGCCGCATCGGACTACTGCCTGAACGACATCACCGAGCTCGAGCGGCTGCTGCCCGACCTTCAGCTTGCCTGATTGACCAAGGGCTTGCTTTTTCTTGAAAATTACCCTTTCTTTTCGCCCGGTCGAGGACATAACCCGTCAGCATGACGCTCGGGGTCCGAAAGGCAGGGCGGGGAAAATGATATCCGAAGCGCCACCCTTCTGGTGGTCGAAAGCCGATTGGCGTGCCTGGACGCTCTATCCGATTTCCTTCCTATACGGGCGCATCGCCGGGTATCGTATGGCCAATGCCAAGCGCGCCTCGGTTCCGGTGCCCGTCATCTGCGTCGGCAATTTTACGGTCGGTGGCGCGGGCAAGACGCCGACGGCGCTGACCATCGCCCGCGCGGCGAAGGCGAAGGGCCTGAAGCCGGGTTTCCTGAGCCGCGGCTATGGTGGCTCGCTCGATGTCACGACGGTCGTCGATCCGGCTCATCACCGTGCCCTTGCGGTTGGTGACGAACCTCTTCTTCTCGCCCGCGAGGCCCTGACCGTGATCTCCCGCCGCCGCGTCGAAGGCGCCCAGCGCCTCGTCAAGGAGGGCGCGGACCTGATCATCATGGATGATGGCTTCCAGAGCGCGCGGCTGGCGATCGACTATGCATTGTTGGTTATCGATGCCACGCGCGGATTGGGCAACGGCCACATCGTTCCGGGCGGTCCCGTGCGCGCGCCGATCCGCCAGCAATTGCGCTATGCCACGGCGCTTCTGAAGGTTGGCGCGGGAGAGGCCGCTGACAGCATTGTTCGGATCGCCGCGCGTGCCGCCAAGCCCTATTTCACAGCCTCGCTCAAGGTGTGCGATAGCGTCGATCTTGCGGGCAGTAATGTGCTGGCCTTCGCGGGCATTGCCGATCCGTCGAAATTCTTCCGGACGGTCGAATCCGTCGGGGCGAACATCGCCGCTCGCCGCTCGTTCGGCGATCACGAGCATCTGACCGATGACGAGATAGACGACATTCTAACGACGGCAGAGCGCGACGGCCTTCAGATCGTTACGACTTCCAAGGATTTCGTCCGTCTTGCCGGCCACCATGGCAGAGCCGAAGAGCTCGCGGCAAAGTGCCGGGTGATCGAGGTGGAGATGGCTTTCGCTGACACGCTGGCGCCAAGGCTTATCATCGACCGCGCGATCAATGCCTGTCGCGACCGGCGCCTGAGGGAAGGGCGGAAGACCTAAACGGTATGTCTCTCGAAAGCGCGGTGAGCGAATCTGCAGCCGCGCTAGCGCTTCCGGTTGGGCAACACGCCGGCGCGCTTGTCTGCCTCCAGCGAAGCCACGGCGTCGGCATAGGGCTCTTGGCGCGCGACGCTCCAGTAGCGCAGTTCATCGAGCGGGATCTGCCTGCCGGTAATCGCGCAGACGACGTAGGAGCCCGGCGACAGGATCTGAAAATCCGCATCGAGATAGCGTATCTGCGCTTCGCGGTTTCCATTTCCTTCGAACAAATTCATGCGCTCCGTTTCCTTACAGGCTTGTCATATCCCTGCCATAACGTGCCGCCGCGGCCTTTTCCAGCTTTTTCAACTGCGGCCGAACAACCGTTCGATGTCCGAAAGCTTGAGCTCAATATAGGTCGGGCGTCCGTGGTTACACTGTCCGGAACCGGGGGTCACTTCCATCTGGCGCAGAAGCGCGTTCATTTCTTCCGGGCGCAGCCGCCGTCCTGAGCGCACGGATCCGTGGCAGGCCATGGTCGCCGCCACATATTCGAGCTTGGCCGACAGGCCGGAGGCCGTATCCCATTCGGCGATCTCGTCCGCCAGCTGCCGAATGAGCCCCGTGGCATCCACCTCTCCAAGCATGGCAGGTGTCTCGCGCACCGCGATGGCGCCCGGCCCGAAGCGTTCAATGGCCAGGCCCAGCTCGCCGAGATCCGCCGCAAACTGCATCAGCCGGTCGCAGTCCTCTTCAGGCAGGTCGACGATCTCGGGAATAAGAAGCACCTGCGAGGCCAGCCGCTTGGAATGCAGCGCCTTGCGCATCGCCTCGAACACGAGGCGTTCGTGTGCGGCGTGCTGGTCGACGATGACCAAGCCGTCATCCGTCTGTGCGACGATGTAGTTTTCGTGGATCTGCGCCCGGGCCGCACCAAGCGGATAGAGCTGCGGCGGCTCTTCTGGCACCACCGGCATTCTCGGGGACGACGCGGCGTCGTTGCGCGCTGTCGGCGTCACAAGCCCGTCGAAGGAAGCCTGCCGCCGCTCCCCGAAGCCGCTGTTTGCGGCCTGGTAAAACGGGCGCGACGGCGATGTCGCCGCCGACCAGGGCTGTTGCGGCCGCTGGGCGCTAGGCTGGAAGCCGGGCCGGAAGGAGCGCAGCATCCCGTCTGCGCCGGTTGTCGCTGCGCGGCTGCCATCGCGCGCCAGCGCCTCGCGTACGGCCCCGACGATCAGGCCGCGCACCAGTTGCGGGTCCCGGAACCGCACGTCTGATTTGGCCGGGTGCACGTTGACATCGACAAGGACTGGATCGAGCCTGATCGACAGCACCGCAACCGGATAGCGCCCGGCAGGGATCGTCTCGGCATAGGCGCCGCGGATTGCCGAGAGGATGAGCTTGTCCTGCACCGGGCGGCCGTTGACGAAGGCGTACTGATGGGCCGAGTTGCCACGATTGAACGTCGGCACGCCCGTAAAGCCTGTCAGCGATACGCCTTCCCGCTCGGCATCGATTTCGATGGCGTTGTCGCGGAAGTCCTTGCCGAGGATCTGCGCCATGCGCGCCAGATGGTCGTCGCCCGTCGCCGGCAATTCCAGTGTCGTGCGGTCAGTCCCGGAGAGCACGAAGCGCACCCCGGGAAACGCAATCGCCATGCGCTTGACGACCTCAGTGATCGCCGCAGCCTCGGCCTTCTCCGTCTTGAGGAATTTCAGGCGGGCGGGGGTCGCGAAGAAGAGATCGCGAACCTCGACGATCGTGCCCGGATTGCCGGGTGACGGGCGAAGATGCGTAATTCTGCCACCCTCGACGGTGATTTCGTTGCCACCGGCGCCGTCCCGACGGCGGCTGGAAATGCTGAGCCGCGCTACCGATCCGATCGATGGCAGCGCCTCGCCGCGAAAGCCGAGCGTGCGAATGTCGTCCAGCGTATTGGTGATCTTGGAGGTGCAATGGCGGCGTACGGCGAGCTCCAGATCGGCAACATCCATGCCCGAGCCATTGTCGGAAACTCGCAGCAGGCTCTTTCCGCCGCCCGATGTCGCCACCTCGATGCGAGTCGCCCCTGCGTCAAGGGCGTTCTCGATCAACTCCTTGGCGGCACTGGCCGGCCGTTCGATGACTTCGCCGGCCGCAATCTGGTTGATGAGGGTTTCTGAAAGCTGTCTGATGGCCATGCGCCTATTCTCTTGGATTCGTGGAGCGGAGGGAAGTGCCAAAGCGCGGGCCGATCACCGTTCTGCACGCTCCAATTCCGATTGCTTAACGTTAAGCGCGCCTTAAGACAAAGGTGCCATTTTGCGACTTACTTCCGAGGACTGGGTTTTAATCGGACAGATGTGGGACGCGTAGGAATGAGTGCCGGCTCCGAAAAAGCGGACACATCATCTGTGAGTAGCGAAATGTCGGCTGACACCAGCCTGCAGACGGCGCTGTTTGACGCGGTATGCGAGAGTCTAGGCGCCGCGTTCATCGTCTACAACAAGACCGATCACATGATCTTTGCGAGCCACCAGGTTCTCGATTTCTTTCCGATATCGGAGACCATGCTCAAGCCCGGCACTCGGTTGCGAGACTTCCTGGGCGCGATTTACGACACCGGCATCGGCACGCAGTCGGCAAGCTACCAGGGCGCGATGAGCCGTGAGGATTGGTTGTCCCAGAAAATCGCCTCGCATTGGCGCGAACGCTTCGAAGCGGTCGAGCGGCACGGTACGGACCGCTGGATTCGGTTCGGCAAGCGTCGCCTCGCGAGCGGCTATGGCGTCTGCGTCATCCAGGACATCTCCGAGGACAAGAAGCGTGAGGAACAGTGGCGCTCCGATCTGGAACGCGTGCAGCTCACCGAGGATATCCTCGACAACCTGCCGTTCCCGCTCTTCGTCAAGGACCGCAACCTGAACTACGTCGCCGTGAACATCGCCTTTTGCGAAAAATACCAGACGACGGTCGATGAAGTGCTCGGCCGCAAGAGCGGAGACCTGTTCTCCAAGGAGGTTGCCCAGCGCTTCGAGGAAAGTGACCGTCATGTACTGGAGACCGGCGAAATGTCGATCTCCCGCCAGCGGCAGGTCTCCCGCGACGGCGCGGAACGCGACATCGTCGCGCGCAAGCACCGCATCGGCAAGCCCGGGCGCTATTTTCTCGTCTCGACGATGCAGGACCTGCCGCGGGACGGCGCCGACCTCGATGAATTCCGGTTTGCGTCGACGGTCACAACATCGAGCAAGAATTCCTATCGGCGCGCCTACGTTCCCATGGGCGGCAGCGGCGAGCGCCGCGAACCGGCCGCGATGGAGGCGATCGTCCCGGAGAACTTCTCGGGTCGGAAAGTCCTGGTGGTGACGTCGGACGTGGTGGCCGAAGCAGCGGCCTTGCGGACCCTCGCCAAATATGGCTTCGAGGCTTGCTCGGTCCGCGGTGAGGATGAGGAAGAGCACTTCCTGGAGATCGCGAGCTCTTCCGGCATCTCGCTTGACCTGCTTGTGATCGACAACCAGCTTGGCATGCGCTGCCTTGAGCTTGCCGAGCAGTATGGCATCCCGGCGCTGGTGATGGACGGCTTCCAGCTCGCCAATGAGCTCACCTTCCAGATCGCTCGGCATTTCAACCGCAGCAATCGGGGCCAAATCGCCGAAGGCATCGACACCGATTGGGAAATCACCACCGTCGAGGAGATGAGCACGCTCGACGTGCTCGTTGCCGAAGACAACGACATCAACCAGATCGTCTTCTCGCAGATTCTCGAAGGTCTCGGCTATCGCTACCTGATCGCTCCAAGCGGCGATGAAGCGGTTCGTTTGTGGACCGAGCATCAGCCGAAAATCATCCTGATGGACATATCGCTGCCAGGCTTCAATGGTTTCGAAGCGGCGCGGTTGATCCGCCAGACAGAGGAAGGCGGCAGCTCAAGAACGCCGATTATCGGCGTTCTTAATCAGGCCTTCGAGCGTGATCGAGCTGAGTGCGCAAAGGCCGGAATGGACGATGTGATCATGAAGCCGGTGAGCCCCGATATTCTTCAGGGGATCTTTCAGAAGTACCTTGCGGGGGATCTCCAACGGGCCAGCATGTGACGAACAAAGCTCGTCAACTCCCTAAATCTTGGGACAGAACACGGTTTCAACGCGGCCGATCCACTATCGAATTCTTAAGACTTGCCCGCCATCCTTTCCCGCATTGGTGCAGTCTGGGTCTGAATGATGATGTCGGCTGAAATGCCTTTGGTGCCTGTAAGTCAGAATGAACTTCAGACGATGGCCTATACTGATCTGCTGACCGGCCTCGGCAACCGCTACCGCATGCGCGACCGGATTGCCCAGATCGCCGCGGAACGCGCGAGTGATCCTGCACCATTTACGGTCGGCATCGCCAATCTCGATTCCTTCAAACCGATCAACGATCTCTTCGGCTCATCGGCGGGCGACGAGATTCTCTGCCAGGTCGCCCATCGGCTGAAGGCCTGCATTCCGGATGGCGCCTTGGTCACGCGTCATGACGGCGACGAATTTGCCTTTGTCCTGCCGCTGGTATTCGAGCGGGCCAGCGCCGAGAAATTCGGCCAGATGATCCGCGAGGTGCTGTCGGCGCCCTACGATCTCGGCGATCGCAATGTGAGGCTGTCGGCATCCTTCGGCTTTTCGATCTATCCATTTGCTGGCGAGGAGTTCGAGGAACTGCTGAAAAGCGCTGAGACCGCACTCTACCGGTCAAAGCGGCGCGGCCGTGGCCAGATCACCGTCTATTCCCGCGAGATCGCCCAGGAAATGAAGCGCGCGACGCAATTGGAACAGGCGCTGCGCAACGCCATCATCTCCGACGCGATCGACGTGCATTTTCAGCCGATCGTCGCACTCGCCAACAGCCAGGTCGTGGGCTTCGAAGCTTTGGCGCGATGGAACGATCCGGATCTGGGCTTCGTTTCACCGGGCGTTTTCGTGCCGCTTGCTGAAGAACGCGGTTTTATTGACGCGTTGTCTGAGGCGTTGCTGCGCAAGGCGGCGGAAGCGGCACTTTCCTGGCCGCGCGAACTCTTCCTCTCCTTCAATCTCTCCTCGGCGCAGTTGATGGATCCGGGCACGAGCAGCAGTATCCTGTCGATCCTCGGCCGGGTCGGTTTCGACCCGCACCGGCTCGAACTGGAGATCACCGAAACTGCGGTGATGGGCTCGGCCGATACGGCAAATCGGATCATCGCCGATCTGCGCCAGGCAGGTGTGCGCATCTCGCTGGATGATTTCGGGACCGGCCAGTCGAGCCTCGGTCGCCTGCGTGATTTCATGTTCGACAAGATCAAGATCGATCGCGCCTTTGTGTCGCGGATCAACTCCGACCGCGCTTCCGAGCACATCATCAAGGCGATCCTCACGATGTGCGAGGGGCTTGATCTGGAAGTGGTCGCGGAAGGGATCGAGGATTATTCGGAAGCAGTCAAGCTGCGCTCGCTCGGCTGCGGCATGGGGCAGGGCTATCACTTCGGCAAGCCCGCCGATGGCATCGCGACGCTGCGGTTCCTGCACGAGAATTACTACGATACGTCGGATCGCGTCAGCGCCTGAAACGCCGATGGCGCCCTTTCGGACGCCACCGGTTCCGCGGTCCTCACTGCGCATATCTTAATTGTTCGTTGTCGAACCTGTGGCCGTGGTGTCTGTTGTACCACCTAGCGCGGGGGCCTTCTCGGCTGCGAGCATCTGAAGCGTCTTGAACTGCGGTGCCGCATTCAGCGATTCCGCGGTTTCAGAGGTGGTCAGCTTGACGCTGCCGTCCTGGGTGTTCTGGGCGACGGTGATCTTATCCATCGGAACGGCAACATTCTTCTCGCCGATTCCGAGGAAGCCGCCGACACCGACGATCGCTGCGACCAAGCCGCCGTCCTTCTTCATGATCAGGTCGTTGACGCTACCGATGCTTTCGTTCTGACTATTATAGACCGACTGGCCGATATAGGTGTTCGCACTCACCTGGTCGGCAGCCTGCTCGGTCAGATACGCGCCGCCGCCCGCCTGCGCGGTATCGGTCGTCTCAGCCGGCGCCGGAGCCTGAGCCGCGTCACCTGCCGGGACCGGAGCCGTTGCATCCGGAACCTTTGGCGGAGCTGCCGGATCCCCTGGCGCCGCCTGTGTGGCCGGAGCGTTCGGATCAGCCGGCTGGGTTGTGCTCTGTGAGAATGCCGCGGGTGCGAAAGCCGTGGCAAACAAGGCACCAGCGGCAACGGTTGTGAGAAGTTTGCGTGTCATTTCGAACCTACCTTTTCAGTTCAATAGTGATCTCTAGCCATTTTGCCGTCCCTTCGCGGTCGGGCGTCCATTTGGCCGGTTCCCTATTGAAATGAATGGGATTTCTATTGGTTCCCGAAAAAAATCGCGCAAAGATTGCTAATTTCGCGGGACTTCTATCGCAAATGCTGCAGGGGCCTCACCAATCAACCCACCGATGGAAACAAAAAGGGCGCCCAGGGGGTGCCCTTTGCATTGTGCCCGGTTTCGCGTCAGATCACATAAACGGGGTCAAAAATTCCCTTCACCGTGACGTCAAGCTCGAGCAGGGACCCAGCCTGTGGTTGCATGGACCGCGCATCGTCATCCAGTCCTTCCCATGCCGTGGTGACTGCGAGGCGGTCGCCGTTCCTTCCGATGAAGGCGGGGCAGGAGGGCTGGGCCGCAGGCACCTTGTAACGCGAGATGCGCAGCCCGTCCGGGCTGTATCGATCGACCGTGCCGGCACCCCAACGCGCATTCCAGATATATCCGTCGGCGTCGACAACCGAGCCATCGATGCCGCCCGGCTCATCCATGGTGTCCACGAGGACAATCGGTTCGCCGGTCGGAAGGCCGGTCTGCGCATCGACCATCACCCGCATGAGGCGGCTGAGGCGAGTGTCAGTGAAATATCCGATGGTCCCATCCGGCGAGAAGCAGATCGAATTCGGAATGCTGATGCCCTCGAAGATCTTGGTCACTCGACCGCCGGCGACATGATAGATAGCGCCTGCGCGGGTTTCCGCCCGCTTGCTCATCGTGCCGATCCACAGTGCGCCGGATGGATGTGTGCGGCCGTCGTTCGAGCGGTTTTCCGGCTTGTCGCTTTCAAGCGCTGCATAGAAGGTCAGATTGCCGCTTTTCGTGTCGCGGACAAAGAGGCCCTGTTCAGTCGCAAGCAGCTGGCGCCCGGCATCGATGCGGGCAAGCACGCTCGCCATCATCGGCAGCGCATGCACCTTCTTCTCTTCCGTCGAAAGGTTCAGCTCGTGCAGCTCTTTGCCGAGAATATTGAACCACCAGACCGTGTTCGTGTCCGGATCATAGGTGGGGCCTTCACCCAGTACGGAGTTGGTGTTGCAAAGTGTCCTGCCCGCGAACTCATGAATTTCCGTCATACGCCTTAAGCTCCTACCGCTGCATCATAGGCGTAAATGGTCGCCTTGGCGCGCTCGGCAACCTCCGCCGCGGTCATTCCCGGCTTGTAGAGACTGGTGCCGAGGCCGAAGGCATGAATGCCGGCCTTGGTGTAGTCAGCGAAGTTCTTGTCCGAGACACCGCCGACGGCTGCGATCACGAGCTCCGCCGGCAGAATTGCGCGGATTGCCGTGATGCCGGACGGCCCCAGAACGCTGGCCGGGAAAAATTTCAACCCCGTTGCGCCAGCGCGGGCGGCGGCCAGCGCTTCCGTCGGCGTGAAGACGCCGGGCATCGTGACCATGCCATAATTGCGGGCAAGCACGATAACCTCGGGCTCGACGTTCGGCGTAACCAGCAGCTTGCCACCCGCCGAATGCAGGCTGTCGACGGCCTCTGTGGTCAGCACGGTTCCGGCACCGATCAGGCAATCGGCAGGTGCCATCTTCGCGGCGATCTCGATCGACTTAAACGGCTCGGGCGAGTTCAGCGGGATTTCAATGGCTGTCAGACCGTTTTCGATCAGCGCACCGACCACGCTTTCGGTTTCCTCGGGCTTGATGCCCCGAAGAATGGCAATCAGCGGGCGCTTCATCGTGGGGAAGGGGATGCGGTTCATCGCTTTGGTGCTTTCTTAATTCGGCCAAATAGCTTTGGCGGCGGCAGCAAGCCCACTACGGACAGCTGTATCGGCGTCGATCGTGTCAAAGGGTAAAGATAGTGCGTTGAAGGCTGTTTCATAAAGGTTCTGCAGCCGCCCGGCGGCGACAAGTGTAATGCTGACGCCGGTTCCAGCGTCCGCCATGGCGCCCGCAACTTCCAGACCGATCAGGGTGCCCGATATCTTGGCCTGTGCGGCTGCGGCCGTCAGACCGTGCAGCAATTGTCCCGAGCGCGCCGTAAAGAAGAGGTTGGTCGCCATTGCAGGCTGTTCGTAAGCTACCTTGATCGCGCTTTCGAAGGCTGGCTTATCTGTCGGCGTCTGCTCCGCTCCGGCGACGGCATGCGACAGGATCGTATGCTTGGATATCGCATCGAAGAGTTCGCCGGTCATGAAGCTGGAGAAGCCGGTGACCCGTCCATCCGTGACGTGCACCCACTTCGAATGCGTGCCGGGCATGCAGACTGCCTGTGATCCGGTGCTTGCGGGACCAAGCGCGCCGAGAAGCTGCGTTTCCTCGCCACGCATGACGTCGGGCCTTGCCTGATCCCTCTGGGCAAGTCCCGGAAGAATGCGGACGTCGCGGCTCTGGCCGGGAACGGATACCGCGCCGGTGAGGATAGAAGATAGCGATGTCGGCACGTCGACATAGCCGGCCTCGACCCATCCCTGCTTTGCACCTGCCATGCCGCAGATGATGACCGGAAGATTTCCTGGCGCATTCACCTTGGCCAGGTGCGAGGTCAAAACCTCGGCAAAGCCGGTCTTCGCAGCCGTCGTCATGCCTTCATTGCTGCGACTTTCGGCAAGGATGCTGTCATCCTTGCCGATCAGCCAAAGCCGGAAACTGCTCGTTCCCCAATCCACCGCGACATAAGCGGGATCCGCCATCAGAAAATGCCTCCATCGACAATAAGAGATTGTGCGCTGATCGCTGCCGCGCAACTCGACGCCAGAAACAGGCAAGGACCAACGATTGCATCGGCGTGCAGGACCTTCTTGACGCACTGGCGTTGCACGGTCCGAGCGATGCCTTCCTCGGTGAGCCAGAGTTTCATCTGACGATCCGTCACGATCATACCCGGCAGAATACAATTGACGCGGATGTTATCAGGTCCGAGCTGGCCGGCCAGGCTTTTTGTCAGCCCGATCACACCGGCTTTTGCTGCAGAATAGGCAGGGAATTCCGGCATGTTGAGGAGAAAGGCGATCGACGACATGTTGATCACCGCGCCGCCGCCAGCAGCACGCATCGAGGGCGCAACGGCCTGTGTGGTGAAGAAGACGTGGCGCAGGTTGGTCGCCTGGTTGTCGTTCCAATATTCCTCAGTCACAGTTTCGAAATCGTGCCGGTCGTCACGCGCGGCATTATTGACGAGCACGCTGATCGGGCCCGAATGAGCGACAACCGCGTCGACCGTCCTGCGGATTTCCGCAACATCCCGCAAATCCGCCTTGTGGAAGCGAACGGGATGCAGCGTGTCGCGCGACAGCCCCTCGACAAGTTCATGACTTTCCGTTTCCGCGATATCGATGAACGAAACCTTGGCGCCCTGCCGGGCAAAACCCTCGACGATCGCTGCCCCGATGCCGGACCCGCCTCCGGTGATCAGCACGGTTCGATCCCTAAATTCCGGAAACTGCGCAACAATACTCGTCACCATTTCCTCCCGGCCGTAGTTGTTCTATTATTTGGAACTCAATTTGACTATGTGGAATTATCCGATTACGCTGATGTCCCTGTCAAGGCATTTGGGGCAACGATGACTGCGGCAAAAGAGAGTGCGCACGGGAAGCGCGACACGGGCACCCTGGGCAAGCTGATGGTCCTTCTCGATGTTGTGAGCCACGCCGACGGCCCCATGCGCTTCACCGACATATTGGCGGTCACCGATCAGCCACGCGGTACGGTTCACCGCCAGCTCAGTCATCTCGTGGATGAGGGGCTGCTCGAAATCGATGAGGACGGCCTCTATTTGCCTGGCTTGAGGCTATTGGACTTTGCCTCTCGCAGTTGGGGACGCAACGAATTCCGCCTCATTGCCGAGCCCCACCTTAAGGCTCTCCAGGATATGACCGGTGAAACGGTCCATCTCGGCGTGCTTCGCGGCACCTCGATCATCTACCTCGACAAGTTCGAAGGGCAGCAGCCCGTCAGAATGTACTCGCAGATCGGCAACGCGTCGCCGGTCTATTGCACTGGTGTAGGCAAGGCTGCCTTGTCTATCCTGCCCCAAGAGCGGGTTAGGGCTTTGGTGGCGGAAATCGCCTTCCATCGCTTCACCGCCAACACGCATACCGCCAAGTCGCTTCTTGGCGAGATTGAGGAGATACGAAAGGTGGGCCATGCCTTCGACCGTGAGGAGCACGAAGTCGGAATCCGCTGTATCGCGGCCCCGATCTGGTCGGAAAACCTGTCGCTTGTCGGCGGCGTTTCCGTCACTGGTCCGGCCTATAGGCTCGATATGGAAAGCCTATCGGAATGGGCGGCCCCGATCCGGGAGACGGCTGGACGGATCATGGAAGCCATGCGCGTAGGACTTGGGCCGCGTCGTTGAACACTGGCTGCGATCGGCCAGGACTCAACTAAAGCATAGTATTGAGATTTTCTGACGAATCATCACAATTGACGCTCGTCAATCCCCCGTCCTGGGGTGTATGTGCAGGCAATTCGTCACCCGCACTACAAATTAGCGACGACGTGGACGAGACGCCCACAGGATTCCATTCTTTCGAGTTGAGTAAGCACATGACCCCATCGCATCCAAAATCTTCCGTGGACGTCAACGTTAGTGAGATCGCCGGACTGAAAACGCAGTTTGATATTTTCCGCTTCATGAAGAAAGTGACGGAAGCCTATCGCGCGCGCGCCTTCATGGTGTTTAACCTTCCTTCGACGACGGCGATCGATCTGCAGAGCAGCACTGTGATCTCAAGCTGGCCGGTGGAGCTGCTGGCAGCTTACGACCAGGAGGGGCTTGTGACCAACAGCCCCGTCATGAAACGGTTGAGGGCGTCGACCACGCCGTTCTTCAATGACGTGTCGCAGGTCAAGTTGGAGCGAGTCGATGGAAAGGCCGGCTTTGTTGCGGCCCTCTTTGAACGCTTTCGCATGATGCGTTGCGCCTACTTCCCCACTCACGAGGCCTCCGGCGGTCGCGGCGCCGTATCATTCTCAGGCGATCGTGAGGCATTTACCGGCGAGGAAATGCGCGAACTCCACTATATCTCTACCCACGTCTTCGATCGGCTGGCGGAGATCCGCGGTTATGACACGCGGGTCACGGATTCCTTGACTGATCGCGAGATCGATTGTCTGAACTGGACTGCCGCCGGTAAGACCAGTGTTGAGATCGCCGAGATCCTCAATCTGTCCGAACACACGGTGAACCACTACCTCAATCGCGCGACGAAGAAACTCGATACCGTCAACCGGACCCAGGCAGTTGCCAGAGCCTTGCGGATTGGTCTCATAAAGTGACGGTTGCGCAAATTGTGGGCTTCGCAAACATTCGCGCCTAAATCTTCACCACCGCCGATCAGCGTGTCACTGGATGACATTGGCTTTTGCGAATGTTTGCCAATTGGCACGTTTTCTGCTTCCGTGTTTCCAGCGGTCCAGAGGGGACCTGGTAACGACGCCGGATAAATGGCGCGACCGCACACCGCCAGCCGACGCCACGGTATCCGATCTCGGGCTTGGGCGTCGGCGGCGGTTGTTGCGTTTGGGACACGCCGCCGACGGCATTCCCCACGCTTACTCTTCCGATGGGCTGTTTGTGCTGGCCTTTTGCCGCGCTTGCTCTAGTTCGCAAGGCTTATTTGGTATCCTGGAAGGCCTTTGCATCCATCAGGGCGAAAGCCCGGCGGACTTGATGGACGCAACGGCCTTCCGGTTGACCTCGTTTCTCTCAATTGCCATCTCGATCACCGATTTTGTTTGGCGAAGAGGTGGCGCTCCTCTATCTACAATGCCAACATAGGCAGTGAGGATGGAATGACCGGCGTCACCAAGGAACAGGTTCTCGAAACGCTGAAGACGGTCCGCGGGCCCGATCTCGAACACGATATCGTCGAGCTCGGCATGGTGTCTGATGTCTTCATTTCGGACGGCAAGGTCTATTTCTCCATCACCGTTCCGGCAGAAAGTGCCAAGGAGCTGGAGCCGCTTCGCCTCGCGGCCGAACGGGTCATCAAGGAGATGCCGGGCGTCAAGGGAGCGCTGGTTGCGCTGACGGCAGACAAAAAGGCCGGTTCAGGCTCGGCGCCGGTTTCACGCCCTCAACCGCAGGCGGGACATGACCATCATGGCCATGCTCACGCGCCGCAACAGCAGCCGCGCGCAGGCAAGCTTGGCGTTCCCGGTATCAACGCGATCATCGCCGTCGCCTCGGGTAAGGGGGGCGTGGGTAAATCCACGACTGCCGTCAATCTTGCGCTCGGTCTCCAGGCAAATGGCCTGCGTGTCGGCATCCTCGATGCTGATATCTATGGCCCCTCGATGCCGCGGCTGCTGAAGATCTCGGGCCGTCCCACCCAGATCGATGGTCGCATCATCAATCCGATGGAAAATTATGGGCTCAAGGTCATGTCGATGGGCTTCCTCGTTGACGAGGAGACTGCAATGATCTGGCGTGGTCCGATGGTGCAATCAGCGCTGATGCAGATGCTGCGTGAGGTTGCCTGGGGCGAGCTCGATGTGCTTGTTGTCGACATGCCGCCTGGAACCGGCGATGCGCAGCTGACGATGGCACAGCAGGTGCCGCTCGCCGGCGCCGTTATCGTTTCGACCCCGCAGGATCTCGCTCTCGTCGATGCCCGCAAGGGGCTGAACATGTTCAAGAAGGTCGAGGTTCCTGTGCTCGGCATCGTTGAGAACATGAGCTATTTTATCGCGCCCGATACAGGCACGCGCTATGATATCTTCGGGCATGGCGGCGCTCGCAGGGAAGCGGAACGCATCGGCGTTCCTTTCCTCGGCGAAGTGCCGCTGACGATGAACATCCGCGAGACATCGGACGCCGGAACGCCACTCGTCGCCACGGAGCCGAAGGGCATTGTTGCCGGCATCTATCGCGAGATCGCCGCTAAGGTCTGGCAGCAGCTCGGTGGGCAGCCGCAGAGGGCCGCGCCGGCCATTGTTTTCGAGTGAATGCGTCACCGCCGCTAGACTCCCAATTGCGGAGGAAATGTGGTCAAACGGCGCCGTGAACGTAAGATGTCTTGATTCTTTCGCAGCTTTCCGTCATATGGCGCGCCGTCGCCATGAGGCGGTTTTTGCGAATGCTCGATGATGGCCGCCCCGATGGGGACCGGTCACCTGCATGTTCGGAGTTATCTTGGCCGAAGGATTGGTGACTGCGATGCGGTTGAGCATATTGCATATCCGGAGTGCCGGATGTGCCAGGAGTCGTATGAACTTTCGTCAATCGCTTTCGTTAAGGTCGGGAACTTGCATCCCGCGCGCTCTCGCAATCGGCGCGCCGTGGAAGGGCCTTCGATGAACAGGGCGATGCGCGCGACATGCCCGGATTGCCGGAGGTCCAACCGGTGATCACTGCATACTGTTCCAATTGCAAGTCGATTGAAATCGGCGATCTGTCGCAAGGTTCGTTGCGTGACGATGTCATGTGGATCGACATGATCGAGCCTTCGCGCGAGGAGGAACTTTTCGTCGAAAGAACCCTTGGTATTGAGGTCCCGACGCGAGACGATCTCAAGGACATCGAGCCGTCGGCCCGCCTCTACACGGAAAACGATGCAGTGTTCATGACCGCGTCTCTCGTCTGGAAGGTTGAAACGGACGCGCCGACGCTGACCGACGTTGCGTTCATCCTGTCTGGCAAGCGGTTGATCACGATTCGCTACGCGCAACCAAAGTCCTTTTCGCTATTCATTGCCGCTCTTCACCGCGTGCCGCAGCAGTGGCGGAGTGGTGCCGCGCTGCTGGCAAAACTCTTTGAAACCGTGATCGATCGGACTGCCGAGATCCTGGAGTTGTCGGTCGCGCGTATCGACATCCTGTCGACGCATGTGTTTGGCGACCGCGCCAGAAAAGTTCGCAAGCCGTCGAATTATCTGGAAGAAAAGCTTAGGGACATTGCCGGCCATCATCGCCTCGTTAGCAAGATCCGTGACAGCCTCGCGTCGCTTTCGCGACTGATGACGTTTTTCTACAATGTCCCGGCCGTTCAGCAGGATCGCGACACCAAGGAACTCTGCAAGACGGTCTCGCGCGACATCCAGTCGCTCAATGAACACGCGTCCTTCATCGCCGGCAATATCACCTTCCTGCTCGACGCCTCGCTCGGCCTGATCAACATCGAGCAGAACTCGATCATCAAGATATTTTCGATCGCATCCGTGGTGTTCTTGCCGCCGACGCTGGTCGCCTCCATTTACGGTATGAATTTCGAATTCATGCCGGAACTGCACTTTGCCCACGGATATCCGTATTCGATTGGGCTCATGGTGTTGTCCGCCATCATTCCCTTCTTCTTTTTCCGATGGAAAGGCTGGCTCTGAAGAGCCTGTTTTCATTTCATGCACGAAGGCAGCCATTCACACGAACGAAAAATGAAGCCGCGCAAGCTGTTCTATCTTGCGCTGGGCTCCGTCGGCGTCGTCTATGGCGATATCGGTACCAGCCCGCTGTACGCGTTCCGCGAAGCATTGAAGCCCGTCGCGATCGACGGCCTCACGCGTTTCGAGGTGATCAGCCTTATTTCGCTGATGATCTGGGCTCTGACC
Source organism: Rhizobium sp. BK060 (assembly GCF_014193145.1). NCBI lineage: Bacteria > Pseudomonadati > Pseudomonadota > Alphaproteobacteria > Hyphomicrobiales > Rhizobiaceae > Rhizobium > Rhizobium sp. BK060. The sequence goes on from NZ_JACHYW010000002.1 coordinate 305,091, forward strand.
ATTATCGTCACCATCAAGTACGTGCTCTTCCTGCTGCGCGCTGACAACGAAGGCGAAGGCGGTACGCTCTCCCTGCTGGCGTTGCTGATGAAGACCGCCAACGGGCATACAGCGCTGCTGATGCTGCTTGGCCTTGTCGGTGCAGCATTGTTCCTCGGCGATGCAATGATCACGCCGGCGCTGTCGGTTTTGTCGGCCGTCGAAGGTCTGAAGCTCGTGGCGCCAAGCATGACGAGCTACATCGTGCCGATCTCGGTCTTCATTCTGGCGCTGCTGTTTGCCGTCCAGTCTCGTGGGACCGGCGCCGTCGCGCGGTTTTTCGGGCCGATCACGGCGCTCTGGTTCATCGTGATGGCCGCCGCCGGCATTTCGCACATTTCCGATGACTTCGGCATTCTTGCTGCCTTCAATCCCTACTATGCGATCAGCTTCCTGCTGCATGAGGGATTTTACGGCGTCGTGGTGCTTGGTGCAGTCTTCCTGACAGTGACAGGCGCGGAAGCGCTTTATGCCGATCTTGGGCACTTCGGTCGTCGTCCGATTCAGTGGGCGTGGTTCGCGCTGGTTTTCCCGGCATTGACGCTGAACTATTTGGGGCAGGGCGCTCTCGTGCTCGGCAATCCGATGGCGATGTCTGATCCTTTCTACCTGATGTATCCGCAATGGGCACTGCTGCCGGTCGTCATCCTCGCGACCGCTGCGACGATCATTGCCAGCCAGGCAGTCATCACCGGTGCCTTCTCGCTCGTCCGCCAGGGCATCAACCTCGGCTTCCTGCCGCGCATGGAAATCCTCTTCACGTCGGAGACGAATACGGGACAGATCTTCGTACCGTCCGTCAACGCTGTGCTCTTCTTCGGCGTCATTTTCCTCGTCATCAGCTTCAAGACGTCGGATGCGCTGGCAACGGCCTACGGCATCTCGGTCACCGGCGCGATGGTCGTCACTTCGATCATGGCCTTCGAGTTCGTGCGCGTTCGCTGGAACTGGTCTATCCTGGTGGCAACGCTCGCGTTGGCGCCGCTCGTCGGTCTTGAACTCATCTTCCTTGGCGCGAACCTGCTGAAGATCCACGACGGTGGCTACATTCCGATCATGATTGCCACGGTGTTCACCGTCATCATGTGGACCTGGCGACGCGGCTCGGCTCTACTAATGGAGAAGACGCGCCATACCGATATCCCGATGGCATCTTTCGTCAGCTCGATCGAACGCAAGAGCGACCATTCCCCCGCCCAGGTGCCCGGCACCGCGATCTTCCTGACCAGCGATCCGGAATCGGCGCCCGCCGCGCTGCTGCACAATCTGAAGCACAACCACGTTTTGCATGACAAGAACGTGATTCTGACGATCCGTACGATCAACAAGCCGCGTGTTTCGAGCGCCGATCGCTATAAGGTCGAGCAGATTTCTGAGCGCTTCTCGCGCGTCGAACTGCTGTTCGGCTTCATGGAATCGCAGAACGTCTCTCAAGCCTTGGCGACGCTGCGCAAGTCGGGCCTGAAGTTCGACATCATGTCGACCTCCTTCTACCTCGGCCGCCGCAAGCTGGTTCCCGATGCGAAGTCCGGCATGCCCTATTGGCAGGATCGCCTTTACATCGCGCTCGCCAATGCCGCAGCAAATCCGTCGGACTACTTCCGCCTGCCGGCAAACCGCGTGGTGGAACTCGGCTCGCACGTCATTATCTAGCCGAACAAGCGCCATTTAAAAGCCCGGCAATCTGCCGGGCTTTTATTTTTCCTGCCGCTAATGCTTTCGTCTCCGGAAGGTGTCCGCATTAACCAAGCATCAAGGTTAATGAGACATTTTCAACGGCATGTTCATGCGTCTCATGCCGGAGTCTCGCGTTGCGTCGAAATAGCCGTTCCCGTGGCAAGCTGCGCTTCTTGCTTCAAAACTGGAGTTCACCCGCGCTCTTCGGCGTTTGCGGGTGGCTGATGTCACCGACGATGGCGTCCCATGCTGACCTTGCTGCTCTGCTTGCCGGCCTCGACCAGGGGCGGGAGAACTGGCGCATGGTTTTGACCAATTCGCCGGCAGGGTCGATCCATCAGGTGGAACTGACCTTTGCTGATCCTGTCGCGACAGGCACGATCGCCGCCGGCGCAGGCATGGTTCTGCCCGACGGCCGCAAGGTCGCCTTCATGGCGAAGGACAAGGGACATGAGGCGACGCCGGACGAAGACCGCGTCAATCGTCCATCTAAGAAGGGCCGCGTCGTTGCCGTCGAAAAGGTGCAGCCGCCAAAGGATTTCTCCGCCGGGTCTGTCCTCCACAGAACGCGCTTGCTCTTTCAGCCCACCTTTGACCTGAAGGATAAGTCGGCTTTCGTGAAGCCGAAGATCAAGGGCAAGGAAATCCAGATCGCGACCAACTTCTATAAAAAGGAACCGCCCCAGCCGGATCGCGGCGTCTCGCCCATGCTGGCTGGCGTCGTGACCAACGCAAAGGCCGACGTGCTGGCGACGGCCTATGCACCGGCCGCGCCTGATTATTCCCGTCAATCACCGTTCGATTCGATTCTGACCGACAAGGCCGACGACGGCCGCTTCGTGCCGCAAATTGGTCCGCGTGACCACGCCTGGGCTGCAAGCATCTTGGCGCCGTCGGTATTCTCGGCCGCCGAGCAGCAGTGCCTGGCATCCGGCATCTATTTCGAAGCGCGTGGCGAAACGGTGAAGGGGCAGGCCGCCGTTGCCCAAGTCATTCTCAATCGCGTCCGCAATCCGGCTTACCCGAAGACGATCTGCGGCGTCGTCTACCAGAACGAGGACTGGCGCAACCGATGCCAGTTCTCCTTTGCCTGCGATAACGTCAAGGATCGGGTGAACTCGCAGTATCACTGGAGAATCGCCCGCGAAGTTGCGATGGCGGTTACCGCCGGCAAGATCTGGCTCCCGCAGGTTGGCTCCGCCACGCATTATCATGCTGTCTACGTTCGTCCGAAATGGGCGAAGACCATGGAGAAGGTCGGCCGCATCGGCCTGCACGTCTTCTATCGCACCTACGGCGGCGGCTGGAGCTAACGGAAAAGCGGATCCTGGCGCGATTTCGCGTCTCATCGCCACACACAAAAGCGGATTCGTTCGGTCGATTTTGGCCTTGTGCGCCAAGATCGGTCTAAGCGTATGTTTTCTATTGCCTATTTTATGGCTGGACATCGGCCGCTCACGCCTTGACTATGCTTTTTGCTAAAACTATGTTGCGCGCGACTTCAGAACGGGCCGAAAGGTTCTCAAACCTTGGGGTCGTTGTCCGGAAAACCGGGGTAGCGGGATCGCGGACAGCGGCTGGAGGAGGAGAACGCGATGGCGGATGACCGCGAGGAAAGTCTTGAGAAGCGTCGTGCGCAACTGGAAGCGAAGCTCGCAACCAAGCGCGTAGAGGCGGGGAAGGAAGAGGCTATCGAAGCCAGCGCCGAAGCGAGCCGCAAAGGCTATGCCGAGGCGATGAAGCTTTCGAGCGAGTTCATCTCCGCAATCGTCGTCGGCGCCGTTCTTGGCTATCTCCTTGACCGTTTTGTCGGCACGGCGCCTTGGGGATTGATTGTTCTTCTTCTTCTTGGATTTTGTGCCGGCGTGTTGAACGTTCTGCGCGCTGCGGGGAAGGTTGCAAAGCCTGATCCCGCCGAGCGCCAGAATGGTGGAAAATAGGGCAGAGCGCTCCAGCGTTCGATCCAGTGCAATAATCCCGTCTCGCGCGGGCTAAAAGATAGAGAGAACAAGCGGTGTCTAACGATCCGACCCATCAGTTCCTGATCCAGAAGATTGTGCCGATCGAAGTCGGCGGAATTGATTTCTCGTTTACGAATGCATCGCTCTTCATGGCGGCTTCCGCCGCCGTTGCCGCTGGGTTCCTCTATTTCTCGACGTCGAATCGGGCGATCGTGCCGGGCCGCTCCCAGTCGGTTGCGGAGATGTCCTACGAGTTTATTGCCAACATGCTGAAGGAAGGCGCCGGATCCAAGGGGATGAAGTTCTTCCCGTTGGTCTTCTCGCTCTTCATGTTCGTGTTGACGGCAAACCTGCTCGGAATGTTCCCGTACTTCTTTACGGTTACCAGCCAGATCATCGTCACCTTCGCGCTGGCATTGCTCGTTATCGGTACGGTTCTCGTCTACGGCTTCTACAAGCATGGCTTCCATTTCCTGAATGTCTTTGTCCCGTCGGGGGTTCCTGGCATTCTTCTGCCGCTCGTTGTGTCGATCGAAATCATTTCCTTCCTGTCCCGCCCGATTTCGCTCTCCGTTCGTCTTTTCGCCAACATGCTGGCTGGTCACATCACCCTGAAAGTGTTCGCAGGCTTCGTCGCCTCGCTCGGAGCACTGGGTGCGGTCGGCATCGGTGGCGCCGTTCTTCCTCTGATCATGACGGTCGCCCTGACCGGTCTCGAGTTCCTCGTCGCCTTCCTCCAGGCTTACGTCTTTGCGGTGCTGACTTGCATGTACCTCAACGACGCGATCCATCCGGGTGGCCACTAAGGGATACCGACATTGACGTCCCTCGGGCGTCAGTCAATTCGCCGCAACACAACCATTTCAAAGGAGTTCAACATGGAAGCGGAAGCAGCAAAGTTCATCGGTGCAGGTCTGGCTTGCTTTGGTATGGCCGGTACGGCTCTCGGCCTCGGCAACATCTTCGGCAGCTACCTGTCCGGCGCTCTGCGCAACCCGTCTGCTGCTGACAGCCAGTTCGGCCGTCTGGTTTTCGGCTTCGCCGTTACGGAAGCTCTGGGCATCTTCTCGCTGCTCGTCGCTCTCCTCCTGCTCTTCGCCGTTTAATACAGGCGCATTGAAGGATCACGGCCTGCAGTCCGCATGCCGTGATCCTTTGCATTTGCAGTACACCTGGAGGTGAGCATGTTTTTTGTGACCCCGGCTTACGCCGAAGAGGCCCCGGCGGGAACCGCAGAAACTGGTGCAGACACGCATGCCGCCCCGGCAGCAGGCGATGTCCACACCGAGACCGGCGTACCAGCCGAGCATCATGGTGGCGGCGTATTCCCGCCTTTCGATTCGACGACTTACGCCTCGCAGCTGCTTTGGCTGGCGATTACGTTCGTCGTCTTTTACGTGCTCATGCAAAAGGTCATCACGCCGCGCATCGGCGGTATCCTCGAGCAGCGCCACAATCGCATCTCGCAGGACCTCGATGAGGCAAGCCGCCTGAAGGCGGAAGCCGACGCCGACGTTGCCGCTTATGAAGCCGAATTGGCTGCTGCTCGCGCCAAGTCGAACTCGATCGGCACTGCCGCTCGCGACGCTGCCAAGCTGAAGGCGGAAGCCGACCGCAAGGCCGTTGAAGCAGGCCTGGCCGAAAAGCTCAAGGCTGCGGAAGGCCGCATCGCAGACATCAAGGCGAAGGCATTCGCTGACGTCGGTACCATCGCGGAAGAAACCGCAACGGCTGTGGTGGAACAGCTGATCGGCACCTCGGCAAAGGCAGATGTTGCCGCTGCGGTCGCTGACATAAAAAAGGGGGCTTGATCGATGGAATTTGCACTCGACGCAACATTCTTCGCATTCGTTGGCCTTGTTCTATTCCTGGCGCTGGTTGTTTACCTCAAGGTTCCCGGCATGATGGCAAAGTCGCTTGACGACCGTGCAGATCAGATCCGCAACGAGCTCTCGGAAGCTAAGCGTCTGCGCGAAGAGGCCCAGCATCTGCTGGCTGAGTATCAGCGCAAGCGTAAGGAAGCCGAAGCCGAAGCTGCACACATCGTTGCTGCAGCCGAGCGCGAAGCCGAAATGCTGACCGCCGAAGCCAAGAAGAAGACGGAAGAATTCGTCGCGAACCGCACCGCGGTTTCCGAACAGAAGATCAAGCAGGCAGAGGCCGATGCGATGAAGGCGGTTCGTTCCGCTGCCGTCGATCTGGCGATCGCTGCGGCCGAAAACGTCCTGGCGAAGAAGGCGGACACGAAGGTTCAGTCCGAGCTCTTCAGCGACGCTGTCAGCCACGTCAAGAGCCGCCTCAACTGAGGTGAGCAACAGCTTCTGAAAAGAAGGCCCCGCATTGCGGGGCTTTTCTGTTTGTGCGCACATGTGCGTCTCCGGAGCACATCGGGGATTGAATGTTGGGAGAAGGCAGTGGTGACCGGCCGTTCCGCCGTGGCGACCTGGTGTGGCGTTGCGCCCGCCCGTGGAGCGGGAGCGTGCAGGCGCTTCTGGCGCATCTGCAGGCGCACGGTTTCGATACTGCACCGAGGCCGGCCGGTCTCGACGCGGATTGGGAGCGTGTCACCTTTCTCCCGGGAAAGATTGCGGACATTGAGCGGGATGCCGAGATGCAATCCGCTCCAGCACTTCTATCGGCGGCAGGCTGGCTGCGCCGCTACCACGACTGTACCGCGCCGATCGCCGCCAACTGGGCGAAGCGAACATGGCAACTGCCGCCACGCGAGCCACTGGATGTGATCTGCCATGGCGATTTCGCGCCTTACAACATCGTCCTGAGAGACGGCAAACTCGCGGGAGTGATCGACTTCGAGACTGCGCATCCGGGTTCCCGGATATGGGATTTGGCCTATGCGATCTATCGCTGGGCGCCGCTCTCTTCGGCAATCGTCGCACATGAACTCTCCCGTATAGAGAGGCAGATCGAAAGGGCGCGTGTCTTCCTGGAAGAATATGGGCTGAACAGCGAGCTTCGCGCTACGGCAGTCGACGGCATCATCACGCGGCTCGAAGCCCTCGTTTCCTTCATGGAGACCGAAGCTTCAAAGGGATCGGCGAAGTATCAGCGCAACATCGAGGAAGGGCATGACCGGCTCTACCGGCAGGACATCGCCTATATCCAACGCCACAGGGAGCAGATCGTAGCGGGCGTCTCGAGTCTGACCTGACGTCATTCGCCGTCGACAAACGCGCCTTTTTTCAGCGGACTGAACGTCATCCTATGCAGCGAGCAGGGGCCGTGTTTTTCGATGCCGGCCCGGTGCTGCGCGGTGCCATAGCCTGCATGCGCGGCAAAGCCGTAAGCCGGGAACGTGCTGTCGGCGCGTGCCATCATTCGGTCCCGCGTCACCTTGGCAACGATCGAGGCGGCAGCGATGGACACGGAGCGTGCGTCACCCTTGACGACCGCCTGCCCGGGGCAGGCAAGACCGGGTGGAACGTCGAGCCCGTCGGTCAGGACATAGCTTGCAGGAATCGACAGGCCACAGATGGCGCGGCGCATGGCATCGAGGCTCGCCTTGCGGATATCCGTCTCGTCGATGCGCGTCGAGCTTGAGGAGGCAATAGACACCGTCGCCGTTGCGAGGATCTGCACGAAGAGCTCCTCGCGCTTCTGTGCTGAAAGCTGCTTCGAATCGTTCAGCCCATCAGGAATGCGTTTGGGATCGAGAATGACAGCGGCCGCCACGACGGGGCCGGCGAGAGGTCCGCGCCCCGCCTCATCGGCGCCGGCGACCGGCCAGTGGCCGGCCTTGCGCGCCTTCAGTTCCAGCCGGAAATCCGGCACGAGAGGGACATCTTCGAAAAGCATGGGAGAATCGGGTGACGTGCGACGTTTCATGCGGCTGAACCTCGCACGCCAACCCGATTTCCTGCAAGTCCCCGGATCAGGGCGGCGGGCCGGGGACTTGAGCGCGGAAGGGCAGGGCGACCATCCGCGAAACTCAAACATCAAAGCAGCGAGAGTTGAACGCCGCTGCCATCGGGCGGAACGAACAGGTCGTCCCGCAGTGGCATGCTGCGTCGGGTCATACCGAGCCGTTTCGTCGCCATTTCAAAGCGGCGCGCAATCTGCCAGGCATAGGGTCCAGCACCTTTCATTCGCTTGCCGAACTCGGCGTCGTAATCCTTGCCGCCGCGCATCGAGCGAACCAGCGACATGACGTGGCGGTAGCGGTCAGGATAATTTTGCAGCAGCCAGTCGCGAAACAGCGGTGACACTTCGAGCGGCAGGCGCAGGATCACATAACCCGCTTCCGCAGCGCCAGCGGCGTGAGCCGAGTCCAGAATGCGCTCCAGTTCATGATCGTTGAGCGCCGGAATCATCGGGGCAGCCATCACCGATGTCTGGATACCTGCCTCGGAGAGCGCGCGGATGGCCTCCAGCCGACGCGTCGGCGTCGAGGCGCGCGGCTCCATGGTTCGCGCCAGCTTTCGGTCGAGCGTCGTCACCGACAGCGAAACACGGACAAGGTTCCTCTCCGCCATCGCCGAGAGAATGTCGATGTCGCGCATGATCATTGCCGACTTGGTTACGATCGAAACCGGATGGTTCGCCTTCTCAAGCACCTCGAGGATCTGCCGCATGATGCGCCATTCCTTCTCGATTGGCTGGTAGGGATCGGTGTTGGTGCCGATCGCGATCACGCGCGGCTTATAGCCGGGCTTCGCCAATTCGCGCTCCAGAAGCTTCGCCGCATCCGGTTTGGCAAAGAGCTTTGCTTCGAAGTCGAGGCCGGCCGAAAGCCCCATATAGGCATGCGTCGGCCGCGCGAAGCAGTAGATGCAGCCATGCTCACAGCCACGATAGGGATTGATCGAGCGGTCGAAGGGAATGTCCGGCGATTCATTGCGGGTGATGGCCGTACGGGGCTTTTCGATCTGAACCTCGGTCTTGAACGGAGGTAGGTCCTCAAGGTTCTGCCAGCCGTCGTCGAAAGTCTCACGGCGCAACGGCTCGAAGCGCCCGCTCGGATTGAGTCCGGCTGCGCGTCCCCGGCGGCGGTCGACATCGATCCGCAGGCCGGCAGATACGATCATCGCATCGGCAATATCTGCCGTATTGGCAGGCGCGAATGCGGCCTGCCCTGCAAGGGGCTGCTCGTTCATCGGATTCTCCGCTGGCGGAAGCGTTGCTTCCATCCGTTTTGATGATTAAATTCCTATCGGCAAAATGAGAACAATGCAAGAACAAAATGAGGAAAGTGCCGCTGGCAAATTTTTGTGCGGCGCTCTATGAATAGGCAATGTTGACTGTTGTACTCGAATGCCGGGATCAGGAACCTGAACTGGCGCAGACGTTATCGGTGTTGGTTGCAGGCGCGGTGGAGGGGCTCGTCAGCGATGTCGTAGTGCTTGACCACGACTCAAGGGATGGGACCTCAAGGGTGGCCGATGCCGCCGGCTGCCGGTTTCATTCGCAATGGGATATCAAGGATATAGTGCGCTCGGCGCGGGGCGAGTGGCTGCTTTTCGTCGAGCCGGGAGCGCGGCCACAGACGGGCTGGATCGACGAGATTGCCGAGTACATGGCGCTAAACAAGTTGCCGGCGCGCTTCACTGCCTCGCGGGGATATCGACGGCCCTTCCTGCAGCGCATCGGCCGTGCCTCGTCGCCGCTCGAGCTTGGACTTCTCCTTCCCAAGAAGCAGGCGATGGCCACGGCAAGAAGCGGTATGCGCCTTTCCGAATTCGCGAAAGGGCAGAAGCTGCGCAAGCTTTCCAGCGAACTGATTCCATCATGGGTCGCGCGCGCCGCCCGATAGCAAACGCGTGCTGGTCCTTCGACCTCTCCGCAAAAGATGGCGCCCGATACAATTTTGCGCTATAATTCCTGCATGGCGCCGCCCGAGCGCCTCGCTTCGTGACGGTCGACCATGGAATGCCGTTAGACGGCAGAACAGGTCAGCGGAAGTCTCCTCTTCTGCCGGTTTCCGGCAAAAGGAGGTGCGTCATGAAACGCAATATGATCCGCGGCCTGTTGTCGGCCGTCATATTGGCGACATCGATGATCGCGCATCCGCATTCGGCAGCATCGCAGATGATGCGCAGTTGCGCAGGCCGATCCGAGGTCGTTAATTTCCTCGACAAGAACTTTGCCGAAAAACTGACGGCAGTCGGATTGGTCAACCAGAACGCCATGCTTGAGGTCTATGCCGCGCAGAGCGGCACGTGGACGCTGCTCATCACGGATGTTCGCGGCGTAAGCTGCATCCTGCTGTCGGGTGATAGCTGGGAGACGATGCCTACTCTTCCGGGCATTGGGACATAGCGCTGCAGGTTTGCATTTTTCTGCCGAAGCAGTCCGTTACTTGCCCCCGCCGCGCTTCAGATGCTCATCGAGGCGCGGCATGATCTCCACGAAATTACAGGGCAAGTGGCGGTAGTCGAGCTGGGCTTTCAGGATGCCGTCCCAGGCATCCTTGCAGGCGCCGGGCGAGCCGGGCAGCGCGAAGATAAAGGTCGCGTTGGCAACTCCCGCCGTGGCGCGTGATTGAATCGTCGACGTGCCGATCTTGTCGTAGGAGATACGGTGGAACACCTCCGAAAAGCCATCCATCTTCTTCTCGAAAAGCGGTTCCAGCGCATCCGGCGTAACGTCGCGGCCGGTAAAGCCTGTTCCGCCGGTGGTGATCACGACGTCGATATCGTCGCGCTCGGTCCAGGCCTTCACACGCGAAGCGATTGCCTGTCGGTCGTCGGGGACGATCGCGCGGTCGACCAACCGGTGACCCGCCTCCGTGATCCTGGAAACCAACGTATCGCCGGAACGGTCATCGGCGAGCGTCCGTGTGTCCGAGACCGTCAGCACGGCAATGCCGACAGGGATGAAGGAACGCGTTTCATCCAGTCTTGGCATCATGCCCTCCAGCGATCGTTTCCGTTGCTTCGAAATACCAGTCCGGTCGCTCGCTGTGAAGCGCTGCGACCGCGTCCTCAGCCGCTGCAAGCGTATCGAAGATGCCGTAGCAGGTCGCGCCCGAACCAGACATGCGAACAAGGGAAGCGCCTTGCTTCTTGAGCATCGCCGAGATCTCGGTAATTTCGGGCAGCAGGTCCCGAGCGACCGGCTCAAGGTCATTGCGCATCGAGCCTATCGTCTCGACCCAGGTGGAACGGGGTGTCATGTCGAGTGCCGGATTGGTCTTGATCGCCAGCTTCCGGAAAACCTCGGGCGTCGATACGCCTTTCAACGGGTTTGCCAGTATCATGGCAAAGGCCGGCATGTTGTCGACAGGCGTGATCTCTTCGCCAATGCCGCGCGCGATCAGTGGTCTGCTCGCCAGGCACATGGGCACGTCGGCACCGAGCCGGACGGCGATCGCCTCGATGGTCGCATTCGAAAACGAGACGTTCCAGAGCCGCATCAGACCGCGAAGCGTCGCTGCCGCATCGGCCGATCCGCCGCCGATTCCGGATGCAATCGGCAGGTTCTTCTGGAGATGGATGCGAACCGCGGGAGCAAAGCCACCCTCGCAAGTGATCGTGTCGCGCAGAATGTCCCGCGCCTTCAGGACAAGATTGTCGTCGCGGTCGTCGACGAGCGCCTCGGCGAAGTGCCCTGAGATCGCGAACTCGTCGTCCTCCGCCGGCCTAAATTCCAAGCGGTCGCCAAGCCGGGTGAAGGTCACCAGCATATCGAGCAGATGGTAGCCGTCGGACCTCTGGCCCGTCACATGCAGGGCCAGATTGATTTTTGCCGGAGCGTCCTCGATGACAGCTACGTCATCGCGCAACCTCGTCGCAGGCATCGCCTATCAGGACTTCTTGTCCGTGGGCTTCGGTTCGACCGGGGCCGGATCCGGCTGCTTCTTGTCGGCGGCCTTGGAGTTGTCCGTATCCTGCGGCAAGCCGTTGGCGATCTTTTCCTTGATCTTCGGGATCTCGGAAGCCTCAGGCTCAGAGCCGAGAGCGCGGTTCCACTGGTAGACAGCTTCGAGCTTGCGGCCGACACGCCAGTAGGCATCGCCCAGATGGTCGTTGATCGTCGCATCGCCGGCCTTGATCTGCGCTGCCTTCTCCAGCTCCTCCACCGCATCGTCGAAGCGGTTCAGCCGGAAATAGGCCCAACCCAGAGAGTCGATGATATAGCCGTCATCCGGACGCAGATCGACCGCCTTCTTGATCATCCCCAGCCCCTCATCGAGGTTCCGGTTCATGTCGATCCAGGAGTAGCCGAGGTAGTTCAGAACCTGTGGCTGGTCGGGGTTGAGTTCCAGCGCCTTGCGGAAATTCGGCTCGGCCTGGTCCCATTTCTTCAGGCGCTCATAGGCAATGCCACGCTGGAAGAAGACCGTCCATGCGCCCTTGCCCGGCAGCGGGCCGAGGACTTCGACGGCCTTGTCGTAGTTGTCGGCCATGGCGGCGTAATCCTTCGCATCCGACAGCACACTGCCGTAGGCGAGGTAGCTGCGAACGTCTTTTGGATCAGAGGCGATCAGGCTTTGAAGGTGCTTGCGCGCTTCTTCCACCTTGCCGCCCTGCGCAAGGGCAAGACCGAGCTGCAGCTCGGAGATGCGGCGCATCGGCGAGGTCTCCGGCACCTGCTTGTAGAGCGCAATCGCGCGGTCCATCTGCTCCTGCTTCTCGGCAATGCCGCCGAGCATGACGAGTGTATCGGCGCTATCCGGATCCAGCGTCTTGGCTGTCTGCAGGTAGAGCGAGACAATATCCTCGGCGCCATCGCGGTTCAGCGCGCCCCCGATGGAGAACAGCACGCCCGCAGCGCCCTGTTTGGCGGTCTGAATCTGCTGCTCCTGCTTCTCGCCCTTTTCGATGCTCTGGCGCAATGCGTTCAGCGGCGCGTAGTTCGGCAGCAGGTTGTCGCCGACGGAAATCGCGTCGAGTGCCTTTTGCTTGTTGCCCTGCGAGGCTTCCAGTCGAGCGAGAGCCATGACGGCGCGCATGAAGGTATCGGGAGCCGTCGCGCCGCCGTCCCTGTCGAGCACGGCGTCGTTGAGGTTCTGGCGAGCCGCCCTTACGTCGCCGTTCACAATCGCGATCGCGCCGGCATTGTAGGATTTGAAGATGCCGACCCAATCCGGCCCCTTCATCTTCTGAACCATGGCGAGCGCATCCTTGCCACGGCCGGCGCCGACACGAGCCCAGGCAGCGAGCAGATCGTTCATCATCCGGTCGAGATCGTTCGGGCCGGTATATTTCAGAAGTGATTCAGCTGTCTTGTACTCGCCGCGGCGAATGGCATCCATGCTGCGCACGATGGTCGTGATGCGCTCGACCGTCGGGTCGCCTTTCAGGTCGTTGGCATATTTCACGCCATCCTTGATGTCGCCGTTCAGAAGTAGCGAGATCATCAGTCGCTGGCGAATCTCCGGATTTCCCGGCTCGATTTGCAACGCCTTCTTGTAGAGCTCAATCGCCGTCTCGTAATCGTGATCGACATCGGCCGTCCGGGCAGCCAAAAATGCGCCGGAGAAGCTCGTGACGCTATCCGGATCGAAGATCACCGTGGCGGCATCGTCCTTCTTGGCCGTCTCTTCGGCATTCACGCCGCCGAGCGCTGCCAGCGATAGGACCGCTGCCATGGCTGCGCTCGAAAGAAGACGGAAGGCAAGTTTTTGCCGCATTAGAAAACCTCTCTTGTCGGGCAGCCGGCCTCGTCCGACTGCAAAATCAGTTGAAATGACTGACTCACAACAGGATGGCTTTTTTGAAGCGGCCCTGCAATAAATTCAGCCCGCGATCAGTGACCGTCGATTAATTGACGCGCTCAATGCAGAAGTCGATGACTTCCATCAGGGCCGACTTCCATGCCGTCTCGGGAAGCGGCGCGAGCGCATCGCGTGCAATCGTGCCGTAGTGAACCGCCCGGGCAATGGTGTCGTTCAGCGTGCCGTACTTGGCAATCAGGCCAAGCGCCCTTTCGAGGTTCTGGTCGCTGCTCTCGCCGCCTTCAATGGCCTGTCGCCAGAAAGCGCGCTCTTCCTCGGTGCCGCGGCGATAGGCGAGGATCACCGGGAGCGTGATCTTGCCCTCGCGGAAGTCGTCGCCGACATTCTTGCCGAGATCGGCTGCCTTGCCACCGTAGTCCAGCGCGTCGTCGACGAGCTGGAAGGCTAGGCCGAGATTCATGCCGTAGGACTTCAGCGCGTTGCGGCCGGATTTGCCGGCATCGGCGACGATCGGGCCGACTTCCGCGGCGGCGGCAAATAACGCCGCGGTCTTCGCGCGGATGACTGCGAGGTAGTCGTCCTCGGTCGTTTCCATGTTCTTAGCGACGGAGAGCTGCAGCACTTCTCCTTCGGCGATCACGCAAGCCGCCGAGGAGAGCACATCGAGCGCATCGAGCGAGCCGACATCGACCATCATGCGGAACGCCTGGCCGAGCAGGAAGTCGCCGACGAGCACGCTCGCCTGGTTGCCCCAGATCATCCGGGCGGTGGACTTTCCGCGGCGAAGGTCGCTCTCGTCAACCACATCGTCATGCAGCAGCGTCGCGGTGTGCATGAACTCGACTGATGTCGCAAGCTTGATGTGGTTCTCGCCCTTGTAGCCGAACAGCGCGGCCGACGCCAAAGTCAGCATCGGACGGAGACGCTTGCCGCCGGACGAGATGAGATGGTTGGCCACCTCCGGGATCATCTGGACATCGGAACCGGCCTTGGAGAGGATAAGCTGGTTCACCCGTTGCATGTCCGCCTTAGTCAAATCGACCAGCGGCTTGACGGATGCCAGTTTGTTTTTGCTTTCTTCAAGCGGTATGACCACGCCCAACGACCCGGACTCCTGTTAAATTATTGAGTTGGACAATAGAAAGGGGCGATTGGCGCGGCAAGGGGTGAATTGTCGCGTCGCGCAAATTTGAAAGGGATTTTCCGGCAAATGCATGAACTTATTCGCGCCAATGATCCCGTGTTGCTCTCCTACGCGGAGAGCCTGCTGAAGGATGCGGGGATCCACTGCTTCATCGCCGATCAAGGCATGAGCGTTCTGGAAGGGTCGCTGGACATGTTGCAGCGCCGGCTGCTTGTCGATGACGAGGAGGCAGATCGGGCACGGCGGATCCTCGCGGATGCCGGGCTCGGCGACGAACTGCGCGCTCCCAAGTGAGCCTGAGATGACGGGAGATGTTGCCGAGACGATCGACGCTTTTCATCGGGGGCTGTTCCATGTGGTACAGCCGAAGGGCAGGGGGCATCGCTCCGGCATGGATGCAATGCTGCTAGCTGCGCTTGTGGCCGACGACCGTCCGATCAAGGTCGCGGATCTCGGTGCCGGCGCAGGTGCCGCCGGCTTGGCCGTCGCGTCGCGGCTGCCGGCCGCCGAAGTCGTGCTCTTCGAGCGCTCCGCCGAGATGGCCGACTATGCGCGCCGCAGCGTCCTCCTGCCTGAAAATGCCTATCTGGCGGGCCGCGTTTCCGTCGTCGAGGCGGATGTGACGCTAAGGGCGAAGGCGCGCAACGAAGCCGGTCTCCCCGACGAGAGCTTTCATCACGTCATCATGAACCCGCCGTTCAACGATGCGGGCGATCGCCGCACACCCGATGCCTTGAAGGCGGAGGCACACGCGATGACGGAAGGAACGTTCGAAAGCTGGGTGCGGACGGCCGGGGCGATCATGATCCCCGGCGGGCAATTGTCCCTGATCGCGCGGCCGGAATCGATTGCGGAAATCATCGATGCCTGCGGACGCCGTTTCGGCGGCATCGAAGTCACCGCGATCCATCCGCGCGAGGGCGAGAACGCCGTGCGTATCCTCGTCACGGCCATAAAAGGGTCGCGCGCGCGGTTTTCGCTGCGCGCGCCACTCATCATGCACGAGGAGGGGACGCATAAATTCTCCCCCTTCGTTGACGATCTCAACAATGGCCGGGCGGCCTATGCCAGGCGCTAGCCGGTGACAAAGTCGAACAGCAGCTTGACATTGAGACCGGCAATCAGGACTGCAATCACATAGGCGATTGCGCTTAGCCAGCGCGGGGCGACCAGCGCGCCCATCTTCGCCTTGCTCGCCGTAAACATCACGAGCGGGAAGACGGCGAAGGAAAGCTGCAGGCTGAGCACGACCTGGGTCAGGATCAGCAGTTCCGCCGTACCCTTGTCGCCATACCAGATCGTGACGAAGGCGGCCGGAACAATGGCGATCGCACGTGTGATCAGGCGACGAACCCACGGTTGAAGCCGGATCTTCAGGAAGCCTTCCATGACGATCTGGCCGGCAAGCGTTGCCGTAACCGTCGAGTTCAGGCCGCAGCACAGGAGTGCGATGCCGAAGAGTGTTGGAGCGATTGCCAGGCCAAGCAACGGTGCGAGCAACGAAGATGCCTCGCCCAATTCCACGACGTCCGTCTTGCCGTTCGCATGGAAGGCAGCCGCCGCAAGGATCAGGATCGATGCATTGATCAGGAGCGCAAAGCAGAGCGCTATGGTCGAGTCGATCGTCGCGTAGGTCAGCGCTTGGCGCTTTTCCGGCACCGTGTGGCCGTAAGCGCGGGTCTGGACGATGCCCGAGTGCAGGTAGAGATTGTGCGGCATCACGGTGGCGCCGAGAATGCCGAGCGCGAGATAGAGCATCTCAGGGTTGGAAACGATCTCGGTCGTCGGGAAGAAGCCCCGGATCACCGCACCCCATTCCGGGTCGGCAAGGAAGATCTGCACGCCAAAGCACACGGCGATGATGGCGAGCAGGGCGATCACGAAAGCTTCCACCCAGCGGAAGCCGATCTTCTGCAGATAGAGGATGAGGAACACGTCGAGCGACGTGATAAGCACGCCGAGCTCAAGCGGGATGCCGAAGAGCAGATTGAGGCCGATCGCCGTGCCGATCACTTCGGCGATGTCGGTCGCGATGATGGCGATTTCGGCAAACGCCCACAGCGGAATGGAGACGTACTTCGGGTAGGCGTCACGGCAGGCCTGTGCAAGGTCGCGGCCGGACGCGATGGCGAGGCGCGCGCAGAGCGACTGCAAGACGATCGCCATCAGGTTGGACAGGAGGGCGACGGTCAGCAGCGCATAGCCGAACTTCGAACCGCCGGCGAGCGAAGTCGCCCAGTTGCCGGGATCCATATAGCCGACGGCCACCATGTAGCCGGGCCCGAGGAACGCGGCAATGCGCCGCCAGCGCGTCCCATGTTTCTGCGTCTGGATTGAGCGGTAGACATCGGAAAGCGATGCCTCTTCGCGCTCGTGTCGCCAGCCGGCCTTTGTGTTCGTATTTACGATGTCCATGCAATTTCGCCCTTTTTACCAGTAGGAGCAGTATGTCTGATTGGAATGATAATGCAAGTCATTCGCAATAAGATTTGTGAATGGGAGATGTTTTCTGCAGCGACCATTGCGTTTGTCGCTCCGTTGCATACATGGAAGACGTTTGCTGATGTCGCCGCAAAGGATGGAAAATGGCCGGATTTTTGAAGAGGTTGCTGCCGAAGCGTTTCCGCAAGGAAGGTGTGGTGATCCCCGTGGTTCGACTTCACGGCCCGATCATGAGCGGCGGAAGCCAGTTCCGGCCCACTCTCAATCTCGCCGCTGCGGCGCAGGTCCTGGAGAAGGCCTTTACCTTCAAGGATGCGCCGGCGGTTGCGATCTCGCTCAATTCGCCGGGTGGCTCCCCGGTGCAATCGCGGCTCGTCTTTACCCGCATCCGCGAACTCGCACGTGAAAAGCAGAAGAAGGTTCTTGTCTTCATAGAAGATGTTGCGGCATCCGGTGGCTACATGATCGCGCTTGCTGGCGACGAAATCATTGCCGACCCCACTTCCATCGTCGGCTCGATCGGCGTCGTCTCCGGTGGCTTCGGTTTCCCGGAGCTGCTGAAGAAGATCGGGGTGGAACGCCGCGTCTATACTGCGGGGGAAAACAAGGTGATCCTTGATCCATTCCAGCCCGAGAAGGAAAAGGATATCGAATACCTGAAGACCCTGCAGCTGGAGATCCATCAGGTCTTCATCTCCATGGTTCGCGAACGACGTGCCGGCAAACTGAAGAACGACGATGTGGTGTTCTCCGGGCTCTTCTGGACGGGCACGCGCGGCCTCGAACTCGGCCTGATCGACGGCCTCGGCGACATGCGCCAGGAATTGAAGCGCCGCTATGGGGCCAAAACCAAACTCGAGCTGGTGATGCCTGCGCGCGGTCTTTTCGGAAGGCGCATTCCCGGTATATCGTCAGCCAACTTGGAAGGTGCCGGATCCGGTCTCGCGATCGGACTTGTCGAGGCCGCCGAGGAGAAGGCATTGTGGAGTCGATACGGGCTGTGAGGGATTAAAAGGCTGGCATCATGCCGCAACTGATAATCATTGTCGTGCTGGTGGTTGGCGCCTGGCTTCTCTACCGTCGCTTCATTGCTGATGCAAAGCGGCTCGCCGAGCGATCCCGCCGTGCCGAGAAGGAGCGCCAGACGGGTGCCATCGGCACACTTGTCAAGGATCCGGTTACGGGCGAATACCATCTGAAAAAGGACGAGGACGAGTAGAGCCGCAAAAGCCTTGACCCATCTGGCGCGTCGTGGCACCTGTCCGCGCACTTTTGTACGAATTCGGAAGCCGTTCCATGTCTGCAGCAATCCCCGACCACATGAACCCGAAGCGCTCGTTCCAGGCGCTGATCCTCACGCTTCACAATTATTGGGCGGACAAGGGTTGTGCGGTGCTGCAGCCCTACGACATGGAAGTTGGCGCCGGTACGTTCCACCCGGCAACGACGCTACGTGCGCTCGGCCCCAAGCCATGGAAAGCTGCCTACGTGCAACCGTCGCGTCGCCCGTCGGACGGCCGCTATGGCGAGAACCCGAACCGCCTGCAGCACTATTACCAGTATCAGGTCCTCCTGAAGCCGAACCCGCCGAACCTGCAGGAGCTCTATCTCGGCTCGCTCGCGGCGATCGGCCTCGATCCGCTGCTGCATGACATCCGTTTCGTCGAGGATGACTGGGAAAGCCCGACGCTCGGCGCCTGGGGTCTTGGCTGGGAGTGCTGGTGCGACGGCATGGAAGTGTCGCAGTTCACTTATTTCCAGCAGGTCTGCGGCATCGAATGCTCGCCTGTCTCGGGCGAGTTGACCTACGGCCTTGAGCGCCTTGCGATGTACGTCCAGGGCGTCGACAATGTCTACGACCTGAACTTCAACGGTCGCGAGGGCGACGAGAAGATCAGTTACGGCGACGTCTTCCTACAGGCGGAGCAGGAATATTCCCGCCACAATTTCGAGTACGCCAACACGGAAATGCTGCACCGGCACTTCATCGACGCCGAGAAGGAATGCCAGGCGCTCCTCGCGGCCGGCGCGCCGGGCGACAGCGATAACCAGAAGCTGCACAAGTGCGTCTTCCCGGCCTACGACCAGTGCATCAAGGCAAGCCATGTCTTCAATCTGTTGGATGCCCGCGGTGTGATCTCGGTTACCGAGCGTCAGAGCTACATTCTGCGCGTACGGACGCTCGCCAAGGCCTGCGGCGAGGCCTTCCTAATGACGGATGCAGGTGGGGTGAATCTGGCGAAAACTGCCGCTTGAAGGGCGGCAGTCAGTGGCGATCGTCGCTTCTGGCCTCGACACGGCGCTCCACCGGGCGCGCCATTTTCTGGACAAAGAAGTACGAAGCGATGGCCAGCATGTTGAGGAGGAAAAGTACTGCGCCATGGTCTGAATGATCCTCGTCGCAAGTTTCTCGGGCACGTTTGTTTCAACCGTGCAAGATGAAAATTGGGACGTCGGCCGGCGCGACGGTATCGTGATTTTTCGCTACCCTTGTCTTTGATTGTCCCGAAGAGACCGGAAATGCGGGATGACAATCTGCGGTAACGCGCATAGTCTCCCGGCATACTTTCGGTCGTTGCGGGGGATTCGTGATGTATATTATTCTTGGCCTTGTCGTTCTGGCCGCGCTTTATGCCGTCTTCATTTACAACGGCCTCGTTCGCGCACGGCAGATGTCTGAGGAAGCCTGGTCCGGCATTGATGTGCAGCTGAAGCGCCGCGCCGACCTGATCCCCAATCTCATCGAGACGGTCAAGGGCTATGCCGCGCACGAGAAGACGACGCTCGAAGAGGTCGTTGCCCTCCGCAACAAGGCCCAATCAGTTCCAGCAGGCGATGTCGCCGGTCGCGCCCAGGCGGAAGGCCTGCTTGGCCAGGCGCTCGGCCGTGTGTTGGCTCTCGCCGAAGCCTATCCCGACCTGAAGGCGAACGAGAATTTCCGCGAGCTGCAGACCTCGCTCGAGACGATGGAAAGCGAAATCCAGATGGCCCGCCGCTACTACAATGGCGCGGCTCGTGATCTGAACGTCAAGGTCGAGAGCTTCCCGTCCAATCTGGTCGCCGGCCAGTTCGGTTTCCAGAAGCGCGAGTATTTCGAGATCACCAACGAAGCGGATCGCGCCGTTCCGACGGTAAAGTTCTGACATCCGCCATTTGCCTTTACGTAAAAGCTGCTATGAGCAGGGCATGATCGTGGCTGGAAACGGCCTTCGCGCAAAGACGGAAAAGACAAGGTTATGAGTAAAGAGAAGCTCACCATCATCCCGCCGGACAAGCCGCTGACAGGCCGCGCCGTCCCCCCCGGCTCGAAGTCGATCACCAACCGCGCGTTGCTTCTGGCGGGTCTCGCCAAGGGTACCAGCCGCCTGACCGGCGCTTTGAAGAGCGATGACACCCGCTATATGGCCGACGCTCTCCGCGGCATGGGCGTGATCATCGAGGAGCCGGATGACACGAGCTTCGTCGTCACGGGCAGCGGCAAGCTGCTGCCGCCACAGGTGCCGCTCTTCCTCGGCAACGCCGGAACGGCGACGCGCTTCCTGACGGCCGCTGCCGCCCTGGTGGATGGCACGGTTGTCGTCGATGGTGACCAACACATGCGCAAGCGCCCGATCGGCCCGCTCGTCGATGCGCTGCGTTCGCTTGGCATCGACGCATCGACCGAAACCGGCTGCCCGCCCGTTACCGTCAAGGGCACCGGCCGTTTCGAAGCGAGCCGCATCCAGATCGATGGAGGCCTGTCGAGCCAGTATGTCTCGGCGCTCCTGATGATGGCCGCCGGCGGCGACAAGCCGGTGACGATCGAGTTACTTGGCGAGGATATCGGCGCGCTCGGCTACATCGATCTGACGACGGCGGCGATGCGCACCTTTGGCGCCAAGGTCGAGAAGACCAGCCCGGTGACCTGGCGCGTCGAGCCGACCGGCTACACCGCGGCCGACTTTGTGGTCGAGCCGGACGCCTCGGCCGCGACCTACCTCTGGGCGGCGGAAGTGCTGACGTCAGGCAAGATCGACCTCGGCGTTGCGAACGGCGCGTTCACGCAGCCGGATGCGAAGGCCTATGACCTGATCGCCAAGTTCCCGCATCTTCCGGCCGTCATCGACGGTTCGCAGATGCAGGATGCGGTTCCGACCCTTGCCGTTCTTGCGGCTTTCAACGAGACGCCGGTTCGTTTCGTCGGCATCGCCAATCTGCGCGTCAAGGAATGCGATCGCATTCGAGCGGTCTCGACGGGCCTCACGCAGATCCGTCAGGATCTGGCGCGCGAGGAAGGCGATGACCTGATCGTCCAGTCCGATCCGGATCTCGCCGGACAGCGCCTGCCGGCCAACATCGACACCTTCGCCGATCACCGCATCGCCATGAGCTTTGCGCTCGCCGGCCTAAAGATCGCCGGCATCACGATCCTTGATCCGGACTGCGTTGGCAAAACCTTCCCTGCCTACTGGCGGACGCTGGCAGGGCTTGGTGTGACCTATGCCGACGAGGGCTGACACTATCTGACGCGGCCGGGACGCCGCAGGCGAGGGGTATGATGATCCGACGGCTTTCCGGCCTCTGCTTCGTTCTGTTTCTGATGCTTGCGGCGCGTGGCGCCATCGCTGCGGAGGTGATTAACGCTTTCGCGTCAAACATCGCGCTTGAGAAGAGCGGGGCGATGACGGTGACGGAGACGATCACCGTCAATGCCGAAGGCAATCGTATCCGGCGCGGCATCTTTCGCGATTTTCCGCTGACCTATCAGGATGAAGAAGGCCGCCTCCGCCGCGTCGACTTCGACGTTATCTCGGTCAAGCGCGATGGTCGCGACGAGCCTTGGCATACCGAGTCCATCAGTGGCGGTATCCGCATCTATGCCGGCTCGGAAGACGTCACAGTCAGCTATGGCCGCCACGAATACGTCTTCACCTACCGCACCAATCGCCAGATCCGCTACTTCGACAATCACGATGAGCTCTACTGGAATGTTACCGGCAACGGCTGGATCTTCCCGATCCTGACGGCGACGGCGACGGTCAACCTTCCTGACGGTGTCAGCGCGACCGACACTGCTTTTTTCACTGGCCCGCGGGGGGCGACGGACAGGAATGCAAGCGTTTCCGGGGGCGGCGGCCGACTGCTGTTTTCGACGACCCGGCCGCTCAACGCAGGCGAAGGGCTGACGATTGCCGTCAAGATGCCGAAGGGCTCGATCGATCCGCCGAGCGCCGACGACACACGGCGCTGGTGGCTGAGCGACAACCGCGACTACTTCCTCGGCTTCGGTGGCCTTCTCCTCGTCTTCCTCTACTATACGCGTTCTTGGCTGAAGGTCGGCCGCGATCCGGCCCGCGGCGTGCTGGTGCCGCGCTGGGACCCGCCCGACGGCATCTCGCCGGCACTGGTGAACTATATCGACAATCGCGGTTTCTCCGGGCAGGGCTGGACGGCGCTGTCGGCCACGGCCCTCAATCTGGCGGTGCGCGGCTATGTGGTACTGGAAGACCTCAAGAACGCGATCATCATCCGCCGCACCGACAAGCCGGTCGGTAAGGAGAAGCTTGAGGCCGGCGAAACGAGCCTGCTGAATGCCGTCGGCGCCAAGGGCTCCCTGACGATTGACGAGGCCAACGGAACGAAGGTGAAGTCGGCGGGGGACAGTTTCCGGGCCGCCATTGAGCGCGAGCACCGCGGCAAATACTACAACGCGAATACCGGCTACACGACGGGCGGTATCGCACTCAGCGCCGCCTCGTTGGTGGCCCTCTTCGTCTTTGGCACGCTGGAGCCGGAGACCATCGCTTTGATGATCATTCCGATCGTCGTTGTCGTCTTTATTTCCGTCTTCGTTGCCGGCTTTGCCAAGTCGTTCCGCCCCGGCAGGTCGCTCGGCGCGAAGATCATGTCCGTGATCGCCATCGGTATCGCCACCTTTGTCGGCTTCAGCATCGTGTCGTCTCTGGCCTTGGCGCTGTTCTCGTCGCTGGTCGAACTCCACGAGACGCCGATGCTGTTTGCCATCGGCGGCGTCATCCTGCTGAACCTCCTCTACGTCTTCATCATGGGTGCGCCGACCCCGCTCGGGGCCAAGCTGATGGATGGTATCGACGGCCTGCGTCAGTACATGACGCTGGCTGAGAAGGACCGCATGAACATGGCGGGGGCGCCCGAGATGTCGCCGCAGCATTTCGAGAAGCTCTTGCCCTATGCTGTCGCGCTCGGCGTCGAAAAGCCCTGGTCGCGCGCCTTCGAGACCTGGCTTGCCGCGGCAGCAGCGGGAGTAGCCGCGGCCGCCTACGCCCCATCCTGGTATTCCGGCAATTTCGGCAGTGGCAATTTCTCCGATCGCATCGGCGGCTTCTCCTCATCGATGGCCTCGACGATTGCTTCCACGATCCCGGCACCGCCCTCCAGTTCGTCCTCCGGTTTTTCCGGCGGCGGTTCCTCGGGCGGCTTCTCCGGTGGCGGCGGTGGCGGTGGTGGTGGCGGCGGCTGGTAAGGCTTCTTGCTCAAGCATTCCTGCTTGACCTTTCGGCGCTCTCCCCTTAACCGCCAGACGGAAACGTGAAAGGGACGGGCATGAAGGTTCTGTTGATCGGATCGGGCGGACGCGAGCACGCATTGGCCTGGAAGCTGGCGCAATCGCCTGCCATGACGGACTTCTACGCCGCTCCGGGCAATCCGGGCATTGCCGAGCACGCGACAATGGTTGCCGTCGATGTCGACGACCATGATGCCGTCATTGCCTTCTGCAAGGGCAAGGCGATCGATTTCGTCGTCGTCGGCCCGGAAGCACCGCTCGTGGCGGGAATAGCCGACAAGCTGCGCGCCGAAGGCTTTCCCGTCTTCGGCCCGTCGGCTGCCGCGGCTCAGCTCGAGGGCTCGAAGGGCTTCACCAAGGATATCTGCGCCCGCTACGACATCCCTACCGGTGCCTATCGGCGCTTCAACAATGCGCCTAAGGCCAAGGCCTATATCCGCGAGCAGGGCGCCCCAATCGTCGTCAAGGCCGATGGCCTTGCTGCCGGCAAGGGCGTGACCGTCGCCATGACCGTCGATGAAGCGCTCGCCGCCGTCGACGACTGCTTCGAGGGTGCCTTCGGTGCGGCGGGTGCCGAGGTCGTCATCGAAGCCTATCTTGATGGTGAGGAAGCGAGCTTCTTCTGCCTCTGTGACGGCAAGCACGTCCTGCCGCTCGCAACCGCCCAGGATCACAAGCGGGTGGGCGAGGGTGACACCGGCCCGAACACCGGCGGCATGGGCGCCTATTCGCCGGCACCCGTGATGACGGCCGACATGGTCGAACGCACGATGAAGGAAATCATCGAACCAACCATGCGCGGCATGGCCGAAAGCGGCTATCCCTTCTCCGGCGTCTTCTTCGCCGGCCTGATGATAACCGCCAAGGGTCCCGAGCTCATCGAATACAATGTCCGCTTCGGCGATCCCGAATGCCAGGTGCTGATGATGCGACTGAAGAGCGATCTTCTGCCGCTCCTGTTTGCCACCGCCAATGGCACGCTCGATCAGGTGTCCGCCGAATGGACGGACGATCCGGCCCTGACTGTCGTGATGGCATCGAAGGGCTATCCGGGCTCCTACGATAAGAACACGCCGATCCGCCATATCCCGGACGCGGGCGAGAGCGTCAAGGTGTTTCATGCCGGTACGGCGCTGAAGGACGGTGCGCTGGTTGCAACCGGCGGGCGGGTGCTCAACGTCACTGCCACGGGCAAGACGGTCGGCGAGGCGCAGACGCGCGCCTACGCGCTGCTCGATAAGGTCGATTGGGACAACGGCTTCTGCCGCCGCGATATCGGCTGGCGTGCGATCGAACGCGAAAAAAACGTTCAGTAGATCTGCCACCAACTTGCTTTTGTTTAGCGAGGCCTCCTTGGCGCTCGGTCGAGCAGCGCCTGTAGGGCTTGCCTCATGTCGCCCGCAGGATAGTTCCATTGGCCGACGACGATGGAACCAAGCGGATGCATGCTGAACTTAAATCGTGTAACGACGCCAAAGTTTCCACCGCCGCCGCGGATGCTCCAGAAGAGTTCAGGGTCGGACGTTGCGCTTGTCCAAATGATGCCTCCAGCCGCGGTCGCGATTTCCGCGCCCAGCAAGCTGTCGATGGTAAGGCCGTATCTCCTGCTGGCCCATCCCATGCCTCCACCCCGGGGTCAGACCTATCACACCTGTATGCGAGATCACGCCAGGCAACCTTCAGGAACTGTCGCGCGATCGAGATCGCCAAGGAGTGCCCCGCCGCCTACCTCGATCGTGCGCGTATCTCGATCGATGGCGATCGCGGTTAGCTCCGACAGATCGAGAACAAGTCCCGCATCGCAGGTTGAGAATCCCGGAAGACTGTGGCCGCCGCCGCGCACCGCAAGCAGGGCGCGAGATGCAGCAGCTGCGTGCACGGCCTTCTGGACGTCATCCACACTCTGCGGGCGGACGATCGCCGCAGGCCGCCGATCGGCGACACCATTCCATACTTTGCGATAGCGATCATAATCCTCATGGTCCGCCGTGATGATCGGGCAGCGGTGCCCCAATAAGGAAAGCTCCCTCAGCAATAAGTTGGACATGTTGCGTCCCTCGACCCTCGCACAACCTCTAGCACATCCTGATCCGATCCAGAAACATCCTGCGATCGAAAAGCTGGAAGCCTGCAATGTGTCGAGATGGTTTCGCGACGCTTCATGTGAGCCGGTAGAGCGCTCGGGCTTTTGTGCGCAGAAGCGGTCACAGGCGGCATTTGCTACCGAACAGCGCGAAAAGGCGTGAGCAAAACGCGAAATCGGGTCAGTTCCCTAAATTTTTACCCTTTCCCCTGACGGGATGGAAACAAAGGCGCGCTAGTCTCTTCTCAACGTGAGACGGAGTGTTCCATGCGTCAGGTCTTCTTTGCTGCGATAGCTGTGTTTGCCGCGGGTTCCGCCTGCGCCTCTTCGATCGATGTGGTCGGCAAGGACACGCGCACCAATGGCGGGAGCATCAGCCAGGAAAGCTGCCAAAGTTGCCCGCCGCTCGAATCTGTCGAGCGCAAGAAGGACTACACCGTCCCGACCCTCACACCCGGCTCGCTGCAATCCTCTGAGATTCGCGACGTGAACGGCGAGAAGAAGCTCTATCGCACCGAAGGCTGGATGGGCGGGTCACCCGTCGTTTTCGTAACCAAGGCTCCGGCCGTGTCCATGACGGCCGCTACACAGCCGTCCGACAACATCGACCGCGCCTCGACGACGGCTGCGGTCATCGGTGGCGACGTCAAGCCGATCGCGGCAGGCGTGGCAGATGCGCCGAAGGAACAAACGGCCCCGCTCGACGTTTCCAAGTTTGAACTTCGGTTCTGATCTCCAGTTCCCTGCCCCAGCCTGACCAAAGTTTCGGTCGACCGGGTCCACCCCTCGCGGGGGATAAAATGCGTCCCTGAGAGAAGCGGGGACGCATTTTTCGTCTCTAATGGGCCTTGCCGGCTGGTGTGCCTCCAAAGGTCGGCGCAAGCAGATGCGCAAGGGCCTGCAATCCTGTCGAAACGTTCACCCGCCGCAGATAGTGCTGAGTGCCCTGCGCCTCCGCAACGGCGGATGCTCCAACCTCGCCTTCGATAGCCGTCTGTTCTGGAACTGGCTCAGGCGGAGGGGAGTAGATACGTCCCTGATCGAGGGAAAGGATGGTCAGCGTCGTTATCATGGCCGTCACCCACTTGCAGTTTTGCTGTGGGAAGCAGTCTCTGCCGGATGAGCCATTCCGGTCCTGAAACGCTCAAGGAAAAGTTCCGAAACGATCCGAAACTAGGATCAGGCCCCTAGCGTTCCGGGACACCCGCTATTCTCAGCCCGTCAAGGACGGCAGCGATGCGATCCGGATATTTGCCCGCTTGACCGGCGCGGATGCGTTCAATCGTGATATCAGGCGTCCGTCGTTTCAAGGCCGCGACGTGCCGCTGGGCTTCCTCCATGCGCCCGAGATGCGCGCTCGCAGCAATGAGCACCCATAGAGTTGGCTCGAAATTCGCATTGCTGGCTAGCGCTCTTGAAGCCCAGGCCAGGGCCTGGTCGTACTCACCGAGGACGATATGGGCGTGAGCGATGCCGCAGAGTGAGAAGTGCGCGCCTCGGTCGCCAGGCGTCAGGCGGTTGGCCCTGTGGAAGTGGCTGAGCGCATCGCTGACATTGCCGCAATGAAGATGTCCGACGCCCGCCCTTACGACGGCCATCGGATTGTTGGGATTGGATTCGGCCGCCGCTTGCAGAACCGCGAGACCCCAATCGTAATCCTTCACCGTCTGCATCAAGGCGACGCCGCAATGGGCCATGACCATGGCATCGCCGGCGCCGTGCTCCAGAGCCCGCCGTGCCAGTGCGCCACATGCCTGCACATCGTCCTCGGTGAGCGCTGGCCAGCCCATCGTGTAGCGATGCTCGAGCGCCCATGTCGCATGGGCAAGCAGCTGCGCATTGTTGGGCTCGGCGGCGAGCCCCTGCATGAGAAGGGCATAGGCGGCCGCATTGTCGCCTTCGATTTCGGTCGAGATCTTGGCCAGGGCCTGCAGGTAGATGTCGTAGGTGGCCACGCTTCTGGGCCGTTCGCGCCGTGATCGCTCGATCTCGGCCGTTTGGATCAGTGGTTCGATCAGCATTGCGACGCTGTCGGTGATGCGATCCTGAAAGTCGAATATCTCGTCCAGAGTACCATCGAAAGTCTGCGCCCATATGTGCGTGCTGCTCTGGCGCTCGACAAGCTCAGCCACGATACGCAGCCGATTGCCGGATTGTCGGATGCTGCCTTCGAGCACGTAGCCGACGCCGAGTTCGGCGGCGATCTTGCGCACATCCATTGCACTGCCCTTGTAGGCAAAAGAGCAGTCCCGGGCGACCACGGCAAAGCTTCGGAACCGGCTTAGTGCCGCAATGATGTCATCGACGATCCCATCGGCAAAATAGTCCTGCCTTGGATCGCCGCTGAGATTGCTGAAGGGGAGGACAGCGAGTGTCGGCCGCAATTCTGGGGCGGTCGCAGCGGCTTTCGCCTCCGCATTCGTCCGGATGAAACGGTAGCCGACGCGCGGCACCGTAGCGATCCATTCCTGTCCGTCGGGTGCAGGGCCAAGCGCCTTGCGCAACGCCGCGACCTGCACGGTCAGGTTGCTCTCCTCGACGGCAATTCCGGGCCAGACACGCTCCATCAACACATCCTTGGAAACAATGCTCCCACGGGCTTCAAGCAACGCTTCAAGAAGGGCGATGCCACGTTGGCCGAGCGCGACGGCGCGCCCGTTCCGCAGCAGGCGGCAGCCGGGATCGAGAACAAATTCACCGAAGGCATGCAAAGCCTCAACCATGCCGGAAATATAGCTTAACGACCGCCAGCGGAAAACTGGAGAACATGCTCTGGCGTGTGCGTTTCAACCTGCGGACGCGCAACTGACGCGAAATTTCCGCTATCCTTCGGGCCATCATCACTTGGAAATTGGCAATTCCTTCACTCTAACTCCAACGTATAGGGGCGCATTTTTCTGTTTGTATTTGTTCAGAAACTTCCCGATTTCATCATCATGGAAACATGTAGAGACTGGTTAAGCATTCCTTAGAATAACCTGACCATTTTTAGCGCCGACCGGTAGCCGCATGTCAATTTCGCAGCAGTAAGAGGGGGTGGCCAATCAGCCCTCGTATACGCGGTAGGAAACCGCGCCGGATATCCCAACCGAGCTCTGTTGCGAGGCATGATGAAGAATTTGAAGATTTCCAGACAGCTTATTTTGCTGGTCGTTGGCCTGATGGTAGCGTTTGCAATCGGAACCACCATCCAGGTTCGCTCCTCGGTCAATGCGATCTATAAGGAACGCTATGATATGCTGCGTTCTGAGGTTCAGTCCGCGGTCTCCGTTCTCAAGCAGTACCAGGCGAAGGTGACCGCCGGCGCAATGACCCAGGAAGAGGCCCAGAAGCAGGCCTACGCTACGCTCAACGGCATGAAATACGACCCCGATGGTTACTTCTTCGGCTATAGCTACGACATCCAGATGATGTTCCACTACGATGCCTCGAAGGTTGGGCAGTTCAACAAGGGGCAGCCGGACAGCAAAGGCAAGCTCTATCGCGAAGAACTGGTCAAGCTTGGGCAGCAGGGCGGCGGTCTCGTCGAATACTACTCCACAGCGAAGCCCGGCCAGCCGGCCGGAGATTTTCGCAAGACGGCATATGCATTGGCCTTCGACCCCTGGAAGGTCGTCGTCGTCACCGGCGTCTACATGGATGATCTCGATGCCCAAGTCGATGACACGATCCTGGCCGCATTGGCTAGCAGCATCGTCCTACTCTTCGTCGCCATTGTGGCTGCCTACCTGGTCATCCGCGGCATTTCAAACCCCTTGAAGGACGTTCACAATGCCCTGCAATCGGTGGCTGATGAGGACGTCTCGATCAAAATCCCGCACACCGACATGAACAACGAAGTCGGCATGATGGCCAAGGCGACGCAGTCTCTGCAGCAGAAGGTCAGGGAGCGCCACGCCATGTCCGAGCGCGAGGCCGCCCAGCAGATGGCCCTCGACGGCGAGCGCGAAAGCAGTCAGCGCTTGCAGCGCGAGGAAGCGGTCGCCCAGAACCACGTCGTCTCGACCATCGGTCAGGCGCTGGAGCAGATTGCCCATGGCGACCTGACGGTCCGTTGCGCCGATCTCGGCCAGAAGTACGCTGCCCTCCGCGAGAACTTCAACGATGCGCTCGGGCATCTCGAAGTCGCGATGGCCAAAGTGAGCGCCAAGGGCGGCGACATCGCCGTCAGCAAGGAAGAGATCCGCCGTGCCTCCAACGATCTGTCGCAGCGCACCGAACGCCAGGCCGCGAGCCTGGAGGAGACTTCGGCAGCGCTCGACGAGTTGACCGTCGCAGTCCGCCAGACCGCTGACGGCGCCCATGAAGCCAGCAAGCGCGTTCATGCCGTCAGCACGGAAGCGAGCCGCAGCGATGCGGTGGTCTCCGAAGCGATCGAAGCGATGAGCGGCATCGAAAAGTCGTCTGCCGAAATCGGCAAGATTATCGGCGTCATCGACGAAATCGCCTTCCAGACGAACCTGCTGGCGCTGAACGCTGGCGTCGAAGCTGCACGCGCCGGCGAATCCGGCAAGGGCTTTGCGGTCGTCGCTCAGGAAGTTTGCGAACTGGCACAGCGCTCGGCCGCCGCGGCCAAGGAGATCAAGGATCAGATCGCCCGTTCGTCCGGTCAGGTCGATCACGGCGTCCGCCTGGTCGGCGAAGCCGGTGAGGCACTGAAGCGCATCTCCGACCAGATCAAGGCCGCCAACGAGATCGTCGCCAAGATCGCCCATAGCGCCTCCGAGCAGGATACGACATTGCGTTCGATCTCGTCCTCGATGAACCAGCTCGATGCCGCGACCCAGCAGAACGCCGCGATGGCGGAGGAGACTACTGCATCGGCTGAGTCGCTCGCCAACGATACAGACGAGCTCCTCAACCTGATCCGCGGCTTCCGTGTCGGCGGCGGCAACGATTATGCCGCGCAGGTTCGCCGCGCCGCCTGAAGTCAAGGACCAAACGAGAAAACGGCCGTCGGAGCGACTCGGCGGCCGTTTTGCGTAAGGGGAGCTATCGGGTCTTTCAGTCGCCCGTCGTTGCCTCGTCCGCAGCGAGCCGCGCGATAAGCGCCTCGATATCGCGATCAGAGTAGACGCCAATGCCGGCCTGCTTCAGGAGCGCCGCTGTCACGCCATTCCCTGCGAGCCTGTGCCCGGAGAACGTGCCGTCATAGACGAAGCCCGAGCCACAAGAAGGGCTGCCGTCGATCAGCAGCGCATAGCGGCAGCCGGTCTGGGTCGCGATCGCCAGGGCGTTCTCGGCGGCCTGCCTGAACTCGTCCGTCACATTGCCACCGGTGATCTCGACGACGCGGGCGTTGCCGGCAAGCACATCCTCGCCCGCAGCCCCACCGTCGATTTCGGCCGGCGGGCGCGGCACCGGCATTCCGGCAGACATCTCGGGACAGATGGTTACCAGCCTGCCTTCCTCGATCCACTGCGCTATCGCAGGGTGAGCGAGCGGCTTCGATTTGCCGTCATAGCGGACGGGATGGCCCATGAGGCAGGCACTGACGAGAATCTTCTCCATGGCTTTGGAATAACCCCAAGGACGTGATAGTTCCAGTCCGCCATCAAACGTGAGGAAGGGGAAAAGGGTGCAGCGAAGGATTCGCGCGGACAGGGCATGACCGATCTTGCGGTCTATTCCGGCCTTTTCCTGGTGGCTTTTGCGGCAGCAACGATCTTCCCAATGCAGTCGGAAGCCGGCCTCGTCGGCCTCGTCCTCACCGGGCAGTATCCGGTCCTCGCGCTGATCGTGGTGGCGACAACAGGCAACGTTCTCGGCTCGACCGTCAACTGGCTGCTCGGCGTCGGCATCGAACGATTTCGCGACAAGCGCTGGTTTCCGGTCAGCCAGCCTGCGCTCGACAAAGCGCAGCGCTGGTATCACCGCTATGGCAAGTGGTCTCTGCTTCTGAGCTGGATGCCGATCATCGGCGATCCCATCACCATCGTTGCCGGTGTTTTGCGCGAACCGTTCCCGATGTTCCTGCTGCTCGTGACTATCGCGAAGACCGTTCGTTACGGCGTTCTCGCTGCCGCCACTCTCGGGGTGATGAGCTGACGCGGGCAGAATTCCATCCTTGGTTCAGAATCTGAACAAGGAGGAAATTCTGCAAATGACGCCGGATCTTAAGGTGCCATCCGCACGTCACATCAGATGCGCGGGCGCGCCTTAGCCCGAGATTTTCGAGAAGTCGGCGACCGTACCGGTTGCCTCGCGGATCAGACGCAGGAGCGCCAATCGGTTGGCGCGAATGGCGGCGTCCTCGTCGTTAACAAGCACGTCGTCGAAGAAGCGGTCGACCGGCGCGCGCAGCCTGGAGAGCGCTTCCATGGCCGAGCGGAAGTCTTCCTTGTCCACGGCTGCCGAAGCCTCGGCCGAGGCCTTGTTGATCGCGGCGAAGAGCTCCTTCTCAGCGGCGAGCCGGAACAGGTTTTCCGAAACGCCGTCGGCGATCACCGTGCCCTTCTTCTCCTCGGCGGCCAGAATCTGCGTGGCGCGCTTGGTGCCGACCAGAAGGTTCTTGCCGTCCTCCGACGTGATGAAGGCGGTCAGCGCCTCGACGCGACGGGCAATCATCAAGAGATCGTCGGCCTCGAGCGTAACCACGGCATCGATGAGGTCATAGCGCGCGCCCTGATCGCGAAGGTAGACCTTCAGGCGGTCATGGAAGAAGGAGAGGAGGTCGAGTTCGCGTGACGATTCGCTTTCAGCAACACCAAGTGAGACAAGGTCGTCCCCGTCTTGGAGCGTCGTACTTGCAGCTTTCGTCACGCCGAGATCGCTATCAATCCGCGCGATATGCGACGCAATCGGCGTCAGCAGCGGAATGCGGACCTTGCGCTCGAGCAGGATGCGGATAACGCCGAGCGCTGCGCGACGAAGCGCGAAGGGATCCTTCGAGCCCGTCGGCTTCTCGTCGATGGCCCAGAAGCCGGTCAGCGTGTCGAGCTTGTCGGCGAGCGCGACAGTGATCGCAACCTTGTCCTCCGGAACGCGGTCGGTTGGACCCATCGGCTTCCAGTGGTCCTCAATCGCTGCTGCCACCGATGCATCCTCGCCCTGGAGTGCCGCATAGCGGCGGCCCATCAGGCCCTGCAGTTCCGGAAACTCGCCAACCGCCTCAGTGCGAAGATCCGCCTTGGCAAGCACTGCTGCCCGGTCGACCAGCTTGTAGTCGGCGCCGATCTGCATCACGAGCTTGGCCGCCAGTGCGCGAATGCGCTCCACGCGCGCGCCCTGCGTTCCAAGCTTGGCATGGAACGTCACGTTGAGCGCGTCGAGCTTGGCCATGCGCTGGTCGAGCGGCTTGGAAAGGTCGAGGTTGAACTTTGCGGCCGAAGCCTCCAGCGTTTCCAGATCCGGCAGATCGCCCTGGTCGCGCTTCCAGAAGTGCAGCGCGTCGGAAAGGCGAGCGCGTACGACCTTGCCGTTGCCGTGGATGATCTCCTTGCCGCCGTCGCTCGCCTGGATGTTCGAAACGAGGATGAACTTGCTGGAAAGCGTGTCGCCGCCGACTGGGCGCGTCACGAAGCACTTCTGGTTCGTCTTGATGGTGAGCCGGATGATATCGGCCGGGATCGAGAGGTAATCTTCCTCGAAGCTTCCCATCAGCACCAGCGGCCACTCGACGAGGCCGGAGACCTCTTCCAGCAGCCCCTCGTCCTCGACCAGTTCCAGGCCGCTCGCAAAGGCGATGTCGCGGGCATCGTGCAGGATGATGTCCTTGCGGCGATCGGCGTCGAGAATGACTTTCGCCTTTTCGAGATTGGCGACGTAGTCGTCGAAGCGCTTGACGGTGATGGCCTCAGGCGCATGGAAGCGATGACCATAGGTCACGTTTGAGGCAACGATGCCGTCGATTGAAAACGGAACGACGGCCGTTTCCTCGTGCTCTGTGCCGAAGGTGCAGATAATCGACTGCAACGGACGGACCCAGCGCAGCGAGCCGGGCTGAGCAGAGGCCGCGCCCCAGCGCATCGGCTTCGGCCAGGGGAAATCGCGGATGATCCCAGGCATGACATCGCTGATAATCTCTTCGGCGGCGCGGCCCGGCTTGGAGATAACGGCGATGTAGAAGTCGCCCTTCTTCGGATCGCTCTGAACCTGCGCCTCGGAAATGGAAGAAAGGCCGGCGCCGCGCAGGAAGCCTTCGATCGCCTTCTCGTTGGCGTCTGTGCGGGGCCCCTTCTTCTCTTCGCGCACATCGGCGGAGCGCGCCGTCAAGCCGCGGATGTCGAGCGTTAGCCGGCGCGGTGTCCAGTATTCGCGCACACCCTCGTAGGAAAGTCCTGCCTCGACAAGCGCATCGGTCACGAGCTTCTTCAGGTCGCCGGCAGCCTTGCGCTGCAGGCGGGCCGGGATCTCTTCGGAGCGGAGTTCTAGGAGCAGATCTGGCATGTCACTTTCCTTGCCTTCTCTGGGGAAGGCGCCACAAAGGCGGGGCTAAAAACGGTCGCCTCTGCTAGCAAAGAATGCCGCATCTGCACAACCGCAAAAACGGCTGCCAGCCGTGCTATGTTGCTGTGGATAGGGACGTCGGGCATTGCCTTGTCGTTTTTCGCCGCTATGGTCCCGCAACTTTTGTAAAACGTAGGAATTCTCATGGCCGCTGACCTCCGCTCGCTCGCCGCTGTCATCTCGTCCGAAATCAATGCCCGGCCGGACCAGGCAAAGGCAGCGATCGAGCTGCTCGACGAGGGCGCGACCGTGCCCTTCATTGCGCGCTACCGCAAGGAAGTGACGGGCGGGTTGGACGATACGCAGCTGCGCAATCTGGCGGAGCGGCTGGTCTATCTGCGCGAACTGGAAGCGCGCCGCGACACCATCGTCGAATCCATCACCGGCCAGGGCAAGATGACCGAGGAACTGCTCCGCAAGATCACCGGTGCCGCCACCAAGGCCGAGCTGGAAGATCTCTATCTCCCTTATAAGCCAAAGCGCCGCACCCGTGCAGAGATCGCCCGCGAGCGTGGCCTCGGGCCGCTGGCGGAAGCAATCCTTGCAGACCGCTCAAAGGAGCCTGCCACGCTGGCGGAAGGCTACATCACAGCCGATGTGCCCGATGTGAAGACGGCACTCGAAGGCGCGCGTGATATCGTCGCTGAAGGCATCGCCGAAAATGCGGACCTCCTCGGCAAGCTGCGTGCCCATATGCGCAGTGCGGCTTTGCTGAAGGCCAAGGTGGTGGACGGCAAGCAGGCGACAGGCGAGAAGTTCTCGGACTATTTCGACCATTCCGAACGCTGGGCCACTGTCCCCGGCCATCGCGCGCTCGCCATGCTGCGCGGCTGGAACGAGGAAGTGCTGACACTGACGATCGAGGCCGATGTCGAAGCCGCCTCGCCCAATAAGCCGGTCGAGCGCATGATCGCGACCGCCTACGAGATCGCAGCGAGCCGCCCCGGCGACCGCTGGCTGATGGAGGTGGCGAGCTGGACCTGGCGCGTCAAGCTCTCCATGTCGCTGTCGCTCGACTTGATGCGCGAGCTTCGCGAGCGCGCCGAAGAAGAGGCGATCCACGTCTTCGCCCGCAACCTCAAGGATCTGCTGCTGGCAGCACCCGCCGGTTCGCGCCCGACGATGGGCCTCGATCCAGGCATCCGCACTGGCGTCAAGGTCGCTGTCACCGATGCGACCGGCAAGGTGGTTGCGACGTCCACCGTCTATCCGTTTCAGCCGAGAAACGACGTGCGCGGCGCGCAGTTGGAACTCGCTTCCCTGATCCGCAAGCACAATGTCGAGCTGATCTCGATTGGCAACGGGACCGGGAGCCGCGAGACCGAGAAGCTGGTGGCCGACATGCTCGCCGAGCTGCCGGGTGCCAAACCGACCAAGGTGATCGTCTCGGAAGCCGGTGCCTCGGTCTATTCCGCCTCGGAAACGGCAGCGTTGGAGTTCCCCAACCTCGACGTCTCGTTGCGCGGTGCCGTCTCCATCGCCCGGCGCCTGCAGGATCCACTGGCGGAGCTCGTCAAGATCGAGCCGAAATCGATCGGTGTCGGCCAGTATCAGCACGACGTCGACCAACAAAAGCTGTCGCGCTCGCTCGACGCCGTTGTCGAAGATGCGGTGAATGCCGTCGGCGTCGATCTCAACACTGCCTCCGCGCCGCTGCTGTCGCGCGTCTCGGGCCTGGGTACCTCGATTGCCGACGCGATCGTCAAGCACCGCGACAGCGAAGGCCGCTTCGAGACGCGCCGCGATCTCCTGAAGGTCGCGCGCCTCGGCCAGCGCACCTTCGAGCAATGCGCCGGCTTCTTGCGCATTCGTGATGGCAAGGAGCCGCTCGACGCCTCCTCGGTCCACCCGGAAGCCTATGGCGTCGCCAAGAAGATCGTCGCTGCTTGCGGCCGCGACCTTCGCTCGCTGATGGGCGACAGCGCGGTGCTGAAAGCCGTCGATCCGCGGCAGTTCATCGACGAGAAATTCGGTCTGCCGACGGTGAAGGACATTCTCGCCGAGTTGGAAAAGCCCGGCCGCGACCCGCGCCCGAGCTTCAAGACCGCGACCTTCGCCGAAGGCGTCCACGAGATCTCGGATCTCAAGCCCGGCATGATGCTGGAAGGCACGGTTACCAACGTTGCGGCCTTTGGCGCTTTTGTCGACATAGGCGTCCATCAGGACGGATTGGTTCACGTTTCCCAGCTCGCCGATCGCTTCGTCAAAGATCCTCACGAAGTTGCGAAAGCTGGCGATGTCGTGAAGGTTCGCGTCGTGGAGGTCGATGCGAAGCGCAAGCGCATCGGTCTGTCGATGAGAAAGGACGACGGTTCTCAACCTTCGGCGCCGCGTGGCGAGTCGCGTGGAAATCAGCCGGTTCGCGGTCAGAACGACCGACGCTCAGCCCCGGCAAAACCGGAGAGCCAAGGTGCCTTTGGAGCTGCACTGGCCGAGGCCATGAAGCGAAAATAAGCGCTTAGCAGTAATATTTGCAAAAATGTCACACTTCGGAGGTCATGTCGCCGGGGTGCGAATTATGGCGCTTGTAAGGCGGATGAGAGATACTAAGTTGATCTGACTATCCTGTCACATTGCGAGGCCTTGTTCATGGCGTCGGCTTTCTTATCGATCGTCAAAAAACTCATCCGCAAGGGTAATCTGAAGCTCACTCTCGCCAATGGCGAGACGCATATAGTTGGCGACGGCACTGGTGATCTGGTTGTTGTTCGCGTTGCCGACGAGGAGGCGGAGAAGTTGATCCGCCGCGACCCCACCCTAAAGCTCGGCGAAATGTACATGGAGGGCCGGTTCATTCTTGAACGCGGCAGCATCTACGATTTCCTGGAGATGGTGAAACAGAACACCACCAACGAAATCTTCGATATCCCGATGGCGGCCCTCCTGATCAGCCGCATCGCTCTTCAACAGTTGAAAAGCCGTCTGCCGGTCAATCGCAACAAACGCAACGTGGCGCACCACTACGATCTGTCCGAAAGGCTGTTCGAACTCTTCCTCGACGAGGATTGGCAGTATTCCTGCGCCTACTACAACCCACCGGGCATCAGCCTGGAGGAGGCACAGGTTGCCAAGAAGCGCCACATCGCCGCCAAGCTCCTGCTAGAACCGAACCAGCGCGTGCTTGAGATCGGCTCCGGCTGGGGCGGCATGGGTATGTATCTGGCCGAAGCCGCGCCCGGCCTTCATGTCACCGGCATCACGCTTAGTGAAGAGCAATTGAAGATCTCGCGCGAGCGTTCGAAACAGCGCGGTCTTGCCGACCGTGTCCGCTTCGATCTGCAGGACTACCGGACGATGACCGGTCAGAAGTTCGATCGCATCGTCTCGGTCGGCATGTTCGAGCATGTCGGCATCGGCAACTTCGACAAGTACTTCAAGAAAGTGCACGAGTTGCTGGCCGATGACGGCGTCATGCTGCTGCATTCCATCGCCCGACCGAAGCCAAGCTTCGCGACCAACGCCTTCATCGAGAAGTATATCTTTCCGCAAGGCTACATTCCCTCGATCGGAGAGACGATCCCCGTGATCGAGAAGGCCGGTCTTCTGGTGCGCGATGTTGAAGTGCTGCCGCTTCACTACGCCCAAACGCTCCGCCATTGGCGCGAGCGTTTCGTCGCCCACAAGGCGGAAGCCGTCGCCCTGTACGATGAGCGCTTCTTCCGCATGTGGGAGTTCTATCTGGCCGGTTCGGAAATCGGCTTCCGCTGGGACGAACTCTTCGTCATGCAGATCCAGATTTCCAAGAACCAGTTTTCCACGCCTGACAACCGCAACTACATTGCGGAGAATGAGGCGAAGCTGAAGGAGTTCGAGGCGACGCGTCCGCCGCTCGAAAAGGTTATACTGTGATCAACCGGGAAGG
The DNA here is from genome assembly GCF_014193145.1 of Rhizobium sp. BK060. Taxonomy (NCBI): domain Bacteria; kingdom Pseudomonadati; phylum Pseudomonadota; class Alphaproteobacteria; order Hyphomicrobiales; family Rhizobiaceae; genus Rhizobium; species Rhizobium sp. BK060. The sequence goes on from NZ_JACHYW010000002.1 coordinate 342,904, forward strand.
CGCGGCACCAACCGCGCCTTTTCTTTCTTGGAAAGAGACCGACATATGAGCAGTGCGTTTCCCGAGATCTATCTCGTCCGGCACGGCGAAACGGAATGGAGCCTTTCCGGAAGACATACCGGCCGCAGCGATATTCCTCTGACGGCAAACGGCGAGGAAGCGGCGCGCCAGCTCGGTCCGCGCCTTGCGGGCAAGAGCTTCGCCGCCGTGTGGTCCAGCCCGTCGCAGCGTGCCCGCAACACCTGCGAACTCTCCGGCTTTGGCGCCGGCGCGATCGTCAAGGACGATCTGGCCGAGTGGGACTACGGCGTCTACGAGGGCATCACGACCAAGGAAATCCATGCAAGCCGACCCGGCTGGCAGCTGTTTCGCGATGGGTGTCCGAGCGGCGAGGCGGCAGGCGATGTCGGTGCACGGGCAGATCGGATCATCTCGGGACTGCGGCAGGCCAATGCGCCCATCCTGATCTTCTCGAGCTCGCATTTCCTGCGCGTGCTCGGCGCGCGCTGGCTCGGACTACCGCCGGCTAATGGCGCGCGCTTGATCCTGGACACGACAAGCATCAGCGTTCTCGGCTACGAGCACGATGTGACGGAGCCGGTCATCCGACGATGGAATGGTGTCTAGAAATACGACTTTGACGAGCAGTCCCGACTCAGATTGAGTGCGTGTATAGACGCGCGAGGGAGGGCGGGATACTACGCGAGACATTCAACATTATCGGCAGAAACTGGTCCATGTACGTGGTTGTCGTCATTGGTATCATGGCCCTTTCGATATTCGATGAACTCTCGGGCAAAACGTCCAGTGGAGCGACGAGCTTCATGTGGAGTTATGTCGCGATGTGTGTTCAGGGGGCGGTCATTTACTCCGCGCCGTTTGCTGAGGTCGGAAAGCGCGCGGGCTTCGGAGGAACGTTTCCTTACTTTCTCAAGACGGTAGCGCTTCTCATCGGAGCGCTCGTCATCTCGCTGCCGATATTCATGTTTTTGCCCTCGGAGTTAGGTGTATCTGTAAGCGTGCTGCGGTTCGCTTTCGCTCTGTATGTCGCCTATGCACTGGTATTGTCGCTTTTGGGAACCTGGCCAACTTCGAGCATCACCGGTCACGAGACAACGCTTGTGGATGCTCTCCGGCGCGGCACAGCACGATTTTTCCGAACGTCCGGTCGGCTCGTTGCCGGGATGATTTTGCCGGCGGTCCTGTCGATACTGCTTGTCGTGGTTGCGTCTCAGTTTGGGACCTCGCCGTTGCTGTTGGTCGATGGGAAACCGAATGTCGTCATGCTCGCGATCTCGGCTGCAGCGGCATTTCTTCAGGCGCTCGGTGTGAGCTATGCCGCAGTTGTCGTTGCCCGCGTTTACCTTTCAGGGGACCACGGTTCTGCGGAGTTTGGCACTGCGGCCGCATGATGGCTTGACCCGCACCTTGACCGATCGCTAGATGGCTTCATGCAACAGATCGGCGGAATAAACGGGCGCGTTGCGGATGCGCCTTCGAACAATTGGGTTTATCGGGTCCTGCCTCCATGGCTCTGGCCCTATGCGCAGCTTGCGCGGTGGGATCGGCCGATTGGCTGGCAGCTCCTGATGTGGCCCTGTTTCTGGTCGGCAGCGATGGCCGCAAATGCGACCGCCCATATTGGGCAGTTTTCCGGCGGCCAGCTGATTTTCCATCTTGTACTTTATTTCATCGGCGCGGTTGCGATGCGGGGGGCAGGGTGCACCTATAACGATCTCGTCGATCACCAAATCGATATGGAAGTGGCCCGCACCCGCTCGCGGCCGCTGCCATCCGGCCGCGTGACGCGCACGCAGGCCAAGATGTTCATCGTCCTGCAGGCGCTGGTTGGGCTGCTGGTCGTTCTGCAGCTTAACTGGTTTTCGGTCATCCTCGGCGTCGTTTCGCTCGCCATCGTAGCGCTTTATCCCTTTGCCAAGCGCTTCACGGACTGGCCGCAATTCTTCCTCGGCCTTGCCTTTTCCTGGGGCGCTTTGATGGGTTGGGCGGCGATCTTTGGCAGCCTTTCGCTGGCGCCGATCCTCCTCTACGTCGCCTCGGTGGTCTGGACGATCGGTTACGACACGATTTATGCCCATCAGGACAAGGAGGACGATGAGCTGATCGGCGTTCGTTCCACCGCGCGGCTATTCGGCGACAAGACGAAACAGTGGCTCGTCGGTCTCTATGGCCTGACGCTCGTGCTCGCCTTCTGCGCCTTCCTGGTTGCGGGCGTCGGCCTGTTTGCCTATCTCGGCCTGCTCATTGCTGCCGGCTTGTTTGCCTGGCAAATCGTAACGCTGGATATCAGCGACGGCGATCAGTGCCTGGCATTGTTCAAGTCCAACAATCGCGTTGGTCTGATCATTTTCCTCGGCCTCTTTCTTTCTCTTCTTTTCGTCCTGCCCTGAGGCGGAAACGACAATGCCCGGCACAGCGGCCGGGCATTGATAATCTGAAACGGCGCGCCGCTTAGCTGCGGGCGATAATTTCCTTGCCTTCGATCTTCATGGCGACGCCGAGCTTTCCGGTCGTGCGGCGCACGAGGAAGCGCGGGCGGCGATTGGCGAAGTAGGAGTGGCGGCGCCGCGGCTTCAAGGCGCTGGTGCGTAGGTCGCCGAGATGTTCTTCGAGCGGACGTGCGACGCCGTCGGCCTCGACCATCAGCATCGGAATGCGGAAGGCTTCCGACCAGCTGCGCCAATCGGCGGCGATATCCGCGAGGTCGTGAGCGACCAGCAGCGGTACGCAGAGCTCCGGATCTTCGTGGTGAAGCTCCAGTGTTACGGTCACTTCGCCGTTGCCGTGGTCAATGGCGCGGGCGGCAACGCCCTTGAAGGCGCGCTTGGGAAGTGCGATCGAAAGCGGTAGGCCGCTTGAGGGAAGAACCTTGCGCAGGATAGCGCCACGTTCGTCGATCGTTATGCTGACGTCACTTGAGGAGTCGTGGATGGCGTAGCTGACCTGCTGGGGAAAGCGAGACGGATCGAGACGCAGTGTCGTTCCAGCCCATACGGGCTTCATAACGGTGTTGTTCATGTTCATTCTACCCTTGTCTTACCTGAGAGCCGGTTTCCGGTCTTCTCCTCGGGGCTTTTCGCCCTCTATGGCTCGACAATAGGCGGCGCCTGTTCCGGACAGCTTAAAAATCGCGGTTAAGAAAACTTTGCCTCCCTGGATGGTTATCAAAACCGAAGCCGGCAAGGTTTCCGGAGGGTGAACGCCGGCTGTGCCATATTGCAACGCAGGATGGGTAAGTCTCGGGTAAGTTTTTTATCGCAAAATAGCGCAGAACCAATCTGTCATACTTTGAAGACTTTGCCGGAAAAGGGCGCGTTATGATCTCTGCTTCGATGGCCTACAACATACTGTCGGGGAACATGAAGCAGAGCCTGGATCGGGTTGCCGCCCAGGCAACGGTCAAGCGCGACGCCGAGTATTACAAGGACAACATCAACAAGGTCAAAGACGTCGACGATTTCCTTGGCAACTACCGCCTCTACAGCTACGCGATGAAGGCCTATGGCCTAGATGACATGACTTACGCCAAGGCCTTCATGAAGAAGGTGCTGGAAAGCGATCTCACCGATGCCGATAGCTTCGCCAACAAGCTGACAGATACGCGATACAAGGAGTTCGCTGCCGCGTTCAATTTCAATTCGCCGGCAGCGGATGCGCAGAGCGACGCCCAGGAAGACGATCTGATTGGTCTCTACACACAGTCCTTCGCGGACGAGAGCAAGAATGCCACGACCGAGACCGACTACTACAGCAACGCAATCGACGCAGTGCAGGATGTTTCCGACATCGTCAGCAACAGTCGTGTGCGCACCTATGTCCTGAAAGCCTACGGTATTGACCCGACCTACGTCTCGAAGGACTTCCTGACGCAGGTTCTGACAAGCGACGTCAACGATCCAAACAGCTTCGTGAACGTCAGCGGCAACGACAAATACAAGGCGCTTGCTGCGCAATTCAATTTCAACGCCGATGGCACGGTCAGTGGTGCTGCTCAGACGACTGCGCAGAAGAATGCTGTAATGGAGCAGTACAATCTGACTGTTCCGTCAATCGCGACGCCGGCGGCCGCCGACTATAACAAGGCCTACTACCTGTCCAAGATCGGAACGATCACAAATGTCTCCGACCTAGTAGCGGATAGCCGGCTGGCGTCCTATATCAAGACAGCGTTCAGCATGGGGGACCTCAGCAATGCTGCCCTGAAGCTGGTGCTGACCGATTCCAACTATGCGAATACGTTGGGCTATGGTGAAGCCTACAGCGCGTTCAACTTTAACGCGGACGGCACGATCGATTCCACCGCTGCCTCCTATACCGCGCAAACCTCCGATCAGATCGATGCCATGGCTGACATGGCGTCCGCAGCGTCGAGCTACTACCAGTCCAAGATTGTCACAATTACGAATGTCGACGATCTGATAGCCGATCCAAGGTTGACGCGCTTCATCAAGGATGCCTACGGCATGCCGCAGACGCTGAGCGATGCCGATCTGAAGAGCGTGCTCACGGACACGACCTATGCCTCGACGCTCGGCTACGACAACGTCCCCGCGGCCTTTAACTTTCTCGCCGATGGCACAGTGTCGGACATAGGCGTTGCGCAGACCACTGCGCAGGCGCGTTCCACAAATTCCGGCGCCAATGCCAACCTTGACTATTTCCAAAGCAAGATAGGCGCCATCTCCAACGTGGACCAGCTGATCGCGGATCAGAAGCTTACAAGCCTCATCAAGTCGGTGTATCGGATGCCTGCCGATACCAGCGACGCGGACCTGAAGAGCATTCTGACTGATCCAAGCTTTGCCTCCGCTCAGGGCTTTACCAGCGTCAACCAGGCATTCAGCTTCGCCTCGGACGGATCAGCCGCGGCGGCCTCCGGTCCGCAGAGCGCCGAACAGCAGATGAACACGACCGACAGCTATGCGGTCCGTTATGATGATGCACAGCAAGAGGCCATCGACGCTGCCGTCGCCAACTACAAAGAGCGGATGAGCGACGACAACATCAAGAAGGTGGATGATTTCCTCCGCTCCAATGCGACGGCGGATCTGAATAAGAAGAACGACGACCTGCCTGACCCCTATCAAATGGCGCTGCGCGCCTATGGGCTGACGGAGCAGGATGTGCCGCGTTCGACATTGCGCAAGCTTTTGAAGAGCGACCCCTATGATCCGAACAGTTATGTCGCCTCGTTCAAGGACGAGCGCATCACGAATCTCGTCCGCGCCTTCAATTTCGGCAGCGACGGCAAGATTACGTCGGAAGTGCAGGCTCTCTCTCCTGCCGTCATGGCCAAGTATGCGACAAACTACAAGTCGCGTGCCACCATGGGAATGAGCGACGGCTCGATCAAGGACAAGGCCTCGAAGGATGCGACGACGGCCGTCGACAATTTCGCCAAGGGCATGGCAGAGGTAAAGTCGCTCGACGATTTCCTGACGAATGACAAGCTAACAAGCTTCGTGCTGAAGGCGAACGGTCTCGACCCCACGAAATACGACGAGGAGACCTTGCGGAAGATCTTCACGTCTGACCCGTCCGATCCGAAGAGCTATCTGAACACAAAGGCAGATTCGAAGCTCAAGGAAATCGTCGCCGACTTCAATTTCGATACCGAGGGCGACCTGACCCGCGCCAAGATCGGCGCGGTCCAGAACGTCGGCGCCGAGGATCGCACGCAGCAGAGCTATCTCCAGCAGACCCTCGAAACGCAGCAGGGTGAAAGCAATGACGGCGTTCGCCTTGCTCTCTATTTTGCCCGCAAGGCGCCCGACATAACCTCGCTCTACACCATCCTCGGGGACAAGGCGCTGTTCCAGGTGATCACGACCACCTATAGCCTGCCGAGCGGCATTTCGAGCATGGATGTCGAAAAGCAGGTCGATCTTCTGAAGAAGTTCGTGAATCTCGACGATCTTCAGGATTCGAAGAAAGTCGACAAGCTGATGAAGCGCTTCACCGCTATGTACGATCTGCAAAACAGCTCCAGCAATTCGCCCGCACTGACGATTCTGACCGGCGGCACGTCGAGCTGACGATCTCGAATACCTCTAATCGACGCTGACGACCTTGCCAGGGTTCATGATGCCGGCCGGGTCGAAGGCGCGCTTGATCCTGCGCATCAGGTCCATTTCGATCGCCGGGCGGATCGAAGCCAGTTCATCGCGCTTCAGCTGACCGATCCCATGCTCGGCCGAAATCGATCCGCCATGCGCCAGCACGAAGCCATGGACGACGTGGTTCATCTCGCGCCAGCGCGCCAGAAAGGCCTGCTTGTCTGCACCGATCGGCTGGGAAATGTTGTAGTGAATATTGCCGTCGCCCATATGGCCGAAGGCGCAGATGCGGGCGCCGGGCATCGCGGCCATCACCGCTTCGCCGGCCTCGCGCATGAAGGCCGGGATTGCCGAAACCGGCACGGAAACGTCATGCTTGATCGATCCGCCTTCCGGCTTCTGTGCGTCCGACATGCTTTCGCGCATATGCCAGAGCGCCTTCTGTTGCGCGACCGAAGAGGCGACCGCCGCGTCCTGAACCAACCCGGCTTCGAAGCCCTGCTCAAGCAGTGCCGTCATCATTCGCTCGGCGGTCTCGGCCGAATCGGACGTGGAAATATCGACTAGGACATACCAGGGATGCGTCGATTCCAGCGGATCGCGCACGCCCTCGATGTTGCGGGCGGTAATCTCGACGCCGAAGCGTGGCATCAGCTCAAAGCCCGTCAGCGAGGAGCCGCAAAGGCTGGACGCCAGGTTGAAGAACGCAAGGGCATCCTCGACCGAGTTAAGGCCCGCGAACGCGACCTGCTTGCCAAGCGGTTGCGGAAAGAGCTTCAGCACTGCGCCGGTGATGATGCCGAGCGTGCCTTCAGCGCCGATGAAGAGGTCGCGCAGATCGTAGCCGGTGTTGTCCTTCTTGAGGCGACGTAGTCCGTTCCAGATTTCGCCGGTGGGCAGCACGACCTCGAGGCCGAGGCAGAGCTGGCGCATGTTGCCATAGGCAAGCACGGCGGTACCGCCGGCATTCGTCGAGAGATTGCCGCCGATCCGGCACGAGCCCTCGGAGCCAAGCGACAACGGAAATAGCCTGCCGTGCGCCTCTGCGGCCATCTGCACGTCTGCGAGGATCGCGCCGCCATCGGCGACCAGAATGTTGGCTACCGGATCGACATCCCGAACCTTGTTCATGCGCTCGAGCGAAATTATGATGTCGGACTTGCCCTCGCGCGGCGTCTGGCCGCCGACGAGACCCGTGTTGCCCGTTTGCGGCACGACGGCAGTTCCGGTCTCGGTTGCGAGCTTCAGGATCGCCGACACTTCTTCGACGGAGCCGGGCTTCAGAAGGAGAGGCGAGGAGCCATGGTAAAGGCCGCGGTTTTCGATGAGATGCGGCGCGAGATCCGCCTCGCTGCGAAGCGCGTGTTTCTCGCCGACGATGGCGGCGAAGCGGTCGAGAAGTTCGGGAGAAACGCTGCTCATCGAAACGTGGTCCTTTTCGCTATTCGCGTGGCGCGGCAGCGCGGCGCAGCCGGTCGTTAATTGCCTCGCCAAGTCCTTCGTCGGGGATGGCTGAAAAGGCGATCGTCGAGGCGCCGCTGGCATCGGCCTTCTTCATATAGTCGAACAGATTGGCCGCTGCCTCGGCAAGATCCCCGTCGCGGCTGAGATTGAGCACGATCTTTGCATCATCGGCGCCGGCAACGGAGGTCTTGCCGAAGGCAATTAATGCCTCGGTGGAATCGACATGCGTCGCGTCCAAGCGGACACTTGCGCCAGGCGCATAGTGGGACGCCAACATCCCTGGCGCCTCGATGGCAGCAGACGCCTTCCGAGATCTCAGAAGCTTCTGACCGGCCACGCGTTCGATCTCGGAGGCCGGCAACCCGCCTGGTCTAAGGAGCCGGACTTTGCCGCCCTGGACCTTGACGATCGTGGACTCGACACCGACGGTGCTGGCGCCGGCATCGAGGATCAGCTTGATGCGCTCGCCGAGATCGGCGTCGACATGGGCAGCGCTCGTTGCACTGATCTTGCCCGACGTATTGGCGCTGGGCGCGGCGAGCGGCCGCCCGAAGGCGCGGATCAATTCGCCTGCAAACCCCTTCGGCACGCGGATGCCGACGGTATCGAGACCCGCAGTTGCCAGCGAATGAATGGCGCTCTCGGGTTTCAGCGGGAGCACGAGCGTGAGCGGGCCGGGCCAGAAGGCTTCGGCCAGCGCGCGCGAAACGGGGTCAAACTCCGCGTGTCTTTCGGCCATGGCAAGATCGGCCATGTGGCAGATGAGCGGGTTGAAGCGCGGGCGGCCCTTGGTCTCGTAAATATGGGCGATCGCAACCGGATTGGTGGCATCGGCGGCGAGCCCGTAGACGGTCTCCGTCGGGATTGCGATCGGGAATCCGTCGCCAAGTACCGCACAACCGGCTTCGATAGCCTGCTGCCTGTCCTTTGTGATGTCGATCGATCGTGCCATGCGCTGTCCGGATTGCTGTCCGGCAGTCCTTATGCCTTCCCGGCGATTGGATCAATATCAGAGCGGGCCGATGATGCCGATCAGAGCTGGCGAATGATCTCGCGCAGCTGCTCGTTGCGTGCGCCAAGCAGCAGCACATTCTTGATGGCGATTTGCGGATCGTCGGTCCGGAAGAGCAGGCCGTTGCCCCGCACCGAGCGGTCGATCGTCATCTTTTCGGGTGTATGTTCGCCCGGCTTAATGGCGACGGCGAAGTACATGCGCGAATACTTGACATCGATCTTCTGGAAGAAATTGTCGTTGTCGCCGATGTCGGCGTAGAAATTCGCGATGTAGAACGCCCAGCTGACTTCCTCGTAGCGGGCGAATTTCGTCCGCGCCGCCGTCACATGGCAGTAGCCGAGATGCGGGCTGTCCTCCAGCGTCCGATGAAACAGCATCTTTGGAAACTGGATCGAGTGGTGAAAGCCATTGATATGTTGATGCGTTCTGGCGCCGGCGGTCTCCAGCTTGCGGCCCGTCCTCTCCGCGACTTCGTCATGCGTGAGGTAGCGCCGTTCCTCGGCGAGCCAGTGCGCCCGGGTGCGCGTGATCTTTCCCGTGCGCAGAAATTCGGAATGCGAGGCGACCGGTGCCGCGCTGCGTGCATTGCTGTTGCTGGCGTCGAAATAGCGAAGCTTCGCCATGGTGGATATCCGCATGCATGTCTGATGCGGCAAGGATAGGCAATCATGCTTAATGGTAGATTAAGCATGATTGCCGTCCGCAGATTGGAGGACCTAGTTCATTGGCCGTCATGTCGCAAATGCGATAACCGTGGCGATGCCGGGCTGAGAGCCCAAGCATGAATTGGGTTGCGTCGATGTCGTAATTGGCCTTACTTGCCGAGAATGAAGCATTTGTAGGTTGGAGCCGTGTTCGATTCCGCACTCCTTTGTCGCCTGTCGTCATTTTCGAAGCCAATGTCGCTTTACAACCAAACGCCGCGCGCCAGCGGTGTTTAAATGTCTTTCAAGAAAGTCTCCTGACGGAGAGGGAGCGAAGCTTCCGGCGGCTTTCGCCTTCGATCAAGCGGCGGCCCCACCATACGAGGATATGCAGATGGATATTCGCAGCAACGTATTGCGGCAACTCAAGACCCGGCGGGAAGGCTTCAGTCTCGAGCAGCCCTTCTATATCGACGAGGACTACTTCAAGCTCGATATGGAAATGATCTACTACCGCGATTGGCTGTTCATGGGCCATGACTGCGAGTTGCCGAAGCCAGGAGCCTATTTCACCGTTCAGATCGGCGACTATCCTGTCGTCATCGTTCGCGGCCGCGACAACGTCATCCGCGCCTTCCACAACAGCTGTCGCCATCGCGGTTCGCGCGTCTGCACCAAGGAGCACGGTTCCTCGGTTCGCCTCGTCTGCCCCTATCACCAGTGGGCCTACGATCTCGATGGCAAGCTCGCCTTCGCTCGCCACATGGGCGATGATTTCGACAAGAGCGGCTACGGCCTGAAGCCGGTTCATTGCGAGAGCTTCGGTGGCTACATCTTCATCTGTCTCGCCCAGAACGCGCCGGATTTCCAGCCGGTGCGCGACATGGTGGCTCCTTACATGCTGCCACATCATTTGAGCGAGGCAAAGGTCGCCTTCCAGAGCACGATCATCGAAAAGGGCAACTGGAAGCTCGTCTGGGAAAACAACCGCGAATGCTATCACTGCGCGGCCAATCATCCCGAGCTTTGCCGTACTTACCCTGAAGCGCCGAGTGTCACGGGCACGGACGGTGGTGCCGACGATCCCGAGATCGCCGGTCACTGGTCGCGCTGCGAGGCGGCCGGACTGCCGAGCAAGTTCCAGATTTCTCCGGATGGCCAGTTCCGCACGGCCCGCATGCCTTTGATCGAGGATGCCGAGAGCTACACCATGTCCGGCAAGCGCGCCGTCAAGCGGCCTCTTTCGGAGGACGTGACGATCGATCGCATCGGTACGATGCTGCTGTTCCACTACCCGACGACCTGGAACCACATTCTCGGCGACCACGCGATCTCCTTCCGCGTGCTGCCGCTCAGCGCTAACGAAACGGCCGTTACGACCAAGTGGCTTGTGCACAAGGATGCCGTCGAGGGCGTCGACTACGATCTGGCCGAGCTCACCCACGTCTGGACCGAAACCAACGATCAGGATCGCCGTATCGTCGAAGAGAACGCTTTCGGCATCCATTCGCCGGCCTACGAGCCTGGCCCTTATTCGATGCTGCACGAGGGCGGCGTCATGCAGTTCCTCGAATGGTATTCACACTTCATGGTCAATCGCCTGCAGGGCGATCAGGCGAAGCTCTCAGTCGTCGCCTGATCCAAAGGACTCCCTCCCAAGTGGCCCCGCTTTCTAGAGGCGGGGTCTTTTTTGAGGAGGGCTCCTCAGAAGTCGCGACGGGTACGGGCCACTTCGCTCTGCGGTATCGAGGAGGTGACGATAGGGTCCGGTGCAATGGCGGCGGTGTCCATGGCAGGCTTTCCGCGCGGCTCCATCTCGATCTTGGCAAGGATGAGCGGCGGGTCGGGCTCGCGCGCAGGCAGGAGGTTGCCGCGCGCCCACATCTTTGCGAGCTCCGCCCGGCTCATCGGCGCGACGTTGACATCGATATCGGTCAGGGTGCCCGGCACGCGGTAGGGGCAGCGGCGCTTGCTGCAGTTCGTTCCGGACGAGAACTGCCACATCAGGTAGTTGTCCCAGTTTCCCATCGGGAACACGCCCTTCACGTCGGGCTTGTATCGCGCATACCAGATCGGCAGGCGCGCCAGCACCGGATAGTCGTTGCGGTAGGCGGCGATGTAACGGGCAGTGTTGTGATTGGTGTAAAGAACCGGATAGCGTCCGGTTCGCGCCCTGATATGGCCTGCGAAAATCTGCGCGTCCTCCAGCGACATGAACTGCTGCGGATCGATGCCTTCCAGATCGAGGACCATCATCTCGTCGTCCTTGGGGTCGGCATAATCGAGGAAATGGTTGGCTTGGTCGACCGGATTACCCGGCCGTGCAAGGTGATAGGAGCCCCACAGCAGGCCGGCCGCCCGGGCAACGAGCCGTCGCGTCTGAAAGAGCTCGCGGCTCACCGCATACTTGCGCCACATGGTCTTGCAATGCGCAACCGTGTCCCCGGCATGATCGCCGGTGCAGGAGAAGCTTTCCGGAAGTCCGTCGGAGGCCTTCGAGATAAAGGCGGCGATACGCTTGTCGGAAAGCAGCGAATCCCAATCGATCGTGTTCAGCTCGTAGGCATCGATGACGAGCGCGTTGTTGGGGTTCTTCCAGGGAGGGATGTTCGTGGCCGCAGCCTGAGACGGAGCCCCCACGACAAGCGCCGGAACCACCAGGCGAAGCAGAAGATTTCTCCAGGATCGCTTCATGGAATGAGCCTGGTGAAAGGCGGTTAATGTCCAGTTAATCCGCGATCGCTTAAAAACGGAAAGTCGCATCAACGGCATGAAAACGGATCATTGGAACGGTTTCATAGCCTTCGCGTTATCATGCGCGCGTATTCCAACTGGGAACGGAGATTCCAAGAGTGGATTTTTTAAGAAGATAGCGATTGCCGCCATATCGTTCGTGACGCTCGCCAGTGGCCTTGTGCCTTCGCAGGCAATGCAGATGCCGGCTTTGCCGCAGGTCGAAAAGTCTGGTGACGTCCAGAATGTGCAGTATTGCCGCGGCCCCTATTGCCGCCCCGGTTTTCGCCCCGGATACCGGCCGGGCTACTATCCCGGTTCTCGCCTAGGTTATTACCCAATGTATCGCCCAGCCTACCGGCCCGGCTGGTATGGCGACTACCGCGGCTATCCCTATTACCGAAACGGCTACCGCTACTACAATGGATACTGGTTCCCGCTGGCTGCCTTCGGTGCCGGCGCAGTGATCGGCGGCGCGATCGCCTCGCAGCCGACCTATGTCGCTCCTCCCGCGGCTCCGCTTGCGTCGAGCCACGTGGCCTGGTGCGAAGCGCGCTACCGCTCCTATCGCGTCTACGACAACACCTTCCAGCCGTACAACGGCCCGCGCCAGCAGTGCATTTCACCGTACCACTGAATGAAACAGGCTTGCGTCTCAAGGCCCGGCATCGATGCCGGGCTTTCTTCATTCAAAGAATGCGAACGCGCTTCAGCAGCCACCAGGCCAACAGGATCGAAGCGATGATGAGGGCGAACGCGTATTCCGTCCCTCCGCTGCCTTCGGCAAAGGGCAGGTTCGTCGTGTTCATGCCGAAGAAACCCGTCACCAGCGTCGGCGGCAGCAGGAAGGCCGTCATGATCGACAGAATGTAGAGGTGTCGGTTGGTCTCGGAGGATAGCTTCGAATCGATTTCTTCATGCAGCAGACGCGCGCGGTCCTGCAGGGCATAAATATCGTGATCGACCGTTTCGAGACGGCTTGTGAGTCGTCCCGCGACGTCTTCGAAGCCGAACGGCATTTCGTCGTCGTGCGAGGCCGCGGCCCGGCGCATCAGGGCGAGAACCGTTCTCAGGTGCCTGTGCAGTCTGACGACTGTGCGCCTAACCGGCGCCAGCCGCCGGCGTTCGTCACGCGGCGTGTTGTCGTAGACGAAATCCTCGATAACGTTGAGTTCATCCGTCATCTCCATGACGATCGAGAGCAGCGTGCGCTGGAATTCGATCACCAGGGTCTCGAACAGGTCGACGGGACGTTCGAACTTTGTCGGGTTCTTCTCGACCAGCGCCCGAGCGCGCTCGATGCTGCGCAGCGGCTGCAGACGCGTGGTGATGATGAAGCGATCGGATATCGCAAAATGCAGCCAGCCGAGGTCAGCCGTCTCGTGATCGAACTCGCGCTGACAATCCACGAGCGTGCCGTAGAGCATCTGTTCGTCGACGGTGATCGCGGCATGCGTGTCGCGCGTAATCAACGCCGCCTTGGCATCGTCGTTCAGGCCCTCGATCGTATCGAGCAGGCCGGGAACGCGGGCATCGGCGAGATTGAGGTGCAGCCAGTAGAAGCCGCCGCCGTTCGTGAGTTCCGCCTGCGGCGCGCTGTTTGCAAGGCGTGTCGCCCTGCCGCCATCCGGCGGAAAGCGGTAGGCCCACACGAGTCCCGGTATGTTGGCAGGCAAGGTATCCATGGTGCGCCGGTCCTCTTGCGATGGCGGTCTGTGTCCTTAGAGATTCTCTATGACGGTTGGTTTGTGCAAGTGCACAATAGTGCAGACAGCCCTTACTCCCTGCGCATAGCCACCGGAAAGTTTGAAATTGACGTTTACGTAAAAATCAATTAGCTCTGCCCACGGAGAGGTCGAAGGGCGTTTCGCTTGGCGGCCATGGATGCGAGGAGATCACTGATGTACAAGGCGCCCGTCGAACAGATTTCGTTTACACTGAAGCATGTGGCCGGCTTGGGCAGTGCAATCGAGGCCGGTTTGCTTGGCGATCTCGGCGAAGATCTCGTTGACGCCATCCTTCACGAAGCAGGGCGGTTCGCCACGGATGAAGTGGCACCGCTCGCCGAAATCGGCGACCGCCAGGGCTCGCGCCTCGTCGATGGCAGGGTGGTGACGCCGGATGGTTGGCGCGACCTCTATCAGAACTGGATTGCCGGCGGCTGGAACGGCCTGACCGCACCTGAGGAGTTCGGCGGGCAGGGGCTGCCCCACATGCTGAACGTCGCGGCGCTCGAGATGTGGAATTCCGGATCGATGGCATTCGCGCTCTGCCCGACACTCACCATGGGCGCGATCGAGGCCATCAGCAGCCATGCCTCGGACGAACTCAAGAATATATATCTTGCAAAGCTCGTTTCCGGTGAATGGACCGGCACGATGAACCTGACGGAGCCGCATGCCGGCTCCGACCTCGGTGTGCTCAAGACCCGCGCGGAGCGTCGGGACGATGGCACCTACCGCGTCTTCGGCCAGAAAATCTTCATCACTTGGGGCGAACACGACGCCGCCGACAACATCGTTCACCTGGTGCTCGCCCGCCTGCCGGATGCACCGACCGGAACGCGGGGCATCTCGCTGTTCCTCGTGCCGAAGTTCCTTGTCAATCCGGATGGATCGCTCGGCGCCCGCAACGATCTCTTTGCCCATTCGCTGGAGCACAAGCTCGGCATCCACGGCTCGCCGACCTGCACCATGATCTATGGCGATGGCAAGTTCGGTGAAGGGAAGGGTGCGATCGGCTGGCTGGTCGGCGAGGAAAACAAGGGCCTGGCCTGCATGTTCACGATGATGAACAACGCCAGGCTTGCCGTCGGCATGCAGGGCGTGGCAATCGCCGAGGCGGCGACGCAGAAGGCGATTGCCTATGCGAAGGAGCGTACTCAGGGTAAGGCGCCCGGCTGGACGGGCGGCGGTATGAGCCCGATCATCGAGCACCCGGATGTCACCCGTATGCTCCTGACGATGAAGGCGCTGACACAGGGCGCCCGCGCGATTTCCTACGCCTGCGCGCACGCCATCGACATGTCGCATCGCGCGACCGACGCCAAGCCGCACTGGCAGGAGCGCGCTGCGCTGCTGACACCTATCGCCAAGTCCTTTTCCACCGATGTTGGAGTCGACGTGGCTTCGCTCGGCATTCAGGTGCACGGCGGCATGGGCTTCATCGAGGAAACCGGAGCTGCGCGCTACCTACGCGATGCACGTATCGCGCCGATCTACGAAGGCACCAACGGCATCCAGGCGATCGACCTTGTCACCCGCAAGCTGACGCTTTCCAACGGCGAGCAGGTACACGGGCTCATTGCCGAGCTGAAGCAGATTGCCGACCAGGTCCGCCACTCCAACCTCGAAGGCTTTGGTGCGACCGCAAACCGGCTCGACGCAGCCACAACCGACCTCAGCGAAGCGACGGACTGGTTGTTGGCGCAGTTGCGCGATGGCAAGACGGCCGAGGCTTTGGCCGGTGCAACACCCTATCAGCGCCTCTTCGGCCTTGTCCTGACCGGTTGCTACCTTGCCAAGGGCGGGCTCGCGCAGTCGCCCGATGGTGGCGCTGAGAAGCGCATCGCGCTCTGCCGCTTTGCCGCGGAGAATCTTCTGTCCGAAATTGCTGCGCTGAAAGACAGCGTCATCAGTGGTGCCGCAAGTCTTGCAGCCGCCAAAATCGTTCTTGTCTGAGGAGGTGGCATGAAAGATGTCGCGTCCGCTGCGAGAACGGATCACTGAGATGCAGGTGATGATCGAGGGACAGTCACACTTCCAGCCTTTCGGC